>JAJRRG010000086.1 GCA_024279675.1 Alphaproteobacteria bacterium
AAATTTGAAACTGTTGTTTTTAGGGGATGTTATGGGCAAGGCGGGACGAGACGCCATTGGCGACAAGCTTCCCGCTTTGATTAAAAAATATGAATTTGATTTTGTGGTGATCAATGGGGAAAATGCTTCCCATGGGCGTGGCCTGACCGAAGGACATTTCCGTGGGCTGATGGATGCGGGGGCTGATGTGGTGACCCTTGGCGACCACGCCTTTGATCAACGTGAAACGCTTTCCTATATTGAGCGGGAGCAGACATTGGTGCGTCCGATCAATTTTATGGATGGCACGCCGGGGCGCGGCGCAACATTAGTCCCTGGGCGCAAGGGGCATCAGGTGTTAGTGGTCAACGCGTTGGGGCGGGTGTTCATGAACCCAATGGGGGATCCTTTTGCGACGGTAGAGCAGGCGATTGCTGATTGCCCATTGGGTGCAATGGCGGATGCAATTGTTGTGGACTTTCATGCCGAGGCAACTTCAGAAATGCAAGCCATGGGACATTTCTTAGATGGGCGGGCTTCCCTTGTTGTGGGGACACATACCCATATCCCAACCTCTGATCAGCGAATATTAAAGGGGGGAACTGCTCTTATTTCGGATGCGGGTATGTGTGGAGATTTTGATTCGGTGATTGGTATGGAGGCGGATGAGCCCGTGAACAGGTTCACCACAGGATTGGTGACGGGGCGGTTTACCCCGGCGACCGGTAGGGCAACCCTATGTGGGGTAGCCATTGAAACCGAGCCTAAAACAGGTTTGTGTAAATCTGTTTCACCGTTGCGGATCGGGGGCAGTTTGAGTGAAGCGTTGCCTGAGTTTGACTAGGTCAGACCCATCATTTTCCGCCATTTGGCGCTCAACTTGTCATAATTATCTGGCTGTTCTTCATACGTGAGTGCATTTTGGGGCAGGTTAAACCATGTTTGTTTTGAACGTGTCCAGATATGCCCTGCCGGGACAAGCCATTTAGTGTCGTCTAATGACCCGGCCTTGATGTTGAGGGTGTCGTGATAATTGGTGCGAGAATGGAAAAGCCGCGTGCCGCAATCGGGGCAAAACTCATATTTCATGATGCCGCCCGATACGGCGGGCTTTTCAGCAGAATTTGTCTGTCCGGTGATTGTCAAGTCCGCACGATTTACTCTGAGGGATTGGCCAAAGGCGGAAGATGATTGTTTTTGGCACGATGTGCAATGGCAAATATATAACACGATGGGCATAGCATTAAGCTGATAGCGCACCGCGCCGCACTGGCATCCACCGGCTTGGGGGAATGTGGGATGGTCATGTGTTTGTTGCATTGATCCTGTTTCCAAATGGGTCGATATTGTAGACTGAATTTGTTGGTTTGAGAGACTAGGAGATAAAACGTGCTAAAATTAGACCATTTTGCGATTGGGTGCGCTGAATTGGAGCAGGGCGTTGATCAACTATCGGCGCTACTTGATGTTGCGCCGATTGTGCGGGGCAAGCACAAGCTTTTTGGCACCCATAATGCTTTGTGGCGATTGGAAACTTCTGGCGCGCCGGTCTATCTGGAATTGATTGCTATTGATCCAGACGCGCCCAAACCTGCACGCAAACGTTGGTTCGGGTTGGATGCTCCGCACGTTCAGTCGCGGTTTAGGGATGGGTTGAAATTGTTGACGTTTATTGTGAACAGCGACGATATTGCCAATGCGCGACCTGCCATGCCGGTTGATCCGGGTGCGCCAGTCACCGTTACCCGCAACAATCTAAAATGGCAATTTAGCTTGCATGATGATGGTCGATTGGTGGCGGATGGGGCCTTGCCCTATGTGATTGAATGGGCGCCCGGCCCGCGTCCTGTTGATAATATGGCTGAACAAAACATTGAATTGATTGGGGTCGGTGGCGCGCGTCTTGGAGAGCTTGGTATGTCGTTTCCTTGTCGGGTTTTGCCCAGTGACGCGCGGTTGTAAATGGCGCTGAAATTGCCCGGTGGGAAAGAGATTTATTTCACCACATGCGAATAATTGCACAAGACTTTTGACCAGAGCTAAAACCTCTTCTATAAACGCCAACGAAAACACACCACATAATTGCAGGGAACCATCATGGCCGGCCATTCACAGTTTAAGAACATCATGCATCGCAAAGGGCGCCAGGACGCCGTCCGTTCAAAGCTGTTTTCCAAGTTTTCAAAAGAAATTACGGTCGCGGCCAAAATGGGCATGCCCGATCCGGATATGAATCCACGTCTTCGTCTGGCTATTCAAAATGCCAAGGCACAATCCATGCCCAAGGATAATATCCAACGGGCCATCAACAAAGCCAGCGCCAGCGATGGCGAAAATTACGATGATATTCGCTATGAGGGCTATGGGCCTGGCGGGGTGGCGGTTATCGTTGAAGCATTGACAGATAATCGCAATCGCACAGCGTCAAATGTTCGTTCGACCTTTGGCAAGGCTGGCGGCGCATTGGGTGAAACGGGTTCGGTTGGCTTTATGTTTGAGCGTGTGGGCGAAATTATTTATCCAGTAGAAGCTGGGGACGCGGACGCAATTATGGAAGCGGCCATTGAAGCGGGGGCTGAGGATGTGGAAAGCACTGAGGAAAACCACACCATCTATTGCGGTTTTGAAGATATCAATGATGTGTCCAAAGCTTTGCAGGATGCGTTGGGGGAAGCAACTTCTGTTAATCCCACGTGGAAACCAAATTCAGGCACCCCTGTTGATGCCAATAAGGGGGCCTCGTTAATGCGCCTACTGGCCAATCTGGAAGATGACGATGATGTGCAAAAGGTCTACTCCAATGTCGAAATTTCCGACGAGGATATGGCGAAAATTGCCGAGATGGATTAGCTAAATTGCCGTTCATAACACGAGTCAAGATGCGCTGGTAATGACGAAGTGCAGGAATCCGTACAGCGCAAAAGACTTAAAAACGCCAACGACTTTATACGCTAACGAATTGATGCGCAGAAATGCCCGACAAATTGGGTAATGACGAAAGAAAAGTGAGAAGTTTTTATGTCCATATATCTTATTCGCCACGCCCAATCGGAATTTAATGCAGGTTATGCTGAACTTAAGCGAGATCCGATGATTTTTGATG
This sequence comes from Alphaproteobacteria bacterium, assembly GCA_024279675.1. Lineage (GTDB taxonomy): Bacteria > Pseudomonadota > Alphaproteobacteria > Rhizobiales > Devosiaceae > DROE01. The sequence continues at coordinate 3,083 of JAJRRG010000086.1, forward strand.
CGCCACTATCTGAGCTTGGGAAATCCCAAGCCGTTGAAGCGCGTGCGGTGGTCGCGGATTTGGACATTACTAAGCTTATTGTCTCTCCGCTTACCCGTACTTTGCAAACTGCTGAATTGATTTTTCAGCGTGCCCATCCCATTATTATCGATGCAAATGTGCGCGAACAAACCTCCCATAGTGGTGATGTGGGTTCGCATCCGGATCAATTAGCTAAGGATTGGACACATTTAGACTTTTCACATCTTGAAGCCCATTGGTGGCATAAAGGGGAGAAAGATAGTCTTGGGATTCCACTTGAGCCGCTCAGTTCGGTGGAAATACGGGCGGCGGCTTTTGTTGAGTTTGCCAAACAAAGCAATATGAAGTCTACCGCTATCGTCAGCCATGGAAATTTCATTCGCGTGTTAACGGGTATTCAGCCTGAGAACTGTCAGGTTGTTAAACTGGAAATTTAACAGGTAATACTGCATGGGGGTAAACGTCTTTACCCCACCCCCCGCAAAAGCCAATCCAGCGCTGGCAGGCTGGTAAGGGCTGCCACGGTTATCAGAATATAGGCGACGGTGCGGAAAGATTTATCAGTGGCGCGTCCATGAAGCTTTGCCCCAAACCAGATGGCGATGGCATAGGCGGGTACAATGAGGATGATCAGGCTTAATACTTCGCCTGTGAACAGACCGCTGAACAGATAAGCGCCGGATGCCAGAATGGCCTCGAAGAAGAAAAAAACAATCAGATTGGCGCGGATAATGCTGATGGGGAAGGGCCCACTCATCCAATAGGTCACAACCGGAGGCCCGGGAATTTGTGCAAGACCTGAGAGAAATCCGGCCACACCGCCAACGCTGACGGACGCAATTGTGTTGGGCGCATTTTTATAACGCCAGCCCGACAAAAGCAGTCCAAGCATTAAAATTATCACAATTGATATGCCCCAACGCACATTTTGCGGATCGGAATGCACCAGAACGTAAGTGCCAAGGGGAATGGTGAGAATTGCGCCGATGAGGGCGGGACTGATGGTGCGCCAATCGCATTCTTTCATGGCCGGGGGCACGAGGGGAAGTGTCACGAGAAAATCAATTATAATAAACGCCGCAACCGCCAGTTTTGGGTCGATGATGGCGCTGGCAACTGGCATGATAATCAGTCCGGCGCCAAACCCAGCAAACCCACGCACTGCGCCGCCAATTAGGGAGATCGCAACGAGGGTAAAAAGGGTGGTCAGTTCAAACCGGGTGAACAGAAGGTCAAAATTCATTTTTCAGTCTTAATTATGGCTCAAAGAGAGGTGATTTGCGTGTTATCTGGTTACCCATATATTAGGTTTTATCCCTTCAAGGGTGAACTAAATAAAGATTCTTGTGGTTTGTTTCCCTTTTGTTCACATGGGGCTTGGTAAAGTGTAGCAAATCAGCTTAGACACAACGCCAACGATGCTGGTGTATTCGTCATAAGCACACATGAATAAGTTAGGGCTTGGCTTAATAAGCGGGCTTGGGTTGATGACCTGTTAAAGAGGCTTAGGATAAATGATGGAACTTGTGCGTATAATTGGAATTGATCCCGGCCTTCGCCGTTGTGGGTGGGGCATTATTGAGAGCGCGGGCAATCGCCTGAGTTTTGTGGCTTCGGGCACGATTAAACCTGATGTGAAATTACCCTTGGCGCTGCGACTCAAAACTTTGTTTGAGGGCTTAAGTGCGGTGATTGAAACGTTTCATCCCGAGGAAGCGGCGGTTGAGGAAACATTTGTTTCTGCGGGGGCGCGTTCGGCGCTCTTGCTGGGGCAGGCGCGGGGAATTGCATTGATGACGCCGGCTGTTATGGGCCTTCCTGTTGGGGAATATGCGGCCAATTTGGTTAAAAAATCTATCGTTGGTTCAGGCCACGCGGGCAAGGGGCAAATTCAGACGATGGTCAAGCTATTGCTTCCCAGCTCCGATTTTGAAGATGCGGATGCGGCTGATGCGTTGGCGATTGCTATTTGCCATGCCCATCATCGTACAAGTTCGGCGCGATTGGCCTTGCGGGCGTGATTGGCAAATTAAAAGGCATAGTTGAACATCTGGGCGACGATTGTGTTTTAATCGACGTCCAAGGGGTTTGTTATCTGGTGTTTTGCTCGTCGCGTACCATGGGCGCTTTGCCCGGTGTTGGTGAGGCATGTAGCGTATTTACCGAGATGATGGTGCGCGAGGACCTGATAAAGCTGCACGGGTTCGCTACACAAAGCGAAATGGTCTGGTTTAATATTCTGCTTAAAGTTCAGGGCGTTGGCGCGCGAGTGGCGCTGGCGATTTTGTCGACCCTTTCCCCGAGTGAAATTTCATCGGCTATTGCCTTGCAGGACAAAGCGATGATGGGTCGCGCGTCCGGGGTTGGGCCAAAATTGGCGCAACGATTGGTGACTGAGCTTAAGGGCAAAATCCCAGATTTAGGACAGGTGGATGCCGGTGCGCTTGGTTTGCAAGAGGCACTTGGGGATGGGGTGGCTAGCTCTAACATCTCTGATGCGGTGTCGGCATTATCCAACCTTGGTTATTCTGGGGCGCAAGCCTCGGCGGCGTTGGCGACAATTGTGGCGCGTGAGGGGGAGGATATTTCCACTGAGAAACTGATCCGGCTGGGACTGAGGGAATTGGCGAGTTGACTGATCTAACCTCCCCGGATGCCGAGCGCGATGGCGATACCGATGTGGCCATGCGCCCCACGGGTTTTTCTGAATTTGTCGGGCAGTCTGCCGCGCGGGCCAATCTTGAGGTATTTATTGAGGCGGCACGGCGGCGCAAGGTCGCGCTGGATCATGTGCTGTTTGTCGGCCCTCCCGGCTTGGGTAAAACCACATTGGCGCAGATTGTTGCGCGTGAACTGGGGGCCGGGTTTCGCGCCACTTCCGGGCCGGTGATTGCCAAGGCGGGTGATTTGGCGGCGTTGCTGACCAACCTTGAAGAGGGGGATGTGCTGTTTATCGATGAAATCCATCGATTAAACCCGGCAATTGAAGAAATTCTTTATCCGGCGATGGAAGATTTTCAACTTGATCTAATTATCGGCGAAGGCCCGGCGGCGCGTTCTGTGCGCATTGATTTGGCGAAATTTACTTTGGTGGGTGCGACCACGCGGGCCGGACTGTTGACCACCCCTTTGCGCGACAGGTTTGGTATTCCGGTGCGACTTAGTTTTTATACGCCCGAGGAGTTGGTGCAAATTGTCACCCGTGGGGCGCGCTTGCTGCAAGTTAAGATGACCAATGAGGGTGCCATGGAAGTGGCGCGACGTTCACGTGGTACGCCCCGGATTGCCGGGCGGTTGTTGCGCCGCGTGACGGATTTTGCCCTAGTGGATGGGGCCGAGGAAGTGACGGCGGAGGTTGCTGATAAGGCCTTGTTGCGCTTGGATGTTGATCAGGCAGGGCTGGATATGCTCGATCGGCGTTATCTTAATGTGATGGGTGAATTGTATGGCGGTGGGCCGGTGGGCATTGAAACCATTGCGGCGGCGCTGAGTGAACCACGGGACGCGATTGAGGATATTGTTGAGCCCTATCTTATTCAGCAGGGATTTATCCAACGCACCCCGCGCGGGCGCATGTTGACGGGCAAGGCATTCCAACATTTGGGCTTATCGGTGCCGCAGGGGTTTGTCGGTGTTCAGGCCACTATGTTTAAGGAAGATGAGAAATGAGTGAGCGTTGGTTGTTAAGTTTTCTCAAAGGAAAACGTCGGTATAATTATCGTACGGCGGCGGTTATTATCCGCAATAATCATGTGCTTGTGTGTCGAGAGGACAAGGATGATTTTGTCTATTTGCCCGGTGGCCGGGTTGAGTTTGGGGAACCCAGCAATGTGGCACTTGGCCGCGAGATTGAAGAAGAATTGCAATGCACGGGAGAGGTGGGACGATTGTTGTTTGCGGTTGAGAATTTCTTTGAATTGCAGGGTGAGAATTTTCACGAAATCAGTAAATATTATATGGTGGAATTGCCGGATGATTTTCCCTTTATCGTTGAGGGGCCGACCCTGATCACCTTTGATGAGGGACATGAATTGAAGTTTTATTGGGTTAAAATCGAAGGGGATGGATTGGTGGAGTTTAATTTGCTACCCAAATGGTTGCGGGGACAACTAGATGATCTGCCCGACACGACAGTACATTTGATTGAGGATGAGAGAAATTAACAAAACGCGGGGGCTAAAGGCAGGTCCTTTGCATTGCCGACAAAGGGTTTCCCCGTTTCCACATGATATTTAAGTGGGGCCAGCGCGTTGGGTAGTCCCAGTTTAGTGGCCAAAATAATCAACGGTTCAAGTAACCGTCCCCAAATACCTCCCTTTACAACGATTTCTGAATAGGATGTCACAAGGGTTTGCTCGCCTCGAGCTTCAAGGCTCCACCTGTTTGATGCCGATTCCAGCATTGGCGCACCGGTGGCCACATATTTGAAACCCTTGCCTTCGTCCCACTCAACAAAGGTTTCACGTAAATTGAATTTATTCAATTCACATATGCGGATTGCTCCATGCCCATAATCAAATTCGTTTTCGCAGTAGGATTTGTTGATTGCAGGCACCCACAGGATCACATCCCCAATGTTGGACAGATAGTCCCATACTTTGTTAACCGGTGCATCAATGCAAACTGTGGATTTCAACGTAATCATTTTTCTGGTGCCTTTGGCTGAGTATTGTTATGTATTGTTGAAAGCTTGATCATTTGTTGTCAATAGTTCGATATGGGAGGAAGTGGGATGAAGAACAGATTCATGGGTGCAGCTTTTGCTGTGGGGTTCGTTATGCTACCGGCGCAGGCGCAGGAACTTCCGCCCGTCGAAATTTACCAACAAATGCTGGAAATGAACAAGCAAGTGGGTTGGGTCGCCTTTCGTAATTTTGATGGTAAGCAATGGATTTACTTCACACCTTTGGTGACCCTGCACTGTCGCTTGAGCGAAATTCGCTATTCAATAAATTCAAATGATCTGGATCAGACCTTTCCAGTGCCGGCGTGCAACAAGGCATTGCCGTTTTCTCTGCCCTCAGATATGGGGGTAGATACAATTGCCATTGCGCTTCCACTTGGCACTGCAGAAACGATCTCAGTGCAGGTGACATTATACGGGGATAAGCGGGATAATCAGATTATGACCTACCACCCTTGTAAGAATGTCAGAGATGCTTCGTGCGCGGTGTTGCTTGAAGATAGTTCAGTGAATTGACGGCAGAAACGCCTGCTGGATTATACAGCATTGTTGACATAATAGAGATTTAAGCCTCTTTTGGCGTATGGAAAATATATCAATCGATAAAGCCGACCTTGATAGCAAATCTAAATTTGGGCATTGGCGCATTGATCCGTCACATCACACGGTGTGGGAAGATGTTCAAGGGATATTTGCCTCGGTTTTATTGGTTGCGCTGGCAATCGGGCTGTTCCAGAAACTGGGTCTGATCACATCGGGGATTGCCGGGCTGGCCATTGTGCTGCACTACGCCACGGGTTGGCAGACAGGGCTGGTGTTCTTTTTGCTTAATTTACCGTTTTATTACATCGCGATTACCCGTTTGGGTTGGGTTTTTGCCTTCAAAACCTTTGGGGCCGTAGCATTGTTGGCGGTGCTGGTAGACTTGCAGTCGAATTTGATTGTTTTTGAAAGTATCAATCCGGTTTTTGGGGCCTTGGCCGGGGGGGTAAGGGTGGGTTTTGGTCTGCTCGGCGTGTTTCGACATCGGGCCAGCTTGGGCGGATTTGGCATCTTATCGGTGTGGCTACAAGATCGGTTTGGCATTCGCGCCGGCTTGAGCATGTTGGCACTAGATTTGGGGACGTTTTGCTTTGCCATGTTTGTGGCACCATGGGAGTTGGTTGCATTTTCGCTATTTGGCGCTGTGGTTCTTAATATCTTTCTGGCGATTAATCATCGCCCGGATCGATATATTGCAAAATAGGCGTTGATTATCCCCAACGGATAGGAAAACATTGTGCATGGCAAAATCACACACATTCCCCATCCGTATTTATTACGAAGATACTGATTTTAGCGGCAATGTTTATCATGCAGCTTATCTGAAATTTATGGAGCGGGCGCGCACCGAGTTGTTACGTGAACGGGAGGTGCACCATTCTGAATTATTAAAAACCGATATGGTTTTTGTGGTTCGTGATTTGCAAATTTCCTATGACCGCCCGGCCCATATTGATGACTTGCTGAGGGTTGAAACTTTGGTTGAGGTGATCAAAGGCGCGCGCATGGTTTTGAAGCAAACCGTGTTGCGCGGTGAAGATGTTTTGACTCGGGCCAGCGTAACTATTGTTTGTGTTAACCTGGTGGGGCGTCCGGTTCGCCTACCAAAAGCTGTTGTTGAAGTATTGATCGGATGAGGGATATTTTGTACGCGCATCTAATGTTGTACTCGACTTGCTTTTTTAACCTTTTATTGACCATAATTGGCGTGATAAAATAGGGGAACCCGATCAGGTTGAATAGATTGACCCCAATACCTAAAAAATGACAAAATTGCCCCCCAAAGGCCATGCACATATAATTGAAGTGTGGCCGCAGATGGGTCGGCATTGCTAACGGTCTTGCACTCAAGAATACTCTAATAGGATTACACTAAATGGATATTATGCAGGTTACAGAGGTCGCGGCGCAGGACGTGGACTTTTCACTTTTAACATTATTTTGGAGTGCGGACTGGGTTATCAAATCCGTGATGGTTGGCTTGATGGGGGTCTCCGTCTGGTCGTGGGCCATTGTGGTGGACAAGTCCATTTCCTTTGGCAATGCCAAGCGCGCCATGAACCGGTTTGAAAAAGTGTTCTGGTCAGGTCAATCGCTTGAGGAGCTTTACCAAACGCTTTCAGATCGTCCCAGTCGAGGGCTGGCGGCGGTGTTTGTTGCGGCGATGAAAGAGTGGAAACGCTCCCATGAACAAAATGCTGCGTCTCATATCGGGGTTCAGGTGCGCATCGATAAGGTTCTGGACGTGGCAATTGCCCGGGAAACTGAACATTTGGAGAAACGTTTGGGGTTTTTGGCAACGGTTGGCTCTGCTTCGCCATTTGTTGGCCTTTTTGGTACGGTATGGGGGATTATGAACTCATTTCAATCCATTGCGGCCTCGGAAAGTACCAATCTGGCAGTGGGTGCGCCGGGTATTGCCGAAGCGTTGTTTGCCACGGCATTGGGTCTGTTGGCCGCTATACCCGCGGTGATTGCCTATAACAAGTTTTCAGCGGATGCGAATAAACTTGTGGGGCGACTTGAAGGGTTTGCCGATGAATTTTCCACAATCCTGTCCCGGCAATTGGATGCGCGCGGGGAGCCAAACTGATGTCCATGTTAATGGCAGGTGGTGGTGGCGGCGGACGGCGCAGAAGGCGTCAACGCAAAGCCCCGATGAGCGAAATAAACGTCACGCCGATGGTCGACGTTATGCTGGTGTTGTTGATCGTGTTTATGGTGGCAACTCCCTTGTTGACCGTGGGTGTGCCCATTGATTTACCAGAAACCCAGGCGCAGAACCTCAATACACCCTCTGAACCGATTACCTTGACCGTGACCTCGTTGGGGCAGGTCTATATCGGGGACGAGGAAATTTCTTTGGAAGAAGCTGTGGCGCGGGTTGATGCATTGACAGCGGACAATGATTCTCAACGGATATATTTGCGTGGGGATGCTAGTGCGGATTATGGTGCGGTAATGAAGGGTATGGGCGCACTTTCAGCCGCCGGCCATTCACAAATCGGGTTGATTACTGCTCAATAAACGGCGCAATAGTCAAATGCGTGTTGGTTTGCCAGTTTCGGTCTTTTCGCACACGGCGCTGATCGTTGTGGGGTTGATGAGTCTTAATTTTGCTGAACCGCTTGAGCCGACAATTATTGAATCAATTTCAGTTGAGATTGTACCGATTACCGAGTTTTCAAATATTCGCGCCGGGTCGCTTGAAAGCAAAATCATTGAAACCGATACGCCCTCTATTGTTGACACGCCAGTTCCGGCGGAACTTGCGGAACGAACTGGCAATACTGAGGAAAACCAAATTAAACCTCAGGATAGTGATAATATTACCCCAGCTCCCACGGAGCAAACGGCGCCCGAACCGGTGCCAGAGCCTGATCCGATACCAGATCCCGATCCGGAACCACCAACCCCGGCGGACATACCTGATCCGGACCCTATCGTAGAGCCAACCCCTGATCCGCCCCCAGTGGCAGAGGATACGCCCCCTGAACCGGTTGATATTAAGCCGGAAATTGTTGCCGATGTTCCGGCGGAGGTTGAGCCGGTAGTTGCCGCGCCCCAGCCCGTGGTGCGTACGGCCTCCCTTGATCAGCAACGTCAAGATTATGCGCGCCGGCAACGTGAAGATGCGGCCCGTGAGGCAGATAAAATTTCTGAAATATTGAACGCCGAGGAAAGTCGGGGGGGCACAACCGGCACCGGTGGCCAAGCGACAACGGGCACGGCAACCGGGCAATCAGCCACCCTCACACGCTCGGAACAGGATGCGCTGGCGGCGCAAATGCGTGGGTGCTGGAACTTGTTGCCGGGGGAAATTGATAGCGGTGAATCTGTGCGTTTGTTGGTAGAATTAAACCGGGATGGATCGGTGAATGGGACACCAAAAGTGTTAAGTGGTATTGCTTCACCCATGCAAGGCTCCATCGCACGGGCGGCCCAACGGGCGGTTTTAGGATGCGGCCCTTATCAAATGGCGGCAGAAAAATATGCCAGTTGGAGCCAAGTCGATGTAACTTTCCGCTCCAGTGATCTGTTGTAGGAATATAAAAATGAATACTAAGCTGGTTGAGTTCCAAAGTGAAGATGTGGCGCAGGTGTTTGGTGCATGGCCAGCCCAGGTGCGAATGAGCATTCTAAATCTGCGTACCATGATCTTTGATGTCGCAGCTACTACCGACGGGGTGGGGACGCTGGTGGAAACATTGAAGTGGAATGTACCGGCCTATTTGACGCAAAAACCCAAAAGCGGCACAACAATTCGGCTGGAGGGAAAAACGGACACGGGACAATATGGGTTATATGTACCCTGTTCAACAACGCTGATTGAACAGTGTCGGGAGCTTTATCCGGAACGTTTTAGTTTTCAAAAAAACCGTGGTCTGTTATTTGCCCCTAATGAAAAGGTGCCGGAAAATGAATTGCGTCACTTTATCGCCATGGCATTGACCTATCATGTTAAACCAAGTTCAAATTAGGTTCTGTAATTTAAGTACGGGCCAAATATATTTCGCTCACGAGGGGCTTTGCAATTTAGATGAATATTTTACCCAATAGACGAGACGTTTTAAAAACTGGGCTGTTTGGACTGGCCGGGATGGCCATGAGCAGTCCCGCATCTGCATTGGTGCAGATTGTGGTCTCGGGCGCGCAATTTACGCCGTTGCCAATTGCCATTCCTGATTTTGCCTCATCCGACCCCAGCTTTGGCCGTGAGGTTGCCGATATTGTTCGGGCGAATTTACGCCGCTCGGGATTATTTGCGCCCCTTGATGCTTCGGCCATGCCCAACGTGGTGGGCAATGTTGGCGTGACTCCGGATTTTGCCCAATGGCAAGCCACCAATGTTGACGCTTTAGGGATGGGACAGGTGGAGCGCTCAGGGAATATTCAGTCCTCAGTTAGAGTGTGGGATACGCGCGCGAGTGCGCAGATTGTGGGGCAATCGCTTTCCACAGGGCCTGATGCTTGGCGGCGCATTGCCCATATTGTTTCAGATGCTATCTATACCTCCCTGACCGCTGAGAGTGGGTATTTTGACACGCGCATTGTCTATGTGGCCGAAAGCGGGCCTAAGGCCAATCGGGTGAAACGGCTGGCGGTGATGGATCAGGATGGGGCTAATGTTCAATATCTGACATCGGGACGCACGCTGGCGTTGACGCCGCGCTATTCCCCGTCAAATTCCATGCTGGCCTATATGAATTATGATGATGGTAATCCGCAGGTTTATTTGCTCGATTTGGCAACGGGTAATCAGCAACGTATTGGTAATTTTGGTCAAATGACATTTTCACCAAGGTTTTCGCCAGATGGTCGTTCATTGGCGTTTTCTGTTGAGTCCGGGGGCACTACAAATCTTTATTCCATACCTATTGGATCCAACTCACCGCAGCAATTGACCAATTCAGCTGCTATTGACACGTCCCCTTCCTATGCCCCGGATGGGTCGCGCATTGCCTTTGAAAGCGATCGCGGTGGACAACAGCAAATTTATGTCATGGGTGCGGGCGGTGGTGGTGCGCAACGTATTTCCTATGGGGAGGGGGCATATTCGACACCTGTTTGGTCGCCCAAGGGAGATTTGATCGCATTTACCCGGCGACAGGGGGGGCAGTTTCACATTGGAACTATGAAGCCCGATGGGTCTGGTGAGCGCATTCTGGCGTCAAGTTTTCATGCGGAGGGTCCAACTTGGGCCCCCAACGGACGTGTGATCATGTATTTCTCAGATCCGGGTGGTAATGGTGGTCCACGGCTATTTTCGGTGGATATATGGGGGCGCAATTTGCAACAAATTCCTACGGAAAGTTTTGCCTCTGATCCCGCATGGTCACCTTTATTGGGCTAGTGTCCTGACCCTCGACGTGGGGCAAAGTTATGCACAAGGGAAAAATTTCTATTTCCAAAACGAGTATTGGCCGCATTTTTGCCTAATTAGGAATTGATTAACATTATTTAGAGACGGGCTCTTAAGGTAAAGGGTCTAACAATTAAAGACTGTTTTTAACTTGGAGTAACCGGTATGCGAATTTTCGCACCATTTGTAAAATATCTTCGTGCCCTGTTTATGGTTACACTCGTGGTGAGTGTTGCTGCCTGTGCACGCACACCAACCGGTGGTCCGGGTGAAGCGACGCCCGGTAGTCAGCAGGAATTTTTGGTCACTGTGGGTGATCGGGTGTTTTTTGAAACCGATTCTTCAATCTTAACCAATGCGGGTCAAACAACTCTGGCCAAGCAAGCCGCTTGGCTCAATCAATATTCTCAATATCGTGTTGTTATTGAAGGCCATGCGGATGAACGCGGCACACGCGAATATAATATTGCCCTTGGGGCACGGCGCGCGGCGGCTTCAATTAATTTCCTTGTGAGCCGTGGGGTTAGTGCTGCCCGGATAACGTCCAAATCCTTTGGCAAAGAACGTCCGGTTGCGATTTGTAATGACATTTCTTGCTGGTCACAAAACCGGCGTGCGGTGACTGTGCTGAATTAGGCAGAATTTGTAAAATTTTATCGCCAGAATTCTGGAGGCGATGGGCGTCGGGGATTGCGTATCAACCCCGGCGCTTTTTTTTGTCAAAATTGCAGGGTAAGAGTTTAGGGGATATAAGATTTATACAAAACTCTCTGGAAGGGACAAGAATTTGAAAAACGATGAACAAAAAACAAGAAGGCCAAGAAGGCCGAAGGGACATTGGCGCTCCATCGCGTTTTCTTTGGCTCTGGTTGGTGGGATTGTTGCGCCCGCGTTTGTGAATGCGGGCAATTCCAATGTGGGGTTGTCGGACGATTTTTCGGTGCGTCTGATGCAATTGGAGATGCGGGCAGATGGTTTAAATCAATCGCTTCAAGCGCTGTCATTAGATGGTCAGAATTTTGGCCTTACTCCACCAAATGACATTGGTGTACAGCCAACAATACTGGTGGCGCAAAACCGTGATAGTGCTTCACTTAATTTGCGTTTGGCGCAGGTTGAAGAACACATGCGATCCCTTACAGGGTAAGTTGAAGGATTGCAGTTTCAGATGACACAATTGCAGACTTTGCTGGAGCGTATGCAAGAGGACAATGAGTTTCGCTTTCAACAGCTGGAAGGCGGTGGCTCGGGAAAAACTGAGGCGGCAATTCAATCCGGTGGCGATAGGCCATCCGCGGAGTTGCCGCAGAACCAAAATGTGAACCAAAATGTGAACCAAAATTTGGACCAATCCCAAAACCAAGAACAAACGGTTTTATCTAATGTTGATGATCCCACTGATCTAATCGCAGGGGGCGCGACAGATAATGAAGGAGAATTCTTTGAACCCAATGAAGGGATAATTTTTGGCGCTGAGGCCCAGGGCGATTTTCGACTGCCGAATGATTTGCTGGCAGATGGACAGGCGTTGGACTTTGACTTTGACCCCGGTTCCCTTGTTACTGAGCGCGATGCGGAGGCGCAATACAAGGCGGGTTTTGATGCGATAATGCAGGGTGATTATGATTTTGCACAAACGCAATTTTATCAGTTTGTTGCTTTGTTTCCCGATCATGAGCAGGCCCCGGATGCGACCAACCTACTTGGCGAAGCACTTTTGCGAAATGGAAATTATGATGAGGCGGCGCAGGTGTTGTTTGCCGGGTTTGAACTTTATCAAAACACCCCAAGGGGGCCAGATTTATTGTTTGGACTGGGACAAGCCCTTGCCGGTGCGGGAGAACAAGAGACCGCGTGTCGAACATTTAGTGAAGTATTGCGGCGCTATCCTGGCATGGGTAATGCCTTTGAACTTAGGGTTGCGCTGGAACTTGCGGCTGCAGAGTGTTAAATTTTCGGGCTAAATGTTGTGGCTGAATATGGTGGACAGGTAGTTTTATGGGCCAGGATGTAGCTCACTTTGATGTGCGCACTCTGTTTGCGCCGGTTGCCCATGAAAAGATTATCGGGCTTGCCGTTTCGGGGGGTGCGGATTCCCTTGGGCTAATGCTGTTGGTGCATCAGTGGCATCAATTGTGCGACGTTAATGCACAGATTGTTATCTACAGTGTGGACCATCGATTGCGCACTGAAAGCGCTGATGAATGCCACATGGTGGCTGGGCTTGCCGCAAATATGGGATTTGAAAGCCGCACTCTGATCTGGGGTGGTAAAAAACCTGAAACCGGTGTGCAAGCGGCGGCGCGGGTCGCGCGCTATCAACTTCTTGCCGAGGCGATGAAGACGGATGGTGTACAGGTGTTACTCACCGGGCACCACAAGCAAGACCAGAGCGAAACTATATTAATGCGCCTTGCGCATTCTAGTGGAATTTCTGGTCTGACTGGCATGCGGGAATTTAGTTTGGTTGAGGGAGTGAAGCTGTTTCGTCCCTTGCTTGATATTTCGCGTGAGAGCCTTATGGCTCTTGTTGCAGAAGCGGGATATATTCCAGCGGATGACCCCTCAAACGGACATGAAAAATACGAGCGGGTACGTTGGCGCAAGATGTTGCCTCAACTTGAAACGCTGGGGATAAGTCAGGATGTTTTGGCGCGGTTTTCTATGCGGATGGGGCGTGCCAATGCGGCCCTTTGCGAAATTGCTGAAAATATTTTTGCCAGAAATGTGAAAATTGATCAATTTGGTGTGTACTCGTTTTCTTTAGATTTGTTGGAAGCTCAGCCCGAAGAAATTTCGATTAGGATAATTGAGCATTTGATCCGATGCGCTTCAGGGCGGAATGGCGCAGAACTTGCGCAACTTGAAAAACTATATTCTGAGGTCTTGACGCCCGGGTTTTCCGGGTGCGTACTGGCGGGCTGCAAATTGGAGATTTGGCAACAAAACCTTGTCGCATTTCGTGAAGTCAGTAAGATTTCTCATGGGCTAATTTCCTTGAATGGTGGGGAAAAAGCTGTTTGGGATCAACGGTTTGTTATTAAAAACATGGGTTTAAGTAGGCTGGAAATCTTCCCGGCATTGTCATTAACACGCTCTGAATTTGAAGCGTTTGCCCAAGATGGCACCTGGGCAAAAATGAGCGCGATTTGCGCGGCCCCTTCTATTCGGGACAGTGGAGGGGACCTGCTTGTATTGGGGGAGATTTCCAAAATTTCAGATATTTCGTGCCAGTTGTTAAAATGTGAAACAGGAACAACAAAATTGGGTCAAGATTAACCGGCAATAAGAGTTTTAGGATTCAAATGCAAATACAGGGCGAAGAGCTTAACTGAGTTGTCATTGTGGCCCTTGTATCCATGGGCGACGCGTCCTACATTGTTGATAATAATTTTGTTGGGTATTTGACCCTGTACTAAAGAACTTCAGGAAAAAAGAAATGAACGGAAATTTCCGCAACTTTGCCATCTGGCTGGTCATCTTGTTTATGCTGATGGGGCTGTTCCAAGTCTTTCAGTCATCCAGTCGGTCGGTTTCGATTACTG
>JAJRRG010000087.1 GCA_024279675.1 Alphaproteobacteria bacterium
GCAGGGGCGGAGAGACTCGAACTCACGACCCTCGGTTTTGGAGACCGATGCTCTACCAACTGAGCTACACCCCTTCAAGGTCGGGCAACGTCTAAGCGCAAACGCGTTTGGGCGCAAGAAAAAATACCAATAAAAATTACCTCGATGAGAAAAATTCACGCCCACGAAGAACAAATGCCGGGAAAATAAAATAATTTCCCTCTGCCGGTGTCCTAGGGTCAGGAACTGTTAAATTCGTGCAATTCTGTTTGAAAGAGAGTGTTTAGATAAGGTGAAGCGGCGAGAAACAATGTTTATACCTTTTTGAGCGACGATTTGCTTTAGATGAATACTCTCTTTCAAACCCTTTGGGCACACATATATTTTGCCCCTGAATGCGTTGCAAAACCTTAAATACTATATAGTTTCCTTCGTTTCTGCGCCTGCTCAGAAACAAAATCTATAGGCGCAGAATGGATGAATTTAACAGGTCCTGACCCTAGACAGTTACCGGCACACCTAACAGGGCGACCACCATCATAATAAGGCCAACGAACGCACCAGTCCAAGCGACAGAGCGTAGCACAGGAATCCCCAGCGCATAAATCACCAGAAAAGCGAGGCGAAACAGCACAAAAATTTGCGCACCCAAAATCACCGCATCATTCGCCCCCTGCCCCATCGCAATGCTTGCAACAGCCAAGGCAACAAACACAGGAAAGTTTTCTTTCATATTGAGGGAGGCCCGCTCAATCCGCGCGCCCATACCGGTCAGATCCGGGTCATCACTGCGATTGCCCAAATATTTCATAACGCCCATCTTGCCCATTTTGGCCGTTGAGGGGGCAAAAACGTGCATATAATACAATCCGCTACCAAGAACCAACCACCACAACATTATGCATCTCCACTTAAATTAAAAAAATTGTCCAAGAAAGTGATCAAGGACAATAGCCAAAACAAATCAAATAATCGTCAGGGTCAACCACCATAACTTCGGTGCAACCATAGGCCCGTTGCATTGGCCCGGCAAATATAGGCGTTCCAGCAACTTTCAGGCTTAACTCGACTTTTTTCAGATCACGCACCCAGATAAAAACATCACAAATCACATCACCTGGCGTACGATGTCGGTTAGCAATGGCCTTTTCCGGACCAAGTTTTAGCATGATCGCCGCCCCTTCCCGTTCGACCAAAGAAAAGTTTGGCTGCTCATCCCAGTCCAGTTTCGCTGCCGTAAAATCTAATTGATTGGTATACCAATCCGTCGACCGTTTCAGATCCGTCACAACCAAAACAGCGGCTGTTGCAATAAAATTTGCAGCCCCCATAGCATTTCCCCCAATTGCTATTGCACCCTAAATCAGTGCCGAAATTCCTTCTTTCTATTTTTTACGCACTAACACACATAAGTTTCCCCTAGCATTTGCAAGGGAAAACTACAAATAAACCCTATATATAGGATATTGCTCCCCAATTAGTCCTCATCCAAATTATGTACATCGGGAACGAATGTTTGCTCATTCATCGGCGGACGTACATATCCCTCTTGCTCAGGACGTTGATCAAGCACGATCGGATCCGGTGTTAAATCCTCATATGGAATCTGTTTCAACAAATGCGAGATGCAATTAAGACGCGCGTGCTTTTTCACATCTGAATTGACCACAAACCATGGCGCTTGTTTGATATCGGTATGATCAAACATATCATCTTTTGCCTTGGAATAATCAACCCAGCGTTTGCGTGATTCCAAATCCATAGGGCTAAGTTTCCAACGTTTAGTTGGTGTTTTAAGGCGCTTTTGGAACCGGCGCTCTTGCTCGGTGTCACTTACCGAGAACCAATATTTGATAATCTTAATCCCTGAGCGCACCAGCATGCGCTCAAACTCTGGGGCCGAACGCAAAAACTCCTGATACTCATCATCGGAACAAAATCCCATAACCCGCTCAACACCGGCGCGATTATACCAGGAGCGATCTAAAATCACCATTTCTCCCTTGGTGGGTAGGTGCGCCACATAGCGTTGAAAATACCACTGCCCCTGCTCCCGCTCGGTGGGGGCAGGAAGCGCCACAACCCGGCAAATACGTGGGTTTAAGGGCTCTGTGATCCGTTTGATCGTACCCCCTTTACCCGCCGCATCGCGACCCTCAAAAATCACGACAACACGCAAGCCCTCGTGCTTAATCCATTCCTGCATTTTAACCAGCTCAATTTGCAGACGCGCCATTTGATCTTCATATCGTTTGTTGGAAATCTTTTCTCCTGGATCGCGTTTTCCTTCGGCATCGCCAGCGATATTTTGGGCTTGTTTGTTCATCTGAATTTCCTTTATTCAACAGGGATTTCGGGTTAGCCAGACTATACGCCCAGACAGTATAATATGTCCATTTTACTATCTGAAGTCCAAACCAAATCGCTTTGCGCCAAATCAATTCATCCCCTTGGCAAAACAACTAAAATTTGCAATCACTCCGATCTCCACCCTAACCCAATATTCAACATGATCAAGATCATACCCCCCTCATTCGCAACGATCTAAGGAAAGCCGGAAGAAGGCAAGTACGTCTGCAATTTGAAAGCTTAAAAATGAAAAAAATTCTCATCCTCGTTGGCATTATAATCCTTGCCGTGGCTGCTTTTGTAGCTTTTAAGATGTTTCAACCTTTGCCCGAAAATTTAGACACCGCTACAACACAAACAACCATAGAGGGGCACTATTCGGTAACGGTTTCACCTGAAAATGCTGATTATCAACGCAACAGTTTGCACAATTGGATTGTGGAAGTCACAACCCCCGATGGCATGCCGGTGGAAGATGCACAAATCACCATTGATGGCGGCATGCCCCAACACGGGCACGGCTTGCCAACCAGCCCGCAAATGACACAAGCGCTTGGCGAAGGCCGTTACAAAATCGAAGGCGTGCGCTTTAACATGCGCGGTTGGTGGGAATTCAAGCTAACAATTACCGCCAATAACACCGTCGACAATGTAACCTTTAATTTGGTGATGAATTGATGAAACCACTATATCTGGGTGCGTTAATCGGGCTTGTAGTAAGTGGTTCCATTGGGGGATATTATTACCTGCAAAACAATGGGCTTAACGAGGCACAACTGGAAGCGGCTCGGACTTTAAGCCTTGCCAGCCTGCCAACACTGCCTACCGACCCTAGCAATGCGGTGGCGGACAATCCAGCGGCCATTGCTCTGGGTCAGTCTTTATTTAACGAAACCGCTCTTTCAGCCAATGGCAAGGTCGCCTGTGCCACCTGCCATCTGGAAAACAGTCAGTTTCAGGACGACCTTCCCCTGGGCCAGGGCATTGGCACCACCGACCGTCGTACAATGCCACTTCTGGGTGTTGGATATGCCTCGTGGCTGTTCTGGGACGGTCGAAAAGACTCGCTGTGGTCACAGGCCCTCGGCCCAATTGAAAGCACCGTGGAGCATGGCTTTACCCGCACACAAGTGGCCACCTATGTGGCAAAGAATTATCAAGAACCCTATGAGGCACTTTTAGGGCCGCTCACAACACTTGAGACCCTCCCGGCGGCAAGCCCACTTGGGAACGACACCCAGCAAACTGCCTGGGCGGAGCTGGACAGCGAGCAACAAAACGACATCAATCAAATTTTTGCCAATGTGGGCAAATCCATCGCCGCTTTTGAACGCACCCTATTGCCAGTTGAGAACCAGTTTGACCGTTATACAGCCGCATTATTGGCAGGTGAATCCCCCACGGAAAAAGCCACCCTTAGCCAAAAGGAAATTGATGGTTTCAAAATATTTGTCGGCAAAGGCGAATGCATCCAATGTCACAATGGCCCTCGCCTGACCGACGAGTTTTTCCATAATACAGGCGTCGCAAGTCCGCAAAACTCGGTCCAGAACCCAGTCATCGACCATGGCCGCGCCGACGCAATTGCCATAGTTGAAGCAGATATCTTTAATTGCCTTGGCCCCTACAGCGATGCAAATCAGGATCAGTGCGGCGAATTGCGTTTCATGTCCCGTGATGAGCATTTATTTGAGCGCGCCTTCAAGCCCCCAAGCCTGCGCGGCGTAGCTGAACGCGCGCCATATATGCACGCCGGTCAACTGGCCACCCTGTCGTTAGTGATTGAACACTACAACAACGCTCCAACGGCTGTGAGTGGCCACACCGAACTCAATCCACTTGGTTTGTCTACAAATGAAAAAGCCTCATTGCTGGCATTTTTAGAAGTCCTATAATTATCAATCAAAGCAATTGTCACAATTCCCAACAATTCTCCGGGCGAAGGTTTTGAGGAAGAGGTATTTCTAATTATCGGTATTTGAGAATTATAATTGTTCGGTCATCAAAAAAATTACTTTTCGTTGACCCTTTGCATTCCGGCGCTACAGCAATTTTGTATGGGTCGTCTGTTTCAAGTTGCTGATAGGTTTGCTCCCAAGCTGAGAGTGATGCGGTTGGAGGAGCAATCAAATATCCATCGCTGAAAATTTCAAGGGTTTCCAGGTGGTCCCGAGATAGGCTTTTTTCGATAAAAAAATCACTATTTGGAACATGCCCGTTCAATACCCCGTAACTAAGTGGGTGATCTCTAGAATTTGAAAAACTATGTTGGCTTTGTAAGCCGGACCGCAGAAAATTTTCAATCTCAACGGCTGCATGGGGAACCTGCGCCACCTTAATTGCGCGCAAAATGATGTTCTCGCAAAAGTCGGCCGAGATGACATCACTACGGACGGCGAAATCAAGGCCCGCCCCCATATAGTGGCGGCAGATTTCTTCGGATCTCTCCTGTTCAATACCTTGAGATATCAGATGCTCAAACAACGCAACCCGAGCGGGAATTGAGACACGATCAGGCATCAGTTCGGTTATCCGCATAGGCCCGCAATTCACCCGATAACCGGCATCGCCAATGCCCACCATGCGAATATCGGTTGCCCGTTCAAACGCAATCATAGCAGTCGTGGATGCTGGTGCTTTGTTGCCTTGCATAGGCACACTTTGGGTAATGGCAGAACTAAGTAAGGTTAGAATACGTTCGGCGGGCCAGTCTTGGGCTTCGTCCGGCAAAGACGCAGTTGCATTCGCAGCAGCGAGGGCTGCAAGTCGGCCAACTGAGACCCCGCCAATTTTGCGCCCACTAGCATCAGTTGCTCCGTCAAAGACGGCTGTAACCCGCCCGGGGATATGCAAAAACACGTCGTCCGCCGCCACCGAAAGATTACGGGCTTTGGGATGGGAAAACGCTTCAATCTGCATTGACTTTAACCCGGTTGCGGAGGTCAAATTTATCAAATTTTTCCCAGGTTTGGGTCAAATCAATGACGTTACCAGTTGTGCGCGCTTCATCCAGAGCCATGGCTGAAATTCCCGCTTCGATTGCATCAATAACGGAGACAGGCAGCGATTTGATTTGGCCCCGGAGGAAAGCCGCCAGTTCAATCGTCATTTGCTTATCGGCCCCATAATGGTCGATCTGTAATTCAGGCTCATCATTGTAGTCGATATCTACGAGTCGAGCATTTGTTCGGGCATCTGTCACGCGCAGATTCCCACGATGCAAGTCGCCCTCAGCCATGCCCTTAGTTCCAATCACGCAGAAATGGCGGCTTTGGTCAGGTGCATTTAGATTTGTGTGAAAGCTCATTGTTATGCCATTCTCGAATGACAATATTGCATTTTGGTGATCGATAATATCGGCATCAGAATTGAAAGGATCGTCTGTGGTTTCCCAAATCGAGGGCGTGGTATGATAAAGCTCCATCATGGAATTTGAATTCGGCGCATTTTCCGGTGTAAATATTCGCTTGCCGCCAAAGCTGGCCACGCGCGTCGGCCGGGCCCCAGAAATCATATGAAAAAGATCGATATCATGACAGCATTTCTCTAGCATAAACCCCCCAGAATAGGCGGTATATCGGCGCCAGTCGCGCATAAAAAACCCACCGTGTTGGGGTTCAATATGTTCGTTGGCTTCTAGCGATATGATCTGGCCCAAATGCCCTGCAGCAATTGATTTTCGCAAGTCCCTCATCTGCGGCGCATATCTTAACACCAGACCCACCATCAGTTGATCCGAACCATGTTCACACAACAATTCTGACAACGCCCAAGTTTGCTCCAGTGTTGTAACGATTGGCTTTTCCGCGAACACCCGCACCCCAGCTCTCAAACCGCAAGTTATATGCTCCAAATGCAAATGATTGGGGCTTCCTACGAACAAAAGGTCTGGCTTTGTGGCCGCAAGCATTCCATCGACAGTTGAAAATTCTTTAAGCTGTGCGGGATCTCCCAGTTCAGCTAATAGCGTGGGTTTTGGGTCAACAAAGCCGACAATTTCCATCTCTGGCATTGCCCCCTTGAGGTAGCCTAGAACCTTGGTGCTTCGTTTGCCAACACCAACAACTGCAATTCGCATCGCCTGCCTCCCTTAAAGCTCAAGAGCGGCAAGCCGCGGCAGGGCTAGGCCATTATCGTCAAAAATGTGCACCGCATCTGGTTTTACACTCAACTGTACGCTCTGCCCCACCTCGAATTTAACGAACCCATCAAGGGAAGCGCAAATTTGAGTGCCATCTTGCAGGTTTCCATAGACGATTGTTGTGGCACCGAGGCGCTCAAGCACTCGAACTGTAATACTGTATTCACCTGCACCATCTGACAGGACAAAATCATCCGGGCGAATACCAATATCAACCTGCTCTCCTTGCAGATGATTAACGCCGTCGACATTTGCGTTTTGAAATTTGTGCTCGGAAAACTGGGCGGTAACTGTCCCGTTCGTGCCCACTTTACTCAATGTCGCAGGGACAAAATTCATACCAGGTTGACCGATAAATCCCGCGACAAATCTGGTTTGAGGTTTGTGGTACAACTCCATCGGCGTACCGTATTGTTCAAGCACCCCTCCATTTAACACGACGATGCGATCTGCCAAAGTCATAGCCTCAACTTGGTCGTGGGTAACGTAAACCATCGTGGTTTTCAGGTTCTGGTGCAACTCTGATAATTCAACACGCATTGCGCCGCGCAAGGAAGCATCCAAGTTTGATAAAGGCTCGTCGAACAAAAAAACTTCAGGGTCCCGAACAATCGAGCGACCAATGGCAACGCGTTGTCGTTGCCCCCCGGATAATTGGCTGGGCTTGTAGGAAAGACGGTCAGTTAAGCCCAGGATTTGAGCGGCAGCTTCGACTTTAGCAGTCACTTCAGACTTCGGCATTTTTTTGAGGCGCAGAGGAAAGGCAATATTCTCAAACACACTTAGATGCGGATAAAGTGCATAGGATTGAAATACCATGGCCACACCACGTACGATTGGCTCCAATCCTGTAACTTCTTGATCGTCGATCATCAATTCGCCGGACGTTTGGTCCTCCAATCCAGCAATGATGCGCAAAAGCGTGGATTTTCCACACCCTGATGGCCCGACAAATACCACAAACTCCCCATCTGCTACATCCAAGCTGATGTCTTTAAGAACTTGAGTACTGCCGAAAGTTTTAGATATCGATTTTAGAGAAAGCGTTGCCATTACAATTCCTTAAGCGGTAGCAATTTTAGTAGACGACAAGAAGATATCCCGCGCCATTCGACAGGCGAGTGGCGCAAAATAGGGCACATGAAAAGGATGAATAATTGGAGCAGGATTTCTCAGGTTAGCACTTTGCCCGACAAGATTGGTTCCCAAAGGGGCCACGTGAATGCGATCGCAAAGCACTTCCAATACGTCCGCGGGCATCCGCGAACATATGTAGACCGCCTCAAAGTCCAAAATACTTAGGGATTTCTCTAAGGCATCGGCAATCTTTGCGCCCGCATGATCCAGAAAATCGGAAAACTTGTTATAAGTGCCTTTTGATAATCCCGAAAAACCGACCCAGTCAGCCCAATTCCCGATACCTGCGGCTATCAGAAAGGCGCTTTCAATTGGCCGGTTTTGTGATTGGGGGAACAAGCTTCCTATTTCTCCAGCATTCCCATTGGCACCCATCACCAACTGGCCCCCACAGACAATACCGCCGCCAATGCCTGAGCCCAGATGCATACAAACAAAATTCTGGTAAGGCGCAATCAATATCAGGCTACTGGCTAGGGTTTTGCCGTCGTTCATCAGTTTGACGGGCACGCCAAATCGCGCAAACAGGTGTGCTTGCAAATCAAATTTCGCCCACCCACTTGGATCTATTTTTGCAGTAAAACGTGTGCCCCTATCCAAAAAATACCCTTGGATCGACACGCCGACGGAAACCAGTATTGCAGTTTTTGGTAACAAAGCTTGGCTTGCATTTAGTAGACCATCAAGCTCTATCAATTGCTCAGCTGCACTTTGATAGGGTTTTTCTGAAGACTGCGAAACAAGCTGATTTCCTGCAAGATCGCAAAATTCAACACGTATGCGATCAGAGGCAATGCTTATGCCCAGTGTCGCCATTGCGCCTTTTACAAATGTCAGGCTGCTAGCAGGTTTTCCACGTCCACCGGAAGTAATCTGGGTTTCTTGCAGTGCCCCAACCTCAATAAGCGGTAGAACCGCGCGCATCGTTGTCTGAGCCGATATGCCAAGTTGAGACGAGATTTCCGTACGCCGAATTGCAGGCTTTGCCAGCACGGCCCCGATAATTGCGCGCTGGTGGTCCGTAAGGTCAAGCATGGAATCAGTTGACATCAGCCCTTAACCCCGCCACCTGAAAAGCCTTGCAGGATATATTTTTGAGTCAGTAAATAGATGATAATGAGCGGCAATGTGGATATTACCGAACCGGCCATCAACAAGGTCCAAGAGGCCTCATATTGACTAACAAAAGACATCAATCCCAACGGCACTGTTTTGAGTTCATCTGAGTTAAGGAACAGAAGTGGCCGCAGAAGTTCATCCCAATTATTGATGAATGCTATAACGAAAATCGAAACGAGTGCGGGCTGAGCGAGGGGC
>JAJRRG010000088.1 GCA_024279675.1 Alphaproteobacteria bacterium
GAAAACTTACCTCAGACGAGGACGAATTTGATCTGGATGATTTAACAACGGTTCCGGAAAGCTTTTTATCGCGCCACCGCCAACCAATCTTGTTGGTCGCCGCAATTGTAGCGGTAAGTCTGCTGACCCTAAATTTTATCAACCAGCGTAATTCTGATACCCCCACTGTAAATTCCGCCGCTATGGTTTCTCAAAACCCCGGGATAAATAGTGCAGAGGTGAATGCAGGAAACACCCCCGCAACAGTCGGCAACTCACCTAAAACGAGTTCTACGGATACTGTAACTCCCGGGCAGATGGATACTAATTCCTCAAATACAAATTCTGAACAACCCATAATGGATAGTTCCGTTGCTCTAGATGAAATCGTGGGATCGATTGATCGTTTCTCTGGCGTTGATGGATCTAATGTTCGCGTCATTGCACCCGATGATAATTTGCATATGCCAGTAGCTCTGAGCAATGCTTCGCTGAGCATGGCGACGTCCCCAAGTAACTCTATTGTTGGGCTAGAGCTTCCCCCGATTGCCCTTGGTCCTCAATTGTTGCGTGAGACGGCTGCGGATGGAGATGCGCGGGCCCAGTTTGAAGTTGCGGCAATCTTTGCAGAAGGAAGGGCTGTTCCTCAGGATTTGGCTTCCGCGGCAAAATGGTATGAGCGGGCAGCCGCTCAAGGATATGCACCGGCGGGTTATCGCTTGGCAAATATGTATGAAAATGGTGTTGGCGTTGAAAAAGACCTGGCGCGGGCGCGTCTGTGGTATCAATTGGCCGCCGACGCTGGCAACAGAATGTCCATGCATAATCTAGCGTCGCTCTTTGCGGGGGGACAATTGGGTGAGCAACAGTTTGAATTTGCCGCCCATTGGTTTGAAAGAGCCGCTGCATTAGGCCTTAAGGACAGTCAGTTCAATTTAGGCATGTTACATGCGCGCGGACTTGGGGTGCCACAGAATCTTGAAACTTCGTTCAAATGGTTTTCCATTGCCGCAAATGCCGGGGATGAGGATGCAGCAAAAGCGCGCGATGATATTGCCAGTTCACTGGACCCACAAGTTGTTGCTGGCTTGAATAACGAAATAGCAGGTTGGGCGCCCTCGGAGATGAATATTCGCGCCAATTTTGCCCCCATCGGTACATGGTCACCCGACTTCGATCCGGGCCCTCAAATTGAAAATCGTGAAGTTATTCAAAAGGTGCAGGCGGCATTAAATGGATTGGGATTTGACACAGGTATTCCCGATGGATTGATCGGACCCAAGACCATTGAAGCCATTAAAGGATTTGAAACACAAGCTGGCATGAGCACAAGTGGGGCGGTAAATCCAAGATTATTGGCGGTGCTTGGAAGCCAGCCGGTTTAAACAAAATAATATAGAACAAATCGCGACTTTAACTAAAACGACATTGGGGCGTTGACAGCCCTCAGATTTTCCCCCTAAACAGGGACTTTCACCCAAAGTGGTATGTTCCCGCGTGTTGGCTATCATACGTGGCAATTTCCGCATATTTTTGACCCGCATTTCGGCCTTGAATTTGATCTTGTTTGTTCATCCGAAATG
The DNA here is from genome assembly GCA_024279675.1 of Alphaproteobacteria bacterium. Lineage (GTDB taxonomy): Bacteria > Pseudomonadota > Alphaproteobacteria > Rhizobiales > Devosiaceae > DROE01. Next base: position 1,563 of record JAJRRG010000088.1, read on the forward strand.
CCCCAACCCGGACTTTTAGACAGTGCAAGTCTACCTTCCCATTGCGGAATTGTCGGTCAACATCTTCTTCTTGATAGGGATGGGGGGCGCCGTTGGGTTTCTTTCTGGTCTATTTGGGGTTGGGGGTGGCTTTTTGCTGACCCCCCTTTTGATATTTACAGGCATTCCAGCTCCGGTTGCTGTTGCTTCGGTAACAGGACAGGTTGTAGCGGCCTCCACCTCAGGCGCACTTTCCTATTATCGACATGGGGGCATTGATTTTCATCTGGCGATGTATCTGGTTTTTGCCGGGGTAATTGGTGCCTTTTTTGGTGTATCCACCTTTTCAGCCCTGAGGGGGGCCGGGCAATTAGATTTGGTCATTTCCCTTGGCTATCTCATTTTTCTAGGCTCAATTGGCTCTTTGCTGGTTTATGAAGCAGTGGGCACGCTGGTTCGACGTACGAAGAATAAAAATCGCCCCTTAAAAGTACCGGGAAAACATAATTGGGTGCATGGGCTGCCCCTTCGTGTACGCTTTAAGCGTTCCAATCTTTATGTTTCCATATTGCCAGTGCTTGGCATTGGCTTGTTTATCGGGTTTGTTGGATCGCTGCTCGGCATTGGGGGTGGGTTTATTCTTGTGCCGGCCCTAGTTTATATCCTTCGTGTGCCCGGCAATGTTGTAATTGGTACATCCCTGTTGCAGGTTCTAGCGATCATGGCCGCAACCACAATCCTACATGCGGTAAATTCTCAAACCGTCGATATTGTTTTTGCATTAAGCCTGATGGTTGGCGGCGTGACAGGTGCGCAATTCGGCGCTGCCATCGGACAAAAAATGCGTGGCGAACAAACGCGAGCATTGCTCGGGTTTATTGTTCTGGCCGTCGCCCTAAGGTTTGCCTACTCTTTGCTTGTTACCCCCAGTGACCCCTTCAGCATTACTGCAATTACACTGGGGGCAGGATAATGGTGCGCATGCAAGTACCATTTGCAAAGTTTTTCATTCCGTTAATGGGCGCAATTCTCATTTTTACTCTTTGGGTGCACGCCTCGCTTGCCCAAAAGCTTGTACCAAAAATGTCAGAACTTGAAATTTCAATCAATTCGACTTTCACAGGGGAAAACCTCACTCTATTTGGTACCATTGAAGCTCATATTGGTTCAGATGAAAAAGTGGAGGGGCCATTTGATGTTATCATTCTTGTGCAGGGCAGCGCAGTGGACAGGGTCGTCCGTGAAAAATCACGTCAGGCCGGCATTTGGCTCAATGCACAACAGGTTACCTTTAAGGGCGCGCCCTCCTATTTTCACGTTCTGTCCTCTCGTCCCATTGAAGACATTAACAGTGCTGAAAATCTAGTTGAGCTTGGAATCGATTTAACCGCTCAGATACATGAAATTGAGGGGCCAAGTGAGCAGGTGACAATCGCTTACACCAACGAGCTTAAGCGCCTGATGCAAGAGGTGGGAACCTATGGCTTGAGTTCCCACGCGGTTTCATTTCACTCCCCAACCTTTTATTCCGCCAATTTGGAATTACCAGCTGATGTGCCCAATGGCACATATTTAGCCACCACATTTTTATTTAAGGATGGTACGTTGATTGATCGCAGTGCCGCGAGGTTTTTTGTGCGCACCATTGGCATGGAGGAATTCATTTCAGATTCAGCGCGCGATTTCCCACTGGCCTATGGCATTGTTTGCGTGTTGCTGGCCCTGTTTACCGGGTGGCTGGGTGGCGTTGCCTTTAGGCGGTGAGACAAAACAATGGCTCACAATAATAAATCGCCCCAAATCAATTCATCTCAAGACCACACGCAAAAACCGGGCATTCCCCACTTTGCTCTGATGCTTGTTTCTCCCCTGGTTCTGGCATTGATTTTTTTTACGCTTCCAGAATACTCACCCATTGCCCCGTTGAAATTACAGATCGTGTTCCTAGGGTATTGCGTTGGGTTGTTGAGTTTTTTTGCGGGTACGCGCTATGGTATCTATCTAAATCAGAAACGCCCGGGAAACGCTTGGATACTTCCTTTGATCATGGGTCCATTTCTGGGGTTATTTGTGCTCCTTTTGCCCTTTTCCCTGGGTCTGGCAATTTTGATTGCAGGATTTGGGGCCCATGGGGCATGGGATTCGTGGGGATCATTCCATGGCAGGCTCCCCGATGATTATTCAGCCTCAAGAATGGTAGCCACGTGGATTATTTGTGCCATCCTCATATGTGTTTTTATCCTCACAGGCATACAATAAATGCACTTTGATGCTTTAAAGCACATCGTACATACTTGTATTCATCTAGCATGATTTATCGCAAATATTTTGTCGCCACAGGATAAAGTTGGTCTCTTCCAAGCATGATGATCTTGAGCCTGTCCCGATCAAACAATCCTTCAAATGGCTTGCTCAGGATGTTCAGCGTTCCTGTCGATACGCCATAGGCCGGTAAAATCATCAACCGTTCATTATGGACAAAACAGGGGCGTCTCGTGGCGCGTCCGTTGATTGAAATACGCGCTGAGGGGTGCAAATGTCCTGCAATTTGTCCGTTAGTTATTGAGCTTGGCTCATGGGAAAGATTTACATCGCCTACAATAATACTATCAGCGCAGCTCCCCCCCAATTGGTGAGGTGAGGGGTCGTGGTTCCCTGCGAGCCATAACCAGTCCACACTTTTTATCAAAGCGCGAAGCTGTTCCGCGTCCTCTTGGGGAAGCGTGGCAGTTCCCTCATCCCGATGAAAACTATCCCCCAGGCAAATTACCCGGCGTGCCTTTGTCGTTTGCATATCCCGGGCCAAAAGTGCCAGCGTTGCCTTGGTGTCATAGGGGGGGAGGAGTTGTCCTTTCGAGGCGAAGGACGACATTTTCTCCAGGTGTAAATCCGCCACCAGAAGCGTATTTTCCTGAGGCCAATAAAGAGCGCCGGACAACAGAGGTATAAAGGTTTCACCGACAAAATTTAGGGTGATTTCAGTAGTGCTATCGTTCACGATTTCCCCATCGCTTCTTTCAGTAATTCATCCGCCGCATCAGCCATGGCGCTTTCTCTTCCCTCACCAAATATGGGTTCTTTGCCAATTTCAAGCATGACCGGCACCGCGAGGGGGGAAATCTGTTGCAATGGCTTGTGCACGATGTTTTGGCGCACTCGGGTTAGACATTGCCCCAATCGTTCAATGTCGAGCAGACCCTTGGCCGCATCGCGCCGCGTGGCCTGAATGAGGATATGGTCAGGTTCATGGGCATAAAGCACATCATAAATCAGATCGGAATTCATAGTGATTTGACGGCCCGTTTTTTCCTTGCCCGGATGACGGCGCTCAATCAGCCCTGAAATCATGGCGCAGTTTCTGAATGTGCGTTTCATCAGAGCGCTTTCATTCAGCCATTCCTCCAGATCATCCCCCAGCATTTCAGCGGAAAATAACTCACCTAAATTCAATCGTCCTGAGGTGATCATCATCGACATATCTCCCACACCCCAAATTGCCAGCGCATAATCCGAGGCGACAAACCCCAAGGGGCGTGCCCCCATCCGCTCCAGTCGCCGCGTTAACAGCATACCAAGGCTTTGGTGGGCCAGGCGTCCCTCAAACGGGTAGCAGACCATGTAGGATTTATCGGCTCGGGGAAATGTTTCGACCAGCAGGTTCTTCTGCCCCGGAAGCACCGAAATACTCTGTTGTAACTTTAGCCAGTCAGACACCTGCTTGGGAAGCTTATGCCAATCATTGGGGGTTGAAAGCAATGCACGCACACGCTTTGCAAGGTAAGTAGAGAGCGGAAACTTGCCCCCCATATATGCGGGGACTTTGGGATTGGGGGAGAAAGATCGCGAGACATAGGCTTCGCTCTCTCCCATGCCTTCAAAGGCTAAAATTTCCCCTGCGAACAAAAACGTATCCCCCGGCAAAAGCTGGGTGAAAAAATATTCCTCCATCTTGCCCAATGCTCGACCGCCACGCGGATTTTTGCGACCTGTATTTTTATTTGGTCGTGCTGCCGAACCGGAAAACCGGGGGCCACTTTTACTGGCAGCACTCTTTACAAGCCGTACCTGCACCATCGGTTCCTCAATGATCGTGCCAATATTCAGGCGATATTGTTGGGCGATCTTTGCGTTGGCTATGCGCCATGTATCCTCAGGGGTTTTGCGCAATTTTGCATATCGCTCATAGGCCTTGAGGGCATATCCCCCCGTGGCAACAAAATCGACCACCCGCTCAAATTGCGCCCATGTCAGATCTTTATAGGGCCATGCTTTGAGTATTTCATCATAAAGCGCCACCGCGTCAAATCCCCCGGCGCACCCCATGCCCAGCACATGTTGCGCCAGAACATCCATGCCCCCCGCAATCGGGTCTTCAGAATCCTGAACCCCCTCATGCACCGCCTCAAGGGCCGCTTCACACTCAAGCACCTCAAACCGGTTAGAGGGTACAAAAAGAGCCTTTGAGGGTGTGTCCAGAGTATGATTGGCCCGGCCAATGCGCTGGAGCATGCGCGAGGCCCCCTTGGGTGCACCCACTTGAATAACCAGATCCACATCCCCCCAATCAATGCCCAGATCAAGGGTAGAGGTGCACACGATGGCGCTCAGGTCGCCAGCGGTCATTGCCTTTTCAACCTTGCGGCGCTGGCTCACGTCGAGGGAGCCATGGTGCAGGGCGATGGGGAGTGCGTCCTCGTTAATGCTCCACAGGCCCTGAAACAGATTTTCCGCTTGCGAACGGGTGTTGACAAAAAGCAGGCTGGTGCCGTGTTGCTTAATAATTTCATAGAGATCGGGGATGGCATAGGCGGCGGAATGCCCAGCCCATGGCAGACGGTTCTTACTGGCCAGAATGGTTACCTTAGCGCTCGCTCCCCCTTGCATGGATAGCAGTTTGGTTTTTTGCGGGGCGACCGGTTTTGCGATCCAGTCCCGCAATATTTCCGGCTGGGCGATGGTGGCGCTGAGGGCGGTAATTTGCATGTTGGGCGCAAGGGTCGCCAGTCGCGTTAGCCCAAGGGATAGTAATTCCCCCCGTTTTGAAGTGACTAATGCGTGTAATTCATCCAGCACAAGGCGCTTAAGGGAGCTGAATAGCCGATGCGCGTCGGGGTGGGAAATAAGCAACGCCAATTGTTCCGGGGTGGTTAGCAATATATGGGGCGGGTCATAGCGTTGGCGCTGACGTTTTGACGACGGGGTATCCCCCGTGCGCGTTTCAACGGAAATGTTCAGGCCCATCTCGCTGATAGGATCGGTGAGATTGCGCGCCACATCAACAGCCAGAGCCTTAAGTGGCGAAATATAAAGTGTGTGCAAACCCTTGTGGGGCGCTTTAGCCAAATCCGCCAATGTGGGTAAAAACCCGGCCAATGTCTTGCCCGCACCGGTTGGCGCAATCAGCAGCGATGAGCATCCCCCACGGGTCGCATTAAGCACATCGCGTTGGTGGGAACGCAAATTCCACTTACGTTTTAAAAACCAGTCTTGAATTTGTGGGGGGAGTTCGCTCACATAGCCTCTCAGATCAACAATCACTAAAAATGATTCGCGCAACAAACGCCAGTTTAGAACCAAAAGCAATTTA
>JAJRRG010000089.1 GCA_024279675.1 Alphaproteobacteria bacterium
CCGGCGGGGGGCACCATTTTTATATCTCGCGCCAACTCGCTTCGCTCATGCTCCGATTGGGCGCAACATTAGTTGCGGCTCGCTCTTCGCTCCCTGGTGGATTCAAACTTTCTCCTGTCAGGCGCACCATTTCATTTCTTACACAACGTAAAACCAATAACCACCCACATCATATCCTCGCTTGACCCCGCCCCACGAATAATTCAAAAGACAGGCAACAAAAAAGCGGGTGTAGCTCAATGGTAGAGCAGCAGCTTCCCAAGCTGAATACGAGAGTTCGATTCTCTTCACCCGCTCCAATTTATTTTTCTCCATATTCTATTAGCAATCTAGGTTTAGACCTGATCCCAGCCCCTTGACCTCTGCCCCTTGGCAAAAATTCGGAGAGACCCATTGCTACGCAAACTTTATGATTGGCTCATGTCCTTGGCGGGCACGAAAAATGCCCCAGCAGCCCTTGGAACGATCAGCTTTGCCGAAAGCTCATTTTTCCCTCTTCCGCCAGATATTTTACTAATCCCCATGGTTATTGCCAAGCGGCAAAAATGGTGGGTTTACGCATTGATTTGCACCATCGCCTCTGTCCTTGGTGCCTTCCTTGGCTATGCAATCGGCGCGTTTCTGTTTCAAACCATCGGCCTGCCCATTCTTGAATTTTACGGGGCGGAACACACCTTTGAGCGTTTTGTCGGATGGTATGACCAATGGGGCGGCTGGGGAATTTTGCTCGGCGCCGTCACGCCGTTTCCCTATAAAGTTTTAACGATTTTTTCCGGCTCTGTCGGTTTTGACCTTCTTCAGTTCACCCTTGTCAGCATCGTTGGGCGCGGCATCAGGTTCTTTTTGGTTTCTGCTCTTTTATACTGGTTTGGCGAACCCATCCGTGACTTCATCGAAAAGCGCCTGGGACTTATGTTCATCATATTCTGCACGCTGCTTATCGGCGGGTTTCTAGCGATCAAATTTATGTTTTAATGCTTGTTTTTTTACCCCCGCGCCATAAAACAGTCCGCAATTATAGATAGCATCACACAAAAATAATCTCAGGATACAAAAAAATGACGTCAGGCACTTCCGTAGGGAACTCGGCAAACCACATAAACACCGCCTTTATGATTGGTTTTTTCACCATAGTGGGTGCCTGGGGCTTCGAGCTCATCGGCGGATTTATCCCCTGTGAGCTTTGTTATGCCCAACGCGTTCCCTATTATATTGGCCTCCCCGTTTTAATGGTAACCATTGGTTTTTGGCAGAAAATGCCAAGTGCCTTACGTTTGGTATTGACACTTCTTGCCGCCGCAATATTTGTCTGGGGCATGTATCTTGGTGCATTTCACGCCGGTGTTGAATGGAAATTCTGGGCGGGGCCCTCCTCTTGCACCGGCAATGGCGGGGGCATTAGTTTTTCCGATATGAGCGCACTCAATGAAGTGAAGATCATCCCCTGCGACGATCCAAGTTTCCGGTTTTTGGGCATTAGCTTTGCTGGCTATAACGCGTTGATTTCCGCGTTGATGGTTTTGTTTTTAGCCCTTTCCATTAAAGGGCAACTCAAGACGCTGAAGTCTTAAACCCACCATAGTTTAAGCCTCTAGCTCAATGTCCCAATATAAATAGTCCATCCAGCTTTCATGTAGATAGTTCGGCGGAAAAGCGCGGCCATTCCTATGTAAATCATAGATACTGGGTTGATAGGGGGGCTGGCGCGGAAGCATGCCAATTTCCCGAGGAAGCCTGTTCGCTTTGGCCAGATTACAGGGGGAACAGGCCGCCACAACATTCTCCCATGTCGTGCGCCCACCTCTGGAGCGTGGTACCACATGATCAAAAGTCAAATCACTACTTTTCCCACAATATTGACAGGAAAACCGATCACGCAAAAACAAGTTAAACCGGGTAAAGGCGGGATTGGTTTGAGGTTTAACATAATCACGTAAAGCCACAACACTGGGTACATTCATTTCAAACGAAGGGCTGTGCACTTTAGTGTCATAGCTTGAGATAACATTCACCCGCTCAAGACACACCGCCTTGATAGCTTCCTGCCACGACCAAAGCGACAAGGGGTAATAACTCAATGGGCGAAAATCCGCATTAAGCACCAAAGTTGGACAGCTTTCAGGTGATACATGCAGGCCCACTATTACTTAACCCCTAATAGAACAATTACTATTTCGGTATCTAAGCGCTTTATGTCGGGCATGGAAAGATATATTATTTATACACTTCTCATGCCGAACTTTCCTCAGACATGACTTCCCGCATAAAGGCCAGCGCAAACCCCAAGCCCTCAACACCGATCGTATGCCCGCTTCCCTGATTAAGGTGCAAAGCCACACGATAACCCAACGCATCAAGATTGGTCTTGGAATTGGTGGAAAGGGACATTGGCACCACATCATCGGCTGTGCCATGCACCAGACATATGGGGGGCTTGGCAATGATGCCTTTCAAGCCATTTTCAGGGCCGATTAACCCACCGGAAAACGATACGATCCCCAGCAGATCCTCGTCCAACCGCAGCCCCACATTCAACGCCATCATGCCCCCTTGGGAAAACCCAACCAAGAATGTATCCGCCGCACTTAGGCCCGTTTGCGCCCAAAGGGATGTCAAAAAATCCACGATCACAGGGCGCGCGCTTTCAGCACCCGTTAGTCGGCTCATTTCCCGATCTAGCGCCAAAGGAAACCATTGATAACCGGCAGGATTGAGTTCACTGCGCTGATGGGCATTGGGCGCAACAAACATTGTGTTGGGCATTTGCGGTTGAAAATATTGCCCAAGGGAAATCAGATCATTCCCATCCGATCCATAGCCATGCAACAGCACAACCAGCCGGGTAGCCTTGCCCTCTTTTGGTGCCAGCATTGGCCCCGAAAGTTCTGTACTCATAGATTTATTCCTTCTTTATCCCGCAACACTGCAAAATATCGCCATAACAATCTAGCGGCACTGCCCCGATAGGGCGACCATTTTTTTGTGAGTTCCCGTGTTTGTTTTTCGTCCGGTTTTTCATCCAAGCTGAGGATTTTGCCAAGCATTTTTTGCAACACCAAATCCCCGGCTGGAAAAATGTCCGGATGGGCAATGGAACTTATCAAATATATTTCTGCGCTCCATGGACCAATACCCTTAAGGGCTGTCATTTTTTTCATCACCTCAGACGCACCCAACGTATGCAGATGGGTAAAATCTAACGCACCGCTTAATTCAGCCTTTGCCACCCCGTAAAGACAATCAATCTTGGAATAGCTCATCCCCACCTGTCGAAGTTCCTCCCGCCCGATTTTTAAGAAATTCTCAGCGCTCATCTCATCCACCAACGCTTCCACCCGCGTGTGGATTGCCCGGGCACTGGCCACCGATAAAAGTTGACTGGAAACAATCGAGGCCAACCCTGCAAATCCCGGCTTACCAAGCCGCATTGGCACCTCCCCCACCTCTGCCAGTATGGGTGCCAATCTTGGCTCAAGTTGAACCAAACCGGCCAAATGTGCCTCAAGAATTTGCCGCGTTTCAATCGCCTTATTGTCAAATTCCATGTTTATGTGCCAATCTATGCTTGCAAGAGGGGTAATTGTTTACCCGCAACTACTGGAATTATAGGGGAATATTTCATGGACGAAACACAAAAACCACCCACATGGTACTGGATCGCCGTTACTGTTGCACTATTGTGGAACCTGATGGGCGTCATGGCTTTTTTTGCACAAATATTGACAGACCCTGAAATAATCGCCGCCCTACCCGACGCCGAACGCGCCCTTTATGAGAATATGCCCATCTGGGCTTATGTTGCGTTTGCCGTGGCCGTTTTTTGCGGCGCATTTGGTTGTGTCGCCCTTGCCATGCGCAAGGGCTGGGCCGTGCTGATGTTCAAGCTTTCTCTAATCGGCGTCATTGTGCAAAATGTAAACTCCTTCTTTGTGCAGGATTCCTTTGCGGTCTTTGGCCCCGGAGGCACTGTCATGGTTGCGTTGGTAATTGTTGGGGCCATCGCCCTTCTTTGGTTTTCCCTACGCGCTAGAAACAATGGTTGGATAAGCTAGGGCCAACACCCTAACAAGACGGCACCCATCATCCAAACTGGCGGGAGCCATTTTATACCCATGAACGCCCTATCCAACGCCCCCGACCAGCCCCTTTTACGCTTTGCCCCCAGCCCCAATGGTTTTTTGCATTTGGGCCATGCCTATTCAGCACTCATAACAAATAGTTGGGCGCACCAAATGGGCGGACAATGGCTGTTACGCATGGAAGATACCGACCCGGAACGTTCAAGGCCTGAATTTGTTCAGGCAATTTATGAGGATCTCACATGGCTTGGTTTAACATGGCCCAAGCCTGTATTGGTACAATCCACACGGTTTGATGTCTATAAAGCCGCCGCTGAGAAATTGCGTACGCTTGGTCTACTGTATCCCTGTTTCTGTTCCCGAAAACAGATCAAAACCAACGCAACCGGCCAAACTGATCCCGATGGGGCACCCATCTATCCCGGCACCTGTAAACATCTGACACCGCAAGAAATTTCCGCACGCTTTGCCGACAAATTCCCCGTTCAATATCGACTGGATATGGACAAAGCTGTCGCCAAAGTTGGCGCACTCAGTTTCACCATTGCTGGCCCGACCCCCTCGGATCGCCCAAAAATATCATATGCCAACCCTGCACGCTGGGGCGATGTGGTACTTCAACGCAAGGGCACCCCCACATCCTATCATTTATCGGTGGTGGTGGATGATGCGGCGCAAAACATTACCCACGTGACACGGGGACACGACATGCAAGCCGCGACCGACATTCACGTTCTGCTTCAATTTTTACTTGGTCTATCTTCCCCAACCTATACGTTCCACAAACTGATTTTGGATGATGAAGGCTACAAACTTAGTAAATCTGACCACTCCCAAAGCCTGCGCGCATTGCGTAAAGAGGGCGCGACGCCCCAAAGCATTCGCGCCCAATTGGGGTTTTAGGGCCTTGACCCCAAATATTACAAAATATTCGCGGGTTTTTTTTAACTTCAAATCAAGCCATCAACATTTAATTTCGTCATTGCGAGCAAAGCGAAGCAATCCAGCAATATTGAGAACTAGATTGCCGCGCACTCACAAATACTCGCAATGACACAAATCTTTGATCCTAAGCCCGAGCCACTTGCCTCGGTGCCGCCATTTTTCCCTCTTCGGGCAAATATGAACGAACAGTTGCCGCAACCGCCTCCCCATAAGGTGTCTTGAAATCAGCGCCCAACAGCACATCAAGCTCATTATCTTCAAGCCGATGTGGTTGATCCCACAAATATTGCATCTTAAGCACCTCCCGAAGAATAGGCACAAATAAACCAATCAATTTCATGAGCCCCAATGGAATTGGCTTGACTTTAGCCTGCGTTGGAAGCGCCGCCTGAACAGCTGCCATTGTTTGATGACCCGTTGCAAAATGCCCCGCATAATGAAAGTTTTTGAACGTGGGTAATTCGCTACGCACATCGGCAATTTTTACAAACGCCCGCCCCACATCGGGCAAATAAGCCCAGCTGTGACCAGTTGAAAGATCACCAATATGCTGAATAACACCCGACTTGAGACGCGACAATATCGCCAAATCAAAATTGGTTTCCACCGCATGGGGCGCATAAAAATCTGCTAAGCGTAGAATAATCACCTGCAACCCCTGTTCAGAAGCGATGCGCAATTGGTTTTCCATTCTTTTGCGAATTTCACCCTTATCCCGATGCGGATTTTGCGGTGTATCGGGACGTAGAATGTGCTGCTTTTCCGCGTAATTGTAGATATTGCCCGGAAACATCAGGGTTTTGTTAGAACCCTTCAACGCCTCAAGAACCTTTGCAAGCTGTGCCTCAGCCCGGCCCTTGTCCCACTTGTCATACGGCAGGTTCAATGCGTTCACCACCACATCCGCATCAGCAATTGCCACGCGCGTTTGTTCAGGAAAACTTACGTCACCTTCAACAAACTCAACGCCCTTGAGATTGGCGCGATTGCCTCGACCCATGCCAATAACCCGCCATTTTGAAGCAACAAAAGCTTTTGCGACTTCCTGACCAATTCGCCCGTTTATTCCTAAGATTGTGACCGTTTGCATAATAACTTTCTCCATTTGATTTACGTTAATCGCAACCTATGCTATTCAAAAATGTAGTTAAATTGCCCAAATTTGCATGCAGGACAAACAAAAATGAATAGAGCCGCCCCCGACTGGACATTGTGGCGTAGCTTTGGAGCGGTGGTTGAACACGGTTCGCTTTCTGCGGCCGCCCGTGAGTTAGGCCTGTCCCAGCCCACCCTTGGCCGTCATATTGAAGCCCTAGAATCCAGCCTGGGCACTTCCCTTTTTACCCGCGCAATAAAAGGACTTGAACCCAATACGGCCGCCATGCGCCTGTATGAACAGGTACACACCGCCCATTTGGCCCTGAATGAGGCCACACTTTTGGCCGAAGGAAGCAACAAGAAGCTTGAAGGCTCCATCCGTATCACCGCCTCAACCGTCACCTCCCACTATTCGTTGCCTAGTATGTTGCGCCAAATTCGCCAGCAATACCCAGCTATTGAGATTGAACTGGTCCCCTCTGACTCGCCGGAAAACCTGCTAATGCGCGAAGCCGACATTGCCATTCGCATGTTTCGCCCCACCCAATTGGAATTGATTTCACGCAAAATTGGCGAAAGCCCGCTGGTTTGTTGCGCCCATGAAAGCTATTTCAAAGACAATCCCATGCCCCTTGAAATTGAAGATCTATATAGGGCACCATTGATTGGCTTTGATAACTCAGAATTGGCGCCAACCATTGCACAACAAATGGGATTTGATCTTCTTCGGGCCAATTTTGCCCTGCGAAGCGACAGTCAAACCGCCATATGGGAGTTGGTCAAAGCGGGACTTGGCATCGGTTTTGCCCAAAAAGTTTTGGTGGAACAAACCCCCGGCATGCGTATGTTATTGCCTCAACTCCCCCTGCCACCCCTAGAAATATGGCTGACAACTCACCGCGAGCTATTCACCAGCCGCAAAATTCGTGTCATCTATGACCTGTTGGCTGATTTGCTTGGTCAATATTTTGTCGGCAATCAAACCAGCACACCTTAAAAATCCTGTCTTTTCATACAACAATCACCTTCTTCATCAACACGGACAATTATACTCATCATGACTGGCGCACTAAGTATTCTCATCGTAATCACCATGGTTGCCCTTGTACTCATTCTAGGGGCTGGGCTTTGGAGTATGTTCAAGGGCGGGGGAAACCGCTCACAAATGCTCATGCGCGCCCGCATTATCGTACAATTCGTCGCTGTATTATTACTGTTAACCTTTGCCTATTTCGCCTCCCAAGGTAATTAATAGAAACAATAACACCCATTGAACTAACATTTATATGGGAAACAAAACTGGCACTTTAGATATGGTCAAGCTCAACAAGATTTATACGAAAACCGGTGATGATGGCACAACGGCATTGGTTCGTGGCCCTCGCCGCCATAAGGATGATATCCGGGTTATCACCTATGGGGATGTGGACGAAACCAACGCATTTATTGGCGTTGCACGCACCCATGCCACGCGTCTGGCACGCTTTGATTCTATTTTGTCCCGCATCCAGAATGATTTGTTTGACCTTGGATCAGATTTGGCAACGCCGGGAACAGATGAGGGACAAAAATACCCCGCCCTGCGCATAACCCAAGTTCAAATTGATTGGCTAGAGGAACAAATTGACCTTGCCAACGAAGATTTGCAACCCCTCACCAGCTTTGTACTCCCCGCCGGATCTGCCCTTGCAGCTTCCCTGCATGTGGCTCGAACTGTCGCCCGCCGCGCCGAGCGCGATTGCGTCACCCTGCTCGATGCAGAACCCGATACCTCAACCCTAACGCAAGTCTATCTAAACCGCTTATCCGACCTGCTGTTCGTCCTCTCGCGTTTCGCCAATGAAAAGGGTAAATCCGATGTACTATGGGCCCCAGGTAAACATACGGACACAAGCAAACCCACGGATAAAAGTGAACCAAAAAATTCAGGCACACACGCCATTAAAAGCGAAGATACGAACTGATGTTTTTACCCCTTCACGATAATAATCCGATTGAGCACATCAAATTCGCCTATGTGAATTATTCACTGATCGCGATTACGTCGCTTATTTTCGTTATTCAATATTTCTTGCCAGAACAGGCCAATAGTGATCTGACCATCCGCTTGGGCATGATTCCCCTTGTGGTGCGCGATATTATTCCCCAACCTCTGGCCCTTATCCCCGATCAACTCCCCCTTATTTCCTATGCCTTTTTACATGGGGACTGGTGGCACCTGCTCTCCAACATGTTGTTTCTATTTATTTTTGGCGACAACATCGAGGATGCCATGGGGCATTGGCGTTATCTGGCATTCTATTTGATTTGCGCTGCCCTTGCAGCCGGCGCTCATCTGCTGATGAATGTGGATTCAAATGGACCACTTATTGGCGCATCGGGGGCAGTCGCCGGCGTACTAGGGGCCTACACGGTCCTATACCCCCACGCGCGGGTTTTTGTGTTATTCCGCATATTTATTCCCATTCCTTTACCCGTTCCCGCCTTCTGGTTCCTTGGGTTTTGGTTCGGGCTTCAAATTTTTTCTGTTGTGGTCAGTGGCGGTGCTTTGGTTGCATGGTGGGCCCATATCGGGGGTATGATCGCCGGGGCAGCTTTAGCAGTCATTTTCAAACGTCGTCATGTACCGCTGTTTGGCGGACGGTAATAAATGTATCGCTGATTGGCGGACGTTAAGAATTTTTCCCCTTGGAGGGAATTTTAGCCTTGTTTAGCCCGCCTTGTTCATTTCCTGACGCGATAGAGACAGGATTTCTATGGGTTTGCCCGCCAACGCATCTTCGACTTTAGCCAGCAGGTCAGCCAAAGAAAACGGTTTAACAATGACATCATAGACCAGTGCATCAAGTCCGTGGGCGCGCTCGCGTTGATCAGCAAACCCGGTCATAAGCAGGATTATGACTTGAGGATATTTGGCACCCACTTCCAGCGCCAAACCAATGCCATCCATAATCGGCATCTTAATGTCGGACAACAGCAAGTCAAAAGCCCCCTGCTCTTCTTCCATGATTTCCGCCGCCAGCCCCCCATCAGAGGCTTCTTCAACATCATAGCCTGACATTTTTAGCGCCTGGGCTACAAAGCGACGCACGTTCTCATCATCTTCTGCTATCAATATCCGCGTCATTACTTAACTCCTGTACAAACCTTCAATTTATTACTCGGGCAGAACCCTAAAATTCTCAATGAACTATTTTGCCCCCTCAAAGGTCAAACGCACTGTTTTTGTTTGCGCGGGGGGTGATGTTAATTGAGTTTTCATTTCAATGACCTCCCCCGGCAACATGATAGCGGCCCGGGCAGTCACACTCCATTCATAAAGAGAATTCCCGTCCCCATCCAAAAGGGTCACGATTATTTGGGGCACAGTAACCTGACGTGAACTCACAGAACCAATGGCAGCGGAAATATCCATCACTTCCATCCCGTTCTTAAGCGAGATAAGAGTTTGCACAGCTGAAAACTCAAGCCCGAACACATTCACACCCAAGCCAACTGAGCTATAGATGCCAGCCATATCAGGGAAGGCCCGCACAATATTTTCACGAAACGCAACGCCACTAATAACCATCAGCGCTAAAATGACGGCACCCACAGCACGCAAACCGCGCTTGAACCGCGCCTTTGGCATATTGCGATTCAACAAACTATGGCGCTTCGCCATCTCCCTGCGTTGTTTGGCAATAGTTGCGGCATCAACCTCTACGTCATCATCCAGCCCCGGCCCGGCCACAACATTTGAGTGTTTTAATTTTTTGTCAGCTAACTCGGAACTTTTGTCAAAATGAGCTTCAAAACCCGCATCAAGTTGGTTCTCTTCAACTTCGTCCATTGGCTCAGGTATCGGATCAACAATATTTTCCTCAGCAATATCAGGCACTAGAGGACGGGCCATCCAGTCGTTCTGACACTGGGCGCATTTCACCATCCGCCCCTCTTCACCAAGGGTATCTAGACCAACTTTGTATTGCGCTTGGCAATTGGGGCAGGTAATTAGGCTCATATCGATGTTGACTTGTTCGCTCACACCAAAATATCTAGCCCAATGACGTTAATACTCCCCAAACACCTTATATGAAACATCGTCTGGGTAGTATAAAGTCAGC
>JAJRRG010000090.1 GCA_024279675.1 Alphaproteobacteria bacterium
TGCTTTGCTCTTGCCTCAATGTCGTTTTAAGATGTGCTTTCCACACGCAAGAAAAAAGGATAATCCCATGGCAGTCGCCCGCGTTACAGAAATCATCTCCTCATCCAAAAAAAGTTTTGACCACGCCACCCGCAAGGGGGTCCGTCGCGCCAGCAAGACCCTACGCAACATTAAAAGCGCTTGGGTAAAAGACCAAAACGTTATCGTGGAAAAAGGTGAAGTCGTCGCCTACCGCGTGGTTCTCAAGGTTACGTTTATCCTTGGCTAAACACTGTCTTGCATTGCAATTCTATTCCACCGGGCGCCTGATAGGCTTTTGCCTGCCAAGCGCCCGGCTTGTTAAAACCAAGGTATTGAAAGCCACGTAAAATATGAAACTTTCCCGTTGGGCCCGCGCCACTCTGGTTATTGGTGCCATATTGCTATCCATCGGAATATTGCCCCTTTGGCTCACTAATATGGTTTTCCCCGACGGCGCACCGACACTATTCATCCTCGCTTTTTACCTGCTTACCCCCTTGGGCGTCGCAATATTTGGCTTGGGCGTGTTACTTTTTCTTGTCGCCATGATCCGCCGCTAGCCAACGCGCCATCGACGTGTCAGCCCCTCGCTCTTGGCCTAACCCTTGCCCCGTTCCCGCAGCCATACCATCAGTCCTGAACTGACAATGATAATCGCACCAATCAGCGAGATGGTATCGATCATCTGACCAAAGGTGATAAAGCTGAGCGTTATGGCCCATGGCAAAAGTAGATAGTTAAATGGCTGCACAACGGAGGCCGGTGCGTGCGCCATGGCGCGCATGACAAAATAATTGGCCCCCGTGGTCGACGCCATGAGTAACAAGGCAATTCCCCAAGCTTGCAAATCCGGATTTTGCCAAACAAAAAGCCCCACTGCACTGGAACCCACCATGCCAATAATGCCCACATAAAGCATATTGGTGGCCGTGCTGTCTTTTTGCGCCACAATACGCGTCAGAACAATATACAGGGCAAACAGCATCGTCGCGGCGAGAATATATATGGCCCCCACATCAAGCACAGCGAAACCGGGGCGAAGCACAATCAACACGCCCACAAACCCGATGACGATCGAAACCCACCGGAATGGCCCCACTTTTCCCCCCAGCAGGGGAATGGCAAACACCGTCACAAACAGGGGAAATGTCAAGGTGAGCGCCGCCGCTTCCCCAAGGGGCAAGGTGCGCAAACCCGTGGCGAACAACAAAATATCCGCCAGCAATATTCCCCCGCGCAATAACTGTAAGCCACGCGCTTTGCTTTGCGTCGCATGAATTATCCCCGAAAACGAAACCCCATAATGACGAAAAGCAAGGAATAATGCGAACAAGCCAAATGCCCAAAATCGCATCATCACCACTTGAGCCACAGGGTAGGTTTGCACCAGAATTTTGGCGGTCACATCCTGCATGCCAAACAGCAGAACTGAGGCGATGGTGAACCCGATGGCGACTGGAACATTGGTGGGGGGATTTGAAGAACTCATGAAAAATCGTTGGCATATGAGTTTCAAGAAGGCAATCAAAAAACGTTCCGCAAAAAAGCGTTCCGCAAAAAACGTTCCGCAAAAAAACGCCCCAAAGGAAATCCTCAGGGCGTTAATTATTCATGTGGTCAGCTAACTACTTTTTCATTGCGTTTGTAATCAAGCCGACAACGCCGGTCAAAATTCCGCCGCCAACAAGACCGGTGGCACCTGTTCCCGCAAGAGCACCAAGATCAAGACCACTGGCCGCTGTCGCACCAGCCGTATCCGAAGCTGTGCTAGCCATTTCAGTGGCTTTACCCAACAGACCGTCTAAACCGGGGATCATACCTGCTATTGCTGTGCCACCCAAACCACCAATAGCGCCAGTAATCATAGTCATCATTGAATTCATGTTGCCACCAAGCAGCTTGCCGGCGATTCCACCGCCAGCGCCACCACCAACGAGTTGCATGATAATCGGAAGAATTGCTTCCATAATATATTGTCCCTGTATTTTTAATGGGGGATTTTACCGCAAATCCCTCTTGAACAGGTCTATTACCGAACAAATAAGCCCATATAAAGCCAAATTTTTACTTATGATTAACCATGAATTTTTGAGCACTTCTCACATATGTAAATCTTGCCCTGATCTCAACCAATTTTTGTGCTAAAAAAATGAAATTTAGTCCTTTAGCCATTATCGGAGTCCTAGAAATGCGTACCCTTTTGTTTGCAACGCTTTTGTTATTTTCAACACCCAGCCTTGCACAACCTTTTGGTGAAGTGCGCGAGTATTTTGGGGACTGGCTGGCCGCATGTCGCCCAAGTGGGTATTGCTCTGCAACAACCTATGACAATCCAAATCCGGCAGACGGCAGCGTTGCCGACCATATTTTGCGGGTTGGGCGACACGAACGAGGCTTGTATTGGGAGGTTTCCCTCACCACAGTTGCCGGATATCCTGATGAATACGCCGATATAATTTTCAAAGTTGACGGACAAACTAGTGTTTTTGAACAAGGCGTCGATTATGGTGCCTATTCCAGCATAAACGACTTCTATTTTGTCAGCCAACAGGCTGAGAAACTGTTGGATCAACTGGTTGCGGGCACCAGCGCCCAGGCGAAATTTTTGGACGAATACCAAGAATTATACACCGCCAATTTTTCCCTTTCAGGATTAACCGCCGCACTGTTGTGGATCGATGAGCGCCAACGTCGTTTGGGTTCCGAACGCTTAGCCTACGCAGCCCCCATTGGTCTCACCCCCATCAGCGCACAATTCCCCCGAAGTGTGCCAAATGATCTGATTATTCAGCACTCACAAGACGCGCAATGCGAACCCTTTGAAAATTTGCGCGGTGCCTATCGGGTCATTACCCAACAAGTTGACGAGGAACATTGGGTTTATTTTATCCCTTGCACCTCCGGGGCCTACAATTTTGCCTACAAAGCGTATGAGGGCAATGGCACCTATTATGACCCGATCTATTTTGCAGAATTTGACGAGCTTAGCGGCTGGACAGGAACCCAGTTTTTGATCAATCCAATCTATGACCCAACGACAAAAATCCTTACCTCCTTTTACAAAGGCCGTGGCATTGGCGATTGCGGCACCACGGGCAAATGGGTGTGGCGTGACTATCGATTTATCATGCTGGAATATCGCGCAAAGTATGTGTGCGATGCGCAAGGGGAGCCGGGCGTATTCCCGTTAGTTTTTGAATTGGAACCCTCGGCAAAACTGAAATAATTTTTCAGGCGTTTTTGCCACATGATTTACATGCGCCCACTAAACAGGAACCATGTTATTATCAGATAGGGCAGCCCCAAGAGAGGGGCCAAAATTCTTACGGGTAATTGCTTAAATTTTGTCACCAGATAGGCAATGATGCTTAGCCCCATAGTCGCTTCAAAAATGCTCACTATCCTGCCGAAATGAGCTTTTTCATAATAGGAAATGGGCGAATGAAAACGCCAATCTGAAAACGGCCAAAAATGGATATGCGCGTCGCTGGCATGGGTCATAAAATCAACGATTACATGGGCAAACGCTGCGGTGCTAAATATCAACACCCCTAATCCGATTGATTTCAGGCGCTTGCTCCGCCGAAACAAAAACAAACCAATCAAACAAAACAAAATCCACATGGGGAAAGAGTTGGAAACAGCGGAATAGAATTGCCAAGGCTCCTGCCAATACAATCCCCCCGCCCGGCTCCACAGGTCCTCTGTGCCCTCGCCGCCAAAGCGCGAATAGACAACGAGTGCGAACATCGATGCGTCCGGGGTAAAGCCACCCAGCCAAGCCAGAACAATATAAAGGGGACGAAAATGGGACCGCGACGAAATAGCCGCGCCCATAAGAATATGAGTACTTGTCATCATGAAATCGCCCTCCTTCAAAATAATATAGAAAACATATACCCGGTGTTAAGGTCAGGCCGAGCGATATCTCGTATTTTTTATACACACATTCGTGAGTTTGTGACTTGTATTTGATCCTCAGAACCCCCAAATCTGGATATCAGATCAAGGAAAAAGCATGATACCATTCCTAATATTCGCCGTTGGACTGGTGATTTTGACGCTTTCTGGAGATGCGTTGGTGCGCGGTGCCGTTGCTATTGCGACCCACTTTCATGTGCCCCCTCTTATTATCGGTCTGACCATAATTTCCATAGGCACATCCTCCCCTGAGCTTTTTGTTTCTATTCAGGCCGCCTTTAATGATGCGCCGGGTCTGGCTGTTGGCAATGCCGTTGGCTCCAATATCGCCAATGCACTTATTGTCTTGGGCCTGCCGGCATTAATCGCGCCGCTTTATTTCACGGCCCCCGGCATCCGGCGCTCAACCCTGTTCATGGTCGCCATATCCCTGGCATTTATTGCCCTGGCCATAGATGGCTTAATCTCCACCTTTGATGGCTTTATTCTCATCGCTTTGCTGATAATTTATCTCACGTATTCCATTAGTATTGCCAACAAAGCACGCAGAGAAAAACTCTCCACACTGGATGAAAGTAGTGCCGCCCCCAAAGAAGGTATGAAAAAGTCTCTTATTTATCTAGGCCTTGGATTTGTCGGGCTTGCTATTGGCGCAAAATTTATTGTGGACGGAGCATTGGGCCTTGCCACCATCTGGGGCGTAGGCGAAACCGTAGTTGGCACCACCATCGTGGCTCTTGGCACCACACTGCCTGAGATTGCGGCAACCCTTGCCGCAGCTTTCCGCCGCCAAGCAGGTGTCGCCATTGGCAATGTAATCGGCTCCAACATATTCAATCTACTGGCCATTTTGGGCATAACATCCATGATAATCCCCCTGCCTGTTACCTCACATTTGCTGGAGTTCGACATATGGGTATTGTTGGCATCAGCAACGATAATTATTCCGATAGCCTTCCTACGCCGCCCGATTGGCAAAATTGTTGGTGGCCTGCTTACCCTTGCCTACCTAAGCTATTTGTTCATCTCTTTTACCGGCATCACCCTCGCATGAATCACATGAGTAGTTTATGCTCGAACAATGGATAAAACTGTTCTCATCACCGGGGCCGCAAACCGCATAGGGGCGGCTATTGCATTTGTAATGGCCAAAGCGGGCTATACAATTATTGTGCATTTCAACCGTTCCGAAACACAGTCCTATCAACTTTGCGAGAAAATTCAAAAAGCCGGCGGCAACGCGGCCCCCTTGCAGGCTGATCTATCAAATAAAACCCAACGGGAAAAACTACTGAGTCAGGCCGCCGCCATTTCAGGGCCCGTTCATACCCTCATTAACAACGCATCGGTCTTTGAGCCCGACAGCGCCCTAACCCTTGATGATACTCTCTGGGACATTCATTTCGACCTGCACGCCAAGACTCCACTTTTTCTGGCACGGGACTTCGCCCGCCAACTCCCCGCTGGCACAAAGGGAAACATCATCAATATCATCGATGAGCGTGTGCTCAGAAATGACCCCGGCTATCTCTCCTATTCCCTGTCAAAATCTGTTCTTTGGACGGCAACAAAATCCCTTGCCCAATCCCTCGCGCCCCACATTCGTGTTAACGCCATTGGGCCAGGGCCAACCCTTCCCCATAAACGCCAAAGCCAAGCGCAGTTTGAAAAATCCATTGCCCAACTCCCCTTGCAAACTGCAGCCACCCCAGATGACATTGCTAATGCCGTATTATTTTTGCTTAATACCCCCTCAATGACCGGGCAAATGTTGGCAATGGATGGGGGTGAGCATTTAGATTGGCGTGGGGGCGGTAGAGTGACACCCGCATTCCCTGGACATCATGATGAGTGAAACCAACAGCCAAACCAAGCAAGTCAAATCCAAGCAAGTCGAATCTAAGGAAATCAGCACTGAAACTACAGATGGAGCAAGTGAAACTGAGATAGTTGATACCGGCCCACAAGTTATCGCCGCGCACGTGCGCAACCTGCCCTCTGCCCCCGGCGTTTATCGCATGCTCAACACGGATGGCCACGTGATATATGTGGGTAAGGCCCGCAATCTAAAATCGCGCGTATCCAACTACACCCGCTACGAAGGTAATCCGATACGTACCTGCCGGATGATTGCGGCGACTGCGGATATGGAATTCGTCAACACCCACACCGAATCCGAGGCCTTGCTACTTGAGGCCAACATGATCAAACGCCTCAAACCACGCTATAATGTGCTGTTACGTGACGATAAAACCTTCCCCTACGTCCTCATCGCCACTGAGCATAAAAGCCCCCAGCTTCTCAAACATCGCGGTGCGCGCCGTACCAAGGGTCACTATTTCGGCCCCTTTGCCTCCGTCACCGCCGTTGAACGCACCCTCGCCGCGCTGCAAAAAGCCTTTCTGATCCGCAATTGATCAGACAGTTATTTTTCAGGCCGATCGCGACCCTGTTTGCAACACCAGATCAAACGTTGCGCCGCCCCATGCACCAACCAGATTTCTGAGGATGATTATCAAGACCTTGTTGAAGGGGCGCGCCAATTTCTAGCCGGAAAAAGCAAATCTATTCAAAAGAAACTCTCAATCCAGATGCACGCCGCAGCGGACACCCATGATTTTGAACAAGCGGCGGTTTTACGTGACCGCCTCAGCGCCCTTGCCCTCATCCAAGGACAGGGGGACGTATCAGCACAGGGGGTCAAAGAAGCCGATATTTTTGCAATTCACCAACAAGCAGGTCAATTTTGCGCGCAAGTGTTTTTCTTCCGCGCATTCCAGAACTGGGGCAATCATGCATTTTATCCCCGCGCCGATGACAGCCTTAGTGAAGCAGATGTGCTCGGCCCCTTCCTTATGCAATTCTATGAAAGTCGCATCCCGCCAAAAACCATTTTGATTTCCCACGACCTAGAGGAACATGAATTACTCGAGCAGGCCCTTTCAGAACGCGCCGGTTATCGGGTAAAAATTCTTGCCCCCCAACGTGGTGAAAAAGCGGATCTGGTTAATCATGCACTGGTTAATGCGCGCGAAGCGTTGGGTCGGCAAATGGCGCAAACGGCAAGTCAGAAAAAACTGCTTGCAGGGGTTCAAATAGCTTTTGAACTCGACGCCATTCCCCGCCGCATTGAAGTATATGACAATTCCCATATTTCGGGCACCAATGCCGTGGGCGCCATGATTGTTGCGGGCGAAGAGGGCTTGTCCAAAAAACACTATCGCACGTTCAACATCAAAAATGAGGATATCACCCCGGGGGATGATTTTGGCATGATGCGCGAAGTTTTAACGCGCAGGTTCACGCGGCTAATAAAAGAAAGCCCCGTTGACGAAGCAAGCCAAATTGAAGACGATAGTTCACAAACCGGGCTCCCCGATTGGCCCGATTTGCTGTTGATTGATGGGGGAAAGGGGCAATTGTCCGCTGTCCGTGAAGTGCTCAAAACACTGGACTTACCGCGCCCGATTAAACTGGTGGGCATCGCCAAGGGTGAGGAGCGCGATGCGGGACGCGAAACATTTCATATCACAGGGCAAAAACCCTTTATGCTCCCCGCCCGCGACCCTGTACTATATTATGTGCAACGCCTGCGCGACGAGGCGCACCGTTTTGCCATCGGCACCCACCGCGCCCGTCGAAAAAAGAATTTTGTTAAAAACCCACTTGATGAAATTGGCGGCATTGGCCCGGGAAGAAAGCGCGCTTTACTCAATCAATTTGGCTCGGCAAAAGCTGTGTCCCGTGCCGCCCTTTCCGATATAGCCAGCGTCACCGGTATTTCAAAAACACTGGCCCAAATCATCTATGATCATTTCAACCCTTCAGAGTGAATGAAATTTCTTGACGCGCGCACCCAATATTGATGGGATAACAAAAACCAAAATGAGAACATCATGTCCCTACCAAACATCCTAACATTGCTTAGAATAGCGCTCATCCCTGTCATTATTGCGTTGCTATTCATGCACACGGATATGACTCAATGGATTGCTTTTGCCCTGTTTGTCTTTGCCGCGTTAACTGACTATGTGGATGGATATCTTGCCCGCAAAATGAACCTGATTTCCCCCCTTGGTCGCATGTTGGACCCTATTGCCGATAAATTATTGGTCGGGGCCTTGCTGGTTGCACTGGCCTATGAAGGAAGCTTTGACCAACGCACTATCTGGGCGGCACTGATTATAATGACCCGCGAAATCGCCGTGGCTGGCTTGCGCGAATTTTTAGGGCCAATGAATGTTGTCATTAAAGCCTCATTCATTGCCAAGACAAAAACCACCGTGCAATTGTTTGCACTCGGGTTGATTATTTTGATCCCTTTGGTGCCAAACTTGGCCAACGCAGCCAATGGAATGTTATGGGCAGCAATGGCATTAACGCTGTATTCCGGGTATGAATATTTCGCCGGAGCCTGGCCCCATCTAAAGGAAACAAAAGAATGAAAGTGCTCTATTTCGCCTGGCTGCGGGAACGACTGAACCGCGGCGAAGAAACCGTTAGCCCCCCCAAAGATGTCACAACAATTGTTGATCTGATGGACTGGATGGCAAAAAATGATGAGGGCTTTGAACTGGCTTTTGAAAAACGCTCGCTGATAAAAACAGCCTTGGACGAGAACATTGTTGATCATGATACGCCCTTAGGCGAAGCAAAAACCATTGCCTTTTTCCCCCCGATGACTGGCGGCTAATATGTCAACAATTGTGCGCCTGCAAAACGAGATATTTGACCCCGGTCAGGAAAGTAACGCTTTCCTAAAAGATGAAACACAGGCCGGTGCCGCCGTTACTTTTACAGGCATTGTGCGCTCCAACGCTAAGGCCCCCATCACCAGCTTAACCCTAGAGCATTATCCGCCCATGGCCCAGGCCCAATTGGAAGGTTTTGCAACAAAAGCTAGCGAACGGTTTGAACTGCAAAAAATATGTGTGATCCACCGCTATGGCAAAATGTTGCCCGGCGAACCAATTGTGCAAGTTATGACCCTTGCCCCCCATCGCCGTGCCGCCTTTGAGGGGGCCGAATTCATCATGGATTTTCTAAAAACCAGCGCACCGTTTTGGAAAAAAGAAACGGGGATAAATGGCGAAGTTTGGGTCGAGGCAAAAACCCACGACGATGATGCCATGGATCGTTGGAGTTAGGGGCTGGACCCTAATCATCAACAAAATTTGCAAACATTACCACATCAGTTTTCAACAGTTTAAGCGACTGATAAAACCCAATAGCCTCTTCGTTATCAAGTTCAGTTGCCAGCCAAAATTCCGCACAACCTTGCGACTGGCCCCACTTTATCAAAGCCTCCATAAGTTTGGATGCAATTCCCGTTCGCTTCTTAGATGGGGTGATTCCTAGGTTTTCCACGAATAATTGTGATGCACAATCAGGCTGCATTTGAACAATTCCACGAATTTGTCCAATGACAGTTCCTGCCTCAACAGCAACAAACATGACATTTCCGCTGCGCTTCAAATACGGGTCTAAAAACTTGGCGACCACTTCATAATCGAAAACATCGACAGCTATGCTCTCAAGTACATGAATATTAGTCCCATCAATCTGAATAATATCCACTGCCATACCTTGACTTTAGGTGCGCCGCACTTCTTTGCCATAGGCATCAACCATGGCCTTGCACACTTTTCCGGGTCGATAAATTACCTGGTCAATTTCGGCCACCGGCGTAATTTCAGCCGCTGTACCGGTTAAAAAGCATTCGTCAAAATCCCCAAGCTCTTCAGGCAATATACGACGCTCAACAATTTTTAGCCCTGCAACCTTGGCAAGATCAATAACCGTGCGCCGCGTAATACCATCAAGAAACGTGTCTGCAATTGGTGTGTGCAATTCCCCGTTCCTGTGGAAAAAAATGTTGGCACTCGTCGCTTCAGCCACATTTCCCAAGTGATCAAGCATCAACGCCTCGGTATAGCCCTTGTCCATCGCCGCATGCTTGGACAGCATACATATCATATAAAGACCCGCCGCTTTTGCCTTGCACGGAATTGTTTCAGGTGACGGACGCCGCCAGTCAGCCAAGGTCATGCGTATCCCGGCCAACTTTTCCTCCATGGTAAAATAGCTCGGCCAATCCCAAACCGCGATCGCCACATGCACTTTATTATTACGCGCTGGAACGCCCAACTCCTCAGATCCGCGCCAGGCAAAGGGCCGCACATAAACCGCATCGGAATCCGTCAGGCCGTTTCGAATAATTGCCTCATCGCAGGCCGCATCCAGTTCATCCGCCGAATAGGGCAAATCAAAATCAAGCATTTTTGCCGAAGCTATCAAACGTTCCGTATGTTCGCGTTGCTTAAATACCGCGCTTTTATAGGAACGTACCCCCTCAAAAACACTCGATGCATAGTGAAGACCATGGGTCAAAACATGCAATTTGGCATCTTTCCAAGGCACAAATTCCCCATTGTACCAAATCCAGCCCTCACGTTGATCAATTGCCATATTAGCCATTTTTAACTCGTTCCCTCAAATTCAACAATAAAAGCACTAAAACCAGCTGTCTTTGCCAATTGCACCTTGGCAAATCCATACCTCTTTGGGATAAGGAAAGCCTGTTCCATATACTTAACTGGCATCAAGATGACATCAAAGAAAATAAATGTCAACACTACTGACATAAATTATTCTAATCCCTCAAAGGTGCCCTTGGATGTTATGGGTTTGCTTTTCTTTGCCTATCGGGATTTTGTTTCTGACGCCGATGAATTGCTGGCCCATCACAAGTTTGGCCGCGCCCACCATCGGGTTCTTTACTTTGTCAACATTCGCCCCGGCATGCCCGTGGCCGACTTGTTGGGTATCCTCAAAATCACCAAACAAAGCCTCGCTCGCGTTTTACGCCAACTCATTGACGAAGACTATATCAAGCAGCATGCGGGGGAAAAAGACCGTCGCCAGCGCCTGCTATTTGCAACGGCGAAAGGGCAGGAGTATTTCGCCATCCTTTCAAAGAGCCAAACCACACGCATCAACGCAGCGTTGGACAAGTTATCCGCTGAGCAACAACAGGCGATCCGTCAGTTCCTGGTTTCTATGGTTGAGCCTGGCGATCATGAGACGCTTAAAATGTTAAACCTGCTGGAAAATTTTTGAGCAATCATGGCTGCTTTTTGAAAACAACCTAGGGTTTACCTTTCAAAAAGCAAAGTCCGGCGATAGATCAGATCAAACTAAACGCTTTCCATTTGGCACGCCCTGATTTGGCACGGCTAATACCACATGTTCGTTTTCATCCATAAACCCCAAGGTCAATACTTCAGATTTTATGGGCCCAATTTGCCGCGATTCAAAATTGACCACGGCCATCACCTGTTTCCCCATCAATTGTTCAAGCGAATAATGATCGGTAATTTGCGCCGAGGATTTTTTAATCCCGATCTCTCCGCCAAAATCAATCATCAGAATATAGGCGGGTTTGCGCGCTTGAGGGAAAGGTTTTGCATCAACGATCGTGCCGGTGCGAATGTCAATTTTCAGGAAATCTTCAAACGAAATAATTCCATCGGCCATGGTCGCTATTCCCCCAATTCAAGGCTTCGCATGTGGGCTGCATGAATTGCTTTGGTCATCAATTCCGTAAGTCCCGGCTTAGCCATCAAAACTTCAAGTGCCGCCGCTGTTGTCCCGTTGGGCGAAGTCACATTCTGCCGCAACACCGATGCATCCAGCGTCTCGACATCCATCAATGCCGCCGCGCCAATGATGGTATTACGTGCCAGAACCATCGCCACGTCCGGCTTTAATCCTTGCGCAACCCCCGCCGCAGCCATGGCTTCTGCCATCAAAAACACATAGGCAGGGCCAGAACCTGAGACAGATGTAACCGCATCTATCAGATTTTCCTGGGGTACCCAAACGACAGTTCCCGCCGCCGCCAGCAATGCATTGGTAAGCGCATTGTCATCATCGCTCACGCCATCGCCCCCATAGGCACCGGTTACCCCTTTGCCGATTTGGGCCGGCGTATTGGGGATTGTACGCACAATCCTTTTGGTACCAAGCCCGTTCTGCATCGCCTTGATTGAAATACCGGCAATGACAGAAAGCACCAGAGTTTGAGGGCCAATTGCACAACGAATACCGGCCATAACCTGTTCTGCAATTTGGGGCTTTACGGCCAAAACGACAGCTCTGGCAGGTTCATCAGGAATTTGGGGGACAAGCTTGGCCCCAACGGTTTGGGCAAATGCAATTGTCTCCTCATGGGGTAGTG
Organism: Alphaproteobacteria bacterium; assembly: GCA_024279675.1. Classification (GTDB taxonomy): domain Bacteria; phylum Pseudomonadota; class Alphaproteobacteria; order Rhizobiales; family Devosiaceae; genus DROE01. The sequence continues at coordinate 12,182 of JAJRRG010000090.1, forward strand.
GATCAACCAGCATTAAAGAGCCGCCGGGCAATCCATCTCGTACCCAGCCTTTGGCCAATGCCAGCCCCATTTTTCCAGCACCAACCAAAACCAAAGCGTCAATATCTTGAAGATTCACGCCTCACCCGCTGTTTCAAACAAGACATAATCCAAGGCTTCGCGCGCGCTTTTCCCCGCCCAAACCACAAACTGAAACGCCTGATAATAGTGGTCGCAGGCCTCAGTGGCAGACCGCAAAAGGGTTTCGCATTGGTGTGGTGAAACTTCAGCTCCACCTGATAAAAGATGCGAATTGCGGAACAGGACAACGCCCTCCCCGCTCCACACGTCAAAGTGACCAATCCACATTTGCTCGTTAATTGAGGATATCAGTTTATCCACTTCCCCCCGGCGTGCTTCGGGAACTTTCAGGTCAAACGCACTCGCCACATGCAAAGATTCCATATGCTCCATCCAGGAGAATGTGACGTGATAGTCACTCCATCCCCCGCGAACTGTGATAGAAATTTCGTCGGCTTCACGCCGCTCAAAAGCCCAGTCATTTATTGAGGCAATATGCTCAATAATATCCACCGGGTGCATTGTACGATCTGGTTCAGTTTGAAGCAGAAGTGCCATTCTAAGCCGCCTTGATGTGCCGTTGGTTAGTTCAAAAATCAAGTACCCTTGACCTCAAAAACAAGTGATTAACGCTTCCAATCAAAACCAAAGAACAGGATTTGATTTACGAATCGTCTCGTTACCCAAGTCTACACCGCTCGCATGCCATGTGGCACGCTGTTCGTGTCTTTACACCTATTTCTCCTGTGGATGTTCGCCTCAACATGGTTAACAAATAGTTAAATCCCCGGAGGTTTTCCACATACAATTTGTTACGCTTTTGGTACGTGTTATGTCCGGTTTACGGGGAGTTCTATCCTATTTTTAACGACGCGTTTCCAACTATTTACTAGTTGGTTTTTTCCGTGTTCGAAAAGCTGCCAGCTCTTTTTGCAATATGGCGATTTCCTCGCCCTGCACGTCAACAATTTCACGCAACACGTCATAATCTTCCCGTCGCACCAAATCCAAATCCGCAACAATGCGCTCCATCTGAGATTTAAATGCCGTTTCCGCTTCCCGGCGAACACCATCGGCAACCCCCGCCGCATCATTCATCAAGCGACCAATGTCATCAAACACTTTGCTGGATTGAACCATAACTCTATTCCTTTCAAGAAACCTCAATTCTTCAATATATCCCTATGTAGGTACTAAACTCTCACTTGACCAGAGCAGAGATGCACCCCATGTTCCACCTACCCCCATTCGACAATAGTTTGACGGAGTATTCACTTGCCTTTTCCTGATATTGGTTCGGTCGCATTTACCCTTGGCCCCCTCGTAATACGCTGGTACGCCTTGGGCTATCTGTTCGGCATTGGCCTAGGTATTCTTTATGGCCGCTCAATGCTCAAACGAAAATCCCTCTGGAAAAATTCCGCCGCCCCCTTCACCCCGGACCAGTTCGTGGATTTTGCTATTTGGGCAGTGTTGGGTGCCATTGTGGGTGGCCGCCTAGGCTATGTCCTGTTCTACAGCCCCGCCTATTTTGCCGCCAATCCCTTACACATATTCCAAACATGGCTTGGGGGCATGTCCTTCCATGGGGGTATGCTCGGGGTTTTATTCGCCATGTATCTGTTTGGACGTCCAAAAAAAGCCAACTACCTGTCCTCGGTCGACCTATTGGCCGCTGTTGCCCCTATTGGTATATTTCTGGTGCGTATCGCCAACTTCGTCAATGGCGAACTCTATGGTCGCGAGACCACACTTCCCTGGGGCGTAATTTTTCCCGGAGGCGGCGATTTACCCCGTCACCCAAGTCAACTCTATGAGGCCGCCCTTGAAGGATTGGTGTTATTCTTAGCCATCCGCGTTGTCACTCATATGTTCTTTGGCCTTCGCAAACCCGGACTTGCCGCCGGAGTGTTTTCCACCGGCTATGGTATTTCGCGCATGCTGGTCGAACAGGTGCGCCTACCCGATGCCCATATTGGTTATTTATTTGGTACTGACTGGTTTACCCAAGGCATGGTGCTCACCATTCCCATGCTGATAGTGGGCGTTATTCTCATTATCATCGGGTTAAAAAGCACCAATGCCTAATAACAACGCATCTTTGGATGAACTCATTCGCATGCAAATTAAAACCAGCGGCCCCATGTCGCTGGCGACCTATATGCGCCTGTGCCTAACCCATCCCACATTGGGATATTACAAGAGCGCCGCCCCCATCGGCACCAAAGGGGATTTCATCACCGCCCCCGAAGTCTCCCAACTCTTTGGCGAAATGCTCGGCACTTGGGTTCTGATGCAATGGCACAATTTAGGGCAACCTGAAAAGTTTGACCTGGTAGAACTTGGCCCGGGGCGTGGAACTTTGATGGCAGATGTTTTGCGTGTTGTAGGCACAGATAAAAAGGCGCTCGATGCGCTTAAAATAGTCTTGCTTGAAACAAACCCGGTGTTGATTAAAGCCCAACGCGCCAAACTTGCCCCCCACAAACCACGCTGGATTTCAGAAATTGACCAGTTAGAACAAGATTCATACCCGCTAATAATCTTGGCCAACGAATTTTTTGATGCCCTGCCCATCAAACAATTTCAATTTGAGAACAACAAGTGGCATGAGCGGGTCATTGGGTTGAAAGGGGAGCAATTGATCTGGGGCCTTTCCCCCTCAACCATGCCAACCGCCGCTATCCCTGACCAATTATCTTCACCGGAAGATGGCGACATCTGGGAAGTTTCTCCCTTGTCCCAACAGGTGATGGAGCAAATTGGCGAAATTCTACACCAGCGCACCGGGCTTATGATGGTGATAGATTATGGCTACGACCTTCCCCAGAGCATCAATTCCTTTCAGGCAATATCAAATCACGCTTTTGCTGATCCGCTGGAAAATCCGGGAAAGACCGATCTATCTGCCCTCGTAGATTTTTCGGCCCTTATCGCCGCCAGCCGCAACGGTGGTGCGCCCGCCACTCTCGCAGGCACCCAAGGACAATTACTTGAGCAATTGGGTATCAAGGCACGCGCGCAAAAACTTATAGAAAAAAACGCAGACCGCACTAACGAAATCAAAACCGGACTTGAACGCCTCATCGACCCCGAACAAATGGGGAAATTGTTCAAAGTGCTTGTTGCCTATAGTGTGCCCCATGCGCCTTTCAGCCAAGGGACAAACCTCACAAGCCAAAGCAATATCTCCCATGGATTTTTCGGTCAAGCCGGGGGCGTATCCCAGCCCCCCTTTGAGGAATTAAATGTCTCCACAAGCGTGGGCGACGATCACGAAACCGTCGATAACAATCGGGCAATTGCCGCCCATACGCTCAATATTAAGCCACAAAAGCTCATCACCCTTAGCCAAACCCATTCAGCCATTGCTCTGATCGTTGATGAAACCCATAACCCCAATAACAAGCCCGAGGCAGACGGTCTTGTCACCAATGTCCAAGGTCTTGGCTTGGGAATTTTGACCGCCGATTGCACGCCCATCCTGTTCGCCGACACGAAGGCTAATGTGATTGGCGCATGCCACGCCGGCTGGCAAGGTGCCGTTGATGGCATTATCTCCAACACAATCGCCCAAATGGTCAAACTAGGTGCCAATCCAAAATACATCTTAGCTGCGATTGGCCCCACCATATGGCAACATAATTATGAAGTAGGTCCCGACTGGGCAAAAAGCTTTTTGACGCAACACCCTAACAAACAGGCATTCCTGAAAAAAATGGGAAAGGGACAAACCGAACATTTTGATCTGCCCGGATTTGTCCGTGCCCAATTGCAACAAAATGGTGTGAGCAATATTTCCCAAACCCAGCAATGTACCTATGAATTTGGCGATACATATTTTTCCCATCGCAGGGCCACCCATGAAAACAGAAAAACCGGCCGGCAAATTTCAATAATTGCGCTTAAATAATACCCGTTAACGCTTTAACTAACTTGTCTGTTGCGCATTGCTTTTTGAGGCGCTAAGGAACGCCCATTGGGACCGCTAGGAGCGTGAAAACCGATTCTCCAAAGCGTGTCACCGATAAGTGGGTACCGGTTATCGGGCCCATGATACGCGTTAAAAAGAAGTTAGAGCCGCGCTTTGAGCAAAGCATAACAGGCTCTAGCACAAATAAAATGGGATAGGGTTGCACATGAAACTTGTGGCAGGAAACTCAAACCCGGCTTTTGCCGACGCAGTCGCGAGATATTTAGATCTCCCCTTGGCAAAGTGTACTGTGCAAAAATTTGCCGACAAAGAAATTTTTGTTGAAATCCACGACAATGTACGTGGTGAAGATGTTTTTATTCTGCAATCAACTTCTTTCCCCGCCAACGACAATCTGATGGAGTTGCTTATCCTTTCCGATGCGGTGCGTCGTTCTTCGGCTCGCCGTATTACAGCTGTATTGCCCTATTTCGGCTATGCACGTCAGGACAGGAAATCTGCACCCCGCACCCCCATTTCAGCAAAGTTGGTCGCCAATCTCATCGTTGAATCCGGCATCAATCGGGTTCTGACAATGGACCTTCACGCAGGACAAATTCAGGGATTTTTTGATATCCCGTGCGACAATCTCTTTGCCGCCCCCGTGAGCGTGCGCGACATTAAAAAACATTATAACACAAGCAAACTAACAATTGTCTCCCCCGATGCCGGCGGGGTGGTACGGGCACGCAATTTTGCTTCTCGTCTTGGCTGTCCCCTGGCAATTGTCGATAAGCGCCGTCCCAAGGCCGGGGTATCCGAGGTCATGCACATCATCGGCGATGTAGCCGGGCAGAGCTGCATTTTAATTGATGATATGGTGGATTCAGGGGGCACTTTGGTTAACGCTGCGGATGCTCTGTTGTCTTCGGGAGCAACTGAAGTTTCTGCCTATATCACCCACGGGGTTCTTTCATCAGGTGCTCCGGAACGTATTGCCAAGTCAAAGCTGAAAGAATTGGTTGTGACCGATTCCATTGCCGAGACCAAAGCTGTGCGCAAGGCCCACAATATCCGCATCATGTCAATTTCAGACCACATTGGCGAAGCAATCGCGCGCACCGCAGCGGAACAATCCGTATCAAGCCTATTTGATTAGGGACAGGACCTGTTAAATTCGTACAAATTCCATAAGCTTAAGGCTTAAAAACCGGCCATCGCAGCGCCAAGTTGATAGGGCCAGATTAAGATACCAAAAAACCCGTCCTTAAAGCTCAAGTTGAGATAGCCAAGGGTAAACAACCACCCCGCCACCCACACAGCGCCAAGGCCCCAAGGTCTTTTTTCATCATCAGAATTTCGCGACATGTGTCCCTCCAAAATTGCTATCACCCATAAGACATAAGATTCTTTTTCCCCATTTCAATCTTTCCTTGCACCAAAGGGCACTTTGTCTTATATCCCGCCTCCTATGAAGCGTTTTTCACCCCTGGAGGAAGAGCGCGTGATTTGTTCACAATGAACCGGTCACACCAACCAGATTTGGAAGTAATCTTATGAGCGTAGAGCTACAAGCAAGCGCGCGGGACAGAGTGGGCAAGGGGGCCGCTCGGGAACTGCGTCGTCAAGGTCTAATCCCAGCCTCAATTTATGGTGATAAAAA
>JAJRRG010000091.1 GCA_024279675.1 Alphaproteobacteria bacterium
CATAATTGGCCAGCATCTTAAGCAAGGCTTCATCAAATCGGCCCGACGCATAATATTCAGTTGAGCTGGCAAATTCATATTCCAAATCAAAGGCGTCCAGAAATTCCATCAACCGGTGATTGTTGTGATCGGCAAAGCTTTTATATTGATCTGAAAATGGATCAGGTACCCTTGAAAGCGGTTGCCCCAAATATTGTGCCAACATGGACTGGTTGGGCAGATGTGGTGGAATTTTGCGCATGCCATCCATATCATCTGAAAAGCAAATCAAACGGGCTTTGATGGCATCACGTGTGAGCAGACGAAAGGCATTGCGCACCATTGTCGTGCGCGCAACTTCGCCAAATGTGCCGATATGGGGAAGGCCAGAGGGGCCATACCCTGTCTGGAAAATAGCTTCGCTTCCACCGGTGCGCTCAAGGCGTTTGACCAGTTTTCGTGCTTCGACAAACGGCCAGGCTTTGGCTGTTTGCGCCGCATCAAAAAGAGCAGGGTCAATGGGAGGCAGGTGGGAATTTGGCACTTTGATATTTCCAGTTTTGTTGACTAAACGTTCTATTTGCATAAGGGAAACATAAGTGCAACGCCTTGCTAAAACCATTGATGCGTCTTAACTTTAGCCCAACGTAAAGAAATTAAGCCAGAAAGCGAAAAAGCAAATGTCCTTATCTCCCCAAGACGGGCTAATTTATATCATGGTGGTGACCGCTGCCGCAGACCGTACCCTGAGTGATCAGGAACTAAATCGCATGAGCGCTTTGGTCAAAAGATTGCCGGTTTTTGAGGGCTATGACGTTAACCAGCTTTCCAAGGTAACGCTGGAATGCTCGGACCTGATTGCCAATGTGGGCATTGAAGGGGTGTTGGCGCTGGTTATTTCCAAATTGCCTGAGCGATTGCGTGATACGGGCTATGCTTTGGCGGTTGAGATTGCCGCCGTTGATCTTGAACTTGAGCAAGAGGAACTTATCTGGCTTGAAATGGTGCGGGATAGTTTGCAACTCGACCGGTTAACAACAGCAGCCATCGAGGCGGCGGCACGGGCGCGCTTGCGTAAACTATAGGGCTAAGTATCACGGCCATACGCATATAAATTAGCGTTCACTAATATTTGAAGCGCAAGTGTAGTGTCAAGCGTGGTAAAAAGTCCTATAGCCAGCAAACACGATTAACAAATTTGGCGAAGGCAGTAGCAGAATTATGGAAGAGATATTTGGATTAAGTGTTGGCACATTTCGCTTTGGACTGTTTGCCTCAATTTTTTTGATCATGTCGATTGCCGAAACGCTTTTGCCCCGCCGAGAGCGCCGGTTTTCTCGTCAAAGGCGCTGGACGGTCAATTTGGGCATGATGTTGGCAGATTTTGTGGCCGTGAGTGCGGTAACTTTTGTTGTGCCCGTAACGGCTATTTTGGTGGCGATCTTTGCAGAGGCCAACGGGTGGGGGTTGCTTAATCTGATTGGTTTGCCGATTTGGCTTGAATGGTTGATTGCGATTGTAGTTTTGGATTGGGTTATTTGGGCCCAGCATTTGGCGACCCATAAAATTCCTATTCTATGGCGCATCCATCGGGTGCATCATTCCGATGTGGAAATGGATGCAACTACCGCTATTCGGTTCCATCCGGTGGAGATTGTCTTTTCCATTTTTGTCAAAGCGGTTGCAATCGTGTTACTTGGCCCAGCAGCGCTGGCCGTCGTGATCTTTGAAGCTCTGGTCAATGGCTCTGCTTTGTTCAATCATGCCAATTTTAACTTGCCCAAATCCCTCGATGTGGTGGTGCGCAAATTATTCGTAACTCCAGATATGCACCGCGTACATCATTCTGTGCATGTGAATGAAACCGATAGCAATTATGGATTTTTCCTGTCTATCTGGGATCAGATGTTTGGCACCTATATTGCGCAACCCAAGGACGGACACGATGATATGGTGATTGGTCTGAACGAATGGCAGGATGAGGCACCAACCCGTTGGACATGGGCGCTGTTGCTGCCTTTTCGCAATCCCCCCCATACCAAGAATCAAGACAACATCTCAAAAGATTAGGTTTTTAATCAAGGGTTTGGTTCTAATAAAATCCGATGGGAAACCAACGTAAATAAAGTTCGTCCAATGTTCCGTTTTGGCTGAGCCGAGATAGCGCGGTGTTGACGGCATTACGCACTAAATCCTGACCCGCAGGAAAGGCAATAGCGAGGCCTTCACTAAATAATTCGGTGTTAAAATACGCTTCGCCAATAAAGGCACAGCAATCGGGATGTTCGCGAAGCCAAAAAGAGGCGCGCATCCCGTCCCCAAAATAAACAGAAACTTCTTCTTTCTCAAGGGCATCAAGTGCCTCAAACTCGCTTGCAAATTCGACCCTGTTAGCTTCAGGGAAATATCGTTGTAAAAACTTCAGATGGTTTGAGCCAGCACGTACGCCAATGAGTTCGTCCGCACTAAATCCAATTTCTGGGGTGATATTTTGGTCCTGTTTTGCAATAAACCGTCCCGGCAACATCAGATATATTTGTGAAAAATCAAAGCGTGCTCCATTCTCCGGGGTAATAGCTAAGCCAGTGATAAGCGCATCCCCTTGCAAATCCTCAAGTGCGTCCCCCGCTTGTTCCCATGGCCAAGCCTGCATTGTGCAGGAAATTTCCAGGTTCGCACATATGGCAAGCGCCAAATCCACATTAAACCCGATAAGTTTTCCAACCTCATCGCGATAATTAAAAGGGGGGAAGCTTGAGGTTGACAAAAATCGGATGGTGGGAACGTCCGCACTGTCAAAAGTTTCCTGACGTGTATTGGGATCAATATGGTTGGGCAGGTTTTGTGCATTGGAAAAACCGGGCAAAAGTATCAGCAGAAAAAATAGGAAAAAGGCCCGCACTCTATGCATTTTTGTTTCTTATGTTTTGATTCTAATTGGATGTTTATACGCGAAATTTTGCAGAATAAATATGTTGCCTATGCCTATACTGAAAAAGCCTTTAGAATGAGCTAGCATAATTTATAACTTTTGCAGATTGTCAACTCGATTACTCGGGCGTATGCCCCAATTTGAATATGGGTGCCATGTCCCCAGTAAGTTTAGTCAGGTTTGTTTTGGGGGAGGCCTGTCGATCGGACAGGCAGGCGCTAGAAATTCTTGATCAGGCATTATTAAGCGAAACCGAACCGCTGATTTATTTTTCAATTTATTACAAAATAAGCGATCGGGTGATATATGCGCGCGCAGCCAATTGGTGTGGTTTGGCCTTTAGTGATGTCGTGCCATCACAAGTTCCAACCAACCCAAAAATTGTTCGCGTAGATGCGCTGGCCCATGTGAAAACTCTGAGGGCAAAGCTGTTTGATCGAGATGTCCTCTTTACCAGCGCGGGGTTCGTTGAGCTTGTGCGTATCCGTGAACAACTTCTTGTTCAACCGGAATTGAAGACAAAAATCTGCCTCGTCCCCCCCAAGGGTATTCGTGATGGCTTGTGCCAACGAAGTTCCCCCTTGCTTATGGAGGAGGCTCGGACGCGTCTGGCGCGCCAGTGGCCCTATGCCAGCGCGCATTTGGAACTGGGTATGGCCATGCGGTTACTGTTCGCCCTGTCTTTGACATTGTTTGTCGTGATTGCGGCGCTGGCACCCCATTATCTGCAGCCGATTTTCGTGCCGATGTTGGCTTTTGTTTTACTTGTCCCCGCCCTATTTCGTCTCATCGCTGCCGTGATGAGTATTTGGGTGCCCGATGATAATAAAGAAGGAACATCTTCCCCTCAAGATACCCGGGCTTATGAATTGCCCCCACATGAGTTACCCACATATACCATTTTAATTCCGTTGCGGGATGAGGCCACCATGGTTCCCCAGCTTGTTAGCGCCATGAATCGGCTGGATTATCCGCGGGAAAAGCTCGACATAAAATTTGTAGTTGAGTCCGCAAGTGAAGCAACCATTGAGGCGATTGAGCCGTTCCTGACGGATCCGGCCTATGAGATGGTCGTGGTACCAGAGCAAGAACCTCTCACCAAACCAAAGGCATTAAACTATGCCCTTCCCATGGCGCGGGGCGAGTTTCTTGTGATTTATGATGCGGAGGATATTCCCGATCCGGATCAGTTAAAACGTGCCATTGCTCGCTTCTATGACCAGCCCGGCCTTGATTGCCTTCAAGCGGAACTGGTGATTGACAACGCGGATGAAAACTGGATTTCTGCATTGTTTTGTAGCGAATATGGGGGGCTGTTCGGCCTGATCCTGCCCTCGCTTTCCCGCTGGAAAATGCCCTTGCCTTTAGGGGGAACGTCCAACCATTTTCGCCTGCAATCCTTGCGTGAGGTTGGGGGATGGGATGCATTTAACGTGACTGAAGACGCTGACCTTGGTATTCGGCTTTCTCGCCTGCGTTATAATACGGGCACTTTCACCTCACGCACCTATGAGGAAGCACCCATTTCAATTAGAAGCTGGATGGCCCAACGCACGCGCTGGGTAAAGGGCTGGATGCAAACCTTCATCGTTCATAATCGCCACCCCATTCAATTCAGGCGTGATATCGGCTGGCGGAACTTTTTGATATTTCAGGCGTTTGTGGGGGGGATGATTTTAAGCGCGCCTTTGCATTCTGTTTTTCTGGTCGTAACTTTTGGAAAAATAATATTCACCCAAAGCACGGGCTTGCTCCCCAATGATATTTGGACTTTTGTGCAAGTCAATATTCTTGTGATTGGCTATGGTTCGGCTGTTATTGTAGCGATCCTTGGGTTGAAACGTTTGGGGTTGGAACGTCTCTGGCCTTATCTGTTCTTGTTGCCTTTTTATTGGATACTCAATTCTGTAGCGTCTGTTATTGCAATTTATGAGCTATTCACGCGGCCCTATTTTTGGGCAAAAACCCGGCATGGTGTCACGCGGTATGCTAGGGGCATAAACATCCAGGGGCATGAACATCAATGAAAACAAGTTTCCATCCCCAAGGGGCACTCTCGAAATGAAAGAAGTTGATCTCTTTTTTCAACAGGATCGGTGCATCTTTGCGCACGATCCATCTTCATGTGGAGTGGGCCAGAATTTAGCCTGCCCCTAAGTTAATAAGACTATTTGAATGGCATGAATCGTAGTTTACACGGCCTTTTGGTTCAAGAATTTCACAAACCAATTGCAAGCCGAATACCATACCCAATTATGGTGAGGGTTAAAAATCCTGCCAGCCAAAGCCCAATAAACCACAGCCATTTTTTTGAAAGCGAAGAATTTGCATTCATTAGTGATAACCCTCGCCAGGTTTTACTTTTCCTCTAAATACCCAGTAGGAATACCCGGTATAAATAAAGATAAGCGGTAAAAATATCACGGCGCCAATCAGCATGAACCCAAGGCTGGC
>JAJRRG010000092.1 GCA_024279675.1 Alphaproteobacteria bacterium
AAACCGTTTCATTCAACCAGTTAAATGAATAAATTGAACACTAATGACTATCAAACAGGAGAATAAGATGACTAAATTTACACGTCGTAACTTCGTTAAAGTGGCTGGTGCCGCCGCGACATTACCTCTGCTGGGACGTCCAGCATTTGCCGCTGATCCGCTTAAAGTGGCCTTTATGTATGTTGGCCCAGTTGGTGATTTTGGCTGGACTTGGGCCCATGACCATGCACGCAAACAAATGGAAGCCGAGCTTGGTGATGCGATTTCTACTAGCTTTGTAGAATCTGTTCCTGAAGGTCCTGATGCGGAGCGTGTGCTGCGTGAATTGGCACAACAGGGCAACAAGCTAATTTTTGCAACCTCTTTTGGCTACATGAATCAGGCCGTTAAGGTTTCTCAGCAGTTCCCTGATGTGAAGTTTGAGCATGCCACAGGTTACCAACGTACCGACAACCTTTCCACATATAACGCACGTTTCTACGAAGGTCGCGCGGTACTTGGAACGATTGCTGGACATATGTCAAAATCAGGTATTGGCGGCTATATCGCCTCTTTCCCAATTCCTGAAGTTGTTATGGGCATCAATGCTTTCACCCTGGCTGCGCAAAAAGTGAACCCGGATTTCAAAACCAAAGTTATTTGGGTAAATTCATGGTTTGACCCGGCCAAGGAAGCCGATGCTACCCGCGCCATGATCGATCAAGGTGTTGATGTGGTTACACAGCACACCGATTCACCGGCACCACTTCAGGTTGCTGAGGAACGTGGTATTATTGGTTTTGGTCAGGCGGCGGATATGACTTCGTTTGCACCCAATGCACATATGACTGCGATCACCGATGATTGGGCACCCTATTATGTTGATCGCGCCAAAGCGGTTATTGATGTAACCTGGACTGCTGGTGACACATGGAAGGGTATCAAGGAAGGTTTTGTGGGGATTTCCCCCTATAATGCTGCTATGCCCGCTGAGGTAGTTGCTGCGGCTGAAGTCGTTCGGAACGGCATTGCTGCCGGCACCTATGACCCATTTGCCGGGCCAATTAACGATCAAGCTGGCACTGAGCGCGTTGGCGCTGGTGGCACGCAAGACGATGGTCAATTGTCTGGTATGGATTGGTATGTTGCAGGGGTTCAAAGCTAACCGCTTTTAACATTTTCGACTTAACGACCTGAAAAGGGGCGGGTTATTCTCGCCTCTTTTTTTCGGAAATTTTTTTAGAATAATCTTCAGGGGCCACTTTATGAGTGATTTTGCGATTTTTTGGGAATGGTTTGCGTTAGCTATACGTGGATTACATGTGATTACTGCCATCGCCTGGATTGGCTCATCCTTTTATTTTATCGCGCTTGATTTGGGGCTTGTGCATCGGGATCATTTGCCCAAAGGGGCTACTGGGGAAGAATGGCAAGTACACGGGGGCGGATTGTATCATGTGCAACAATACATGGTTGCCCCGGCTACAATGCCCGAACATCTAATTTGGTTTAAGTGGGAAAGCTATGCCACCTGGCTTTCGGGCTTTACCATGCTGGCAGTGGTTTATTATGTGGGGGCCGATCTTTACCTTATCGACCGCAACGTTCTTGATATCCCCGCATGGGGCGGGATTTTACTCTCTATGGCTTCAATTACCGTAGGTTGGATCGTTTATGATCTGTTGTGTAAATCTCCCGTGGGTAAAAGTACAACGGGCCTGATGTTGGTCTTGTTTATCATTCTTGTGGCGATGGCGTGGGGCTACACGCAAGTGTTTACCGGGCGTGCGGCAATGCTCCATATGGGGGCGTTTACTGCGACCATTATGACCGCCAATGTGTTTTTCATCATTATGCCTAATCAGCGGATTGTGGTGGCTGATTTGAAGGCGGGGAAAACGCCTGATCCAAAGTACGGGGTGGTCGCCAAGCAACGCTCATTGCACAATAACTATCTGACCCTGCCGGTGATATTCTTTATGTTGTCGACGCATTATCCACTGGCGTTTGCTACCGAATATAATTGGGTCATTGCGGGTTTGATCTTTTTAATGGGCGTCGTCATTCGGCACTATTTCAACACCAAACATGCGCGCAAAGGCAAACCAAACTGGACGTGGGCCGTGGCTGCATTGTTGTTTTATATCATCATGTCATTGTCCGCCGGGCCAAAATTGCTGGGCGCCGGGCAAGGGGAACTTGTCTCGCGGGCGGCGGAGCCGTTTTTGCAAAATGAACAGTTTTTGGCGGTCAATGATATTGTGCAGGGACGGTGCTCCATGTGTCATGCAAGTGAGCCTTTTTGGGAAGGCATCAACCAAGCGCCCAAAAATGTAATTCTTGAGACTGAAAATGCCGTGGCAACCTATGCGCAACAAATCTACATTCAAGCGGGGCGAAGCCATGCTATGCCCCCGGGAAACGTGAGCTATATGGAACTTGAGGAACGCGCGCTAATTGTTAAGTGGTATGAAACTTCGCTGGCAAATTCGGGGCGTTGGCTATGAGTATGAAATTGCTTCGTGGGCGGGTTTTGGATTTTGTGGCTGAACCACAGGGAATTGATGACACAGACAGCTATCGCTATTTTGAGGATGGGGCGGTGCTGATTGAGGGCGGTAAGATTATTGCCTGCGGCGCGTACGGGGACGTAAAACCAGCAGGGGTTAATTGCGAAATCATTGACCATCGTCCGCAGCTGATTATGCCCGGTCTCATTGATCCCCATATTCATTTTGTTCAAATGCAAGTCGTTGCATCTTATGCCGCGAACCTACTTGAATGGCTTAATACCTACACGTTTGTTGAAGAGCAAAAATTTGTAGATCTGGCCCATGGCTTGGCAATAGCATCTGAGTTTTTTGATACGCTTATTCGATATGGCACGACGACGGCTGTTGCCTATTGCTCGGTGCATAAGGCTTCGGCTGAGGCGTTTTTTACAGAGGCTGAAAAACGCAACATGCTGATGATCGGGGGCAAGTGTATGATGAACCGTAATTGCCCCGAAGCCCTGCAAGATACCCCACAATCCGGTTATGATGACACCAAGGCATTGCTTGAAAAATGGGACGGTCGTGGGCGTAATATTTATGCAATTACTCCCCGGTTTGCCCTATCTTCGACGCGCGAGCAAATGGATATGGTCCGAGCTTTAATTAATGAATTTCCTGACGCTTATGTGCAAACTCATTTATCTGAGAATGACAAGGAGATTGCAACGACACTGGACTTATATCCGGAGCATCAGGATTATCTCGCGATTTACGAGCATTATGGATTTCTTGGCCCCAAAAGCCTGTTTGGCCATGCCATATATTTGAGTGATCGCGAGCTCGGAGTTATGGCTGAAACTAAGTCGGTTGCCATATCCTGCCCAACCTCAAATGTATTTTTAGGTTCAGGGCTATTTGACCGAGATAAGAACAAAGCGGCCGGAGTGCGCATTGGTATTGCCACCGATATTGGCGGTGGCACTAGTTTTTCAATGCTTAAAACGTTGGATTCTTTTTATAAGGTTCAACAGCTTAAAGGCAATCGCATTGATCCCATAACGAGTTTTTATATGATGACGTTGGGCAATGCCGAAGCACTTTCCCTAAGCGACAAAATTGGTACATTGGCGGTTGGAAGTGATGCGGATATTGTGGTGCTTGATGCCAGCTCTACCCCAGAGATGGCGCTTCGCTTGGAGATCGTGAGCAGTTTGGCTGAAGAATTATTCTTACTACAAACATTGGGTGATGATCGAGCAGTTGTTGAAACATATGTGGCGGGTGTTGCGATGAAAAGCGAGTTGGGGGACTAAATACATCAAGTTGTCACCCTCGGGCTTGACCCGAGGGCCCACAATTTGAGTTGAATATGGATCCTCGGGTCAAGCCCGAGGATGACGAGTAGTGGGTGCTGAAACTTTTGTTTTTTCGTGCGACCTTTTTTCGTCTCTACTTTGGCGGCGAAGTTTTAAATCCGCCCATACAGACTTTCCGCCCGTTCATCATCGTCAATTTTGAAGCGATGATTGGCCGGGGGGTGGGCGCGTTGTTCGCAGGCCATACGTGGACAAATTCGACAGCCCACACCAATGGGCACGATTTGCGTGTCCTTGGTGAGGTCAATGCCATCTGAATAAATCAACCGATCAGCTTGGGAAATATGACACCCCAAACCAATAGAAAAATGTCGACGCTGGGCATTGTGGCGAAAGCCACCTTTTTCAAATGAGCGGGCAATGCAAAAGTATGTTTCACCATCGGGCATTTGGGAAAGCTGGATGTTTGTCCGTCCCGGTTGCAAAAATGCTGAATAGACATTCCAGCGCGGACAGGCTCCCGAATGGCGCGGAATATGAATGCCAGAGAGTGAGAAGCGTTTAGAAATGTTCCCCGCAATATCGGTACGAATGAGATGAAGCGGAACGCCTGTGGCATCGGGGCGTTGTAAGGTGGTCATGCGGTGGCACACTTGCTCAAAGCTGGTCCCAAACTGGCGGGCGATCCGTTCCACATCATAGCGATAATCACGGCAAGCTTTAAAAAACGGGTCATAGGGCATGCTCAAAGCCGCGGCCAGATATGAGGCGAGGACGTTACGGGCCAATGCGGGGGCGTCATTCTGGGGCAAGGTGCTCTGCTCTATGATGGCGTTGATTTCATTTTCGCCGGATAATAATCCCGCATGGTGGGCCGCCGAGAATATTGCCGTTTCGGGGGGGAGAATATTGGATATTTCCAGCCTTCGCCCATCGGGAGAAATGCGCCGTGCAATGCCGTGGGGCAATGAGCTACCTTGCCAATCCAACCCGAAAACATTGCGTAAATAGGTGCGCAATCCGCCCGCAAAATCACTGGAGGCATTATCAATGTCTGCCCGTACACGTGCTGCCGCTGTTTCAAGGGTTGGGAAAAAATTGGCGTTTTCCTGCACAAAATCAGATATTGCATCGGTCGCCTGATGGTGGGGCGAGGCACTGCTAGGGTTAGAGCCCTTTGAAGCGTTGGCATTAGGCGCGCTGACACTGGCCTGTTGTTGTGCGCGGTATTTATCAAACAAATGCAAGGTTGCACGGGCGGCCACGGGGTTATTGGCGGCTAGATCACGAATGTCCTGATTGGTGAGATCTGAATCTACAAATAATTCGTCACCAAAAACCTCCATGAGATCACCCACCAATTGCGTGTCATCGCTTTGGGCCAATTCCCCCGCTTCAATGCCAAAATATCCGGCGAACTTGAACAATAATGGCACAGTGATGTTGCGCCGGTTGTGCTCGATAAGATTGAGGTAGCTGGCGGAAATGCCGATGGCTGTCGCTACAGCGCCCTGACTCACCTGACGTTGTCTGCGCAGGCGTCGGATTTTTCCACCTATTTGGGGTCGATTTTCTTTGGACATGGGCGATAACTTTACAATTATTTACAACTATTTTGAGGTTATTTACATGGCTTTACAGGCTAACCCGTCAGATTGTTGAATTATGTTGCAAGTTTAAGTGCTTTGTCAAATATTTACATAAACGGCAAGTCAGGTTGATTGCCGCCACCATTAGGAGAGAAAAATGACACAGCAATATCAGCACAATATTAAAACGACGCAGGACGAATATGTCACAATCATCGCGCCCTCTCTTGGCGCCGTTATGGGGCAGTTCCGTGAACGTGGCCTGGGCGCAATGGGTTTTGCCATTACCGGCCCTGCTGTACGCCATCAATTTGCCTATGCGGGCGAAACGATTGCAAATGAGGCACGCCAGGAAGATTTGTTCGGTGGGGTGGCGATGATTGCGGCGACCTTCCGCCGGAACGGTACGCAGATGGGGGCGCAATAGCATTCTATAATTGCCTTGGTTCCCAAATTTACGTGCAACCCCAAAGCGACATCAAACCTAAAGAAATAACTTGGAGACATGCATTATGCTTGAACGCGCAAATTCAACACATAATTCGTCATTCCCAACACCATCATGGGCCCTAGACCGCTGGAAAACAATTCAGCGTAATTTTACGCCCGATGATGTGGCTCGATTATCCGGCTCAATGCCAATGGAATATACATTGGCGCAAAATGGCGCGCGGCGACTTTGGGAATTGCTTCATACGGAAGATTTTGTGCCCACATTGGGGACATTTACTGGCAATCAGGCGGTGCAACAAATCAAAGCAGGGCTCAAGGCCATTTACCTGTCCGGTTGGCAGGTGGCGGCGGACGCCAATAGTTCGGGCAATATGTACCCGGACCAGAGCCTTTATCCGGTTGATAGTGTGCCTAAAGTAGTCAAACGTATCAACAAGGCTTTGCAAAGGGCCGACCAAATTCAAACGATGGAAAAGTATGACGGGATTGAAACCACTGATCTGGATTTCTTTGCCCCCATTATTGCCGATGCGGAGGCCGGGTTTGGCGGCGCGTTAAATGTGTTTGAATTGATGAAAGCAATGATTGAAGCGGGGGCGGCGGCAGTTCACTTCGAAGATCAATTAGCTTCGGAAAAGAAATGTGGGCATTTGGGGGGCAAGGTTCTGGTGCCGACGCGCACCTTTGTCAAAACGCTAAATTCAGCGCGGCTGGCGGCGGATGTGCTGGGTGTGCCAACCTTAATCATGGCGCGCACGGACGCGGAGGCGGCGCGGCTCATCACTTCAGATGTGGATGAATATGATGCGCCTTTCATCACCGGGGAACGCACGGAGGAGGGGTTTTATCAGCTCAAGGGCGGATTTGAATGTGCCATTGCACGCGGGTTGGCCTATGCGCCCTATGCGGATTTAATCTGGTGCGAAACCTCAACCCCGAGCCTTGATGATGCGCGCCGTTTTGCCGAGGCTATCAAGCGCGAACACCCGGAGCAAATGTTGGCCTATAATTGTTCGCCTTCCTTTAATTGGGCCAAGCATATGGGCGAAGCGGATTTGGCAAAATTCCAACGTGAATTGGGGGCGATGGGGTATAAATATCAGTTTATTACCCTTGCGGGGTTCCATAATCTGTCCCTCACCACGTTTAATCTGGCACGCAATTATGCGGCGGATGGGATGAAGGCCTATAGCGCTTTGCAGCGGGCTGAATTTTCCGCCGAAATGGATGGGTTTAGCGCCATGCGACACCAGCGCGAGGTTGGCACCAGCTATTTTGATGCGGTATCGTTGGCTGTGGGTCAGGGAAAGTCCTCAACCGTTGCGATGGCAGGGTCAACTGAAGCCGCGCAATTTTGAGGCACACGCCCTCTTATTCATGAACACAATTCATGGGTGCTTTCGTACATTCTAGCTGTTGGTGCGTTCGGCAATAGGATATAAGCTAAACAATGGATAACGACCGGCTTTTTAGCCGGTCGAATAATGAGGAACTCAACGTGTCATATACATTTCTTTCCGGCTTAAAAGTCGACCTGCAGTTTGCCAATTTCATTGAAGGGGAAGCCCTGCCGGGAACCGGTGTTTCGCCTGAAAATTTTTGGGACGGAGTCGCTCAACTGGTTGGGGAAATGGTGCCACGCAACCGTAAATTGTTAGCTGTACGGGAAGATTTGCAAAACAAGATTGACGCTTGGCATAAGTCAAATGGGGCCGTTGCTGACGATCCTGCTGGGTATCGCGCATTTTTGCGAGAGATCGGTTATGTGGTTGATCGGCCTGATGATTTTACCATTGAGCCGGGCACGCTGGATGATGAGATAGCAAATATTTGCGGCCCGCAACTGGTAGTGCCGGTTTCCAACGCCCGCTATGCGCTTAATGCGGCCAATGCCCGTTGGGGCAGTTTGTTTGATGCGCTCTATGGCACCGATGCGATTGCGCGTGAGGGTGACCTTGCGCCGGGCAAGACCTACAATCCCAAGCGGGGGGATGAGGTTTTTGCGCGCGCCGCCGCCTATCTAGATCAGGCGTTTCCCCTCGTGGATGCCAGCCATGGGGATGTGGTGGATTATGGGCTTGATCATGATGGGGATAATGTCTCGTTGATGATTGAATTGGGTGATGGGTCTTTTGCCCGGTTGGCGGATGAGAATGCATTCGTTGGCTATATCGAACAGGGCGACACATGTTCAATTCTTTTGCGCCATCATGGGCTGCATATGGAATTGGTGATCGATGCAAGTAAGGGTATTGGCGCGAGCCACAAGGCGGGGCTGGCGGATGTGATTGTTGAATCAGCCTTGAGCACTATTCAGGATTGTGAGGACAGCGTTGCCGCCGTTGACCCGGCGGAAAAAATCGGCGTTTATCGCAATTGGCTGGGGTTGATGAAGGGTGACCTGAGGGACAGTTTTCTTAAGGGCGGTAAACCGGTTGAACGCCGCCTCAATGAGGACCGTGTTTATTCAGCGCCGGATGGGTCGAGCCTTAGTTTGAAGGGGCGCGCGCTTTTGTTGGTGCGTAATGTGGGGCATTTGATGACCACAAAAATGATTCTTGATGCGCAGGGCAACGAGGTCGGCGAAGGCATCGTTGACGCGGTGGTGACCTCACTGTGTGCCATGCATGATTTAGCCAAAACCGATGGCTTGCGCAATTCAACCCAGGGGGCGGTCTATATCGTAAAACCCAAGATGCACGGGCCAGAAGAAGTGCGCTTTGCCTGTGACATTTTTGCGATGGTTGAGCAAATGTTGGGGCTGCCCGCTCAAACAATTAAAATCGGGATCATGGATGAGGAACGGCGCACTTCGGCCAATCTCAAGGCTTGTATTTATGAGGCTCGGGATCGTTTGTTTTTCATCAATACCGGGTTTTTAGACCGAACAGGGGATGAAATTCATACCAGTTTGCAGGCTGGTCCGGTGCCCCCAAAAGCTGATATTAAAAGCGAAAAATGGATCGCCTCGTACGAGGATCGCAATGTGTTGATTGGGCTTGAATGCGGCCTTAGTGGTGTGGCGCAGATCGGCAAAGGTATGTGGGCCATGCCCGATGATATGGCGGATATGTTGGCCAGTAAAGCGGGACAACCCAATATGGGTGCAAACTGCGCTTGGGTACCCTCACCAACGGCGGCCACTTTGCATGCCCTGCATTATCACGAGGTGGATGTTTTTGCCGCGCAGCGTCGACGTCATAATGAAGCGACGCCGGGGCTTGATGTCCTGTTCTCCATGTCAACAATTGCCAAGGATAGTTTGAGCGCGGAACAAATTGCCCGCGAGTTGGACAATAATGCGCAAGGGATTTTGGGTTATGTGGTGCGCTGGATTGATCAAGGGGTAGGCTGTTCCAAGGTGCCTGATATTTCTGATGTTGGCCTAATGGAAGATCGTGCGACCTTGCGTATCTCTTCGCAACATATTGCCAACTGGCTGTTGCACGATCTGGTCAGTGCTGAGGAAGTTGAAGCGTGTTTTAAGCGCATGGCGGGGGTGGTTGACCAACAGAATGGCGATGATCCACTCTATCAGCCCATGGTCGGCAATTTTGAAAACTCAATTGCGTTTCAAGCAGCTTTAGAATTGGCCCTTAAGGGGGCTGTGCAACCTTCGGGTTATACTGAGCCGATTTTGCACCGCCGCCGGGTGGAACTTAAAACCGGCTAAAGGGGAATAGTTAAAAGTGGGTAGTGTGTTGCCACCTCTAGTTCTTGTGCATGGCATGTGGTGCCCACCAGCGGTTTGGGAAAATTATAAGCCCGTTTTTGAGAAAGCCGGGTTTGAGGTTCATACGCCCGCCCTCAGATTTCATGATTGTGATCCAAGTAAGGGCGCGCCTGAGGGGATCGGGCATGTCTCCATGAAAGATTATGTGGATGATCTTGAGGAGATGATTGGTGGACTTGACCAAAAACCGATATTGATTGGGCATTCCCTTGGGGGCTTAGTTGCGCTAATGGCGGTTTCGCGGGGATTGGCACGCGGGGCGATTTTGCTCACACCGGCTCCGCCTGCTGGTATCTCTGTCTTTAAGTCAAGCGCAGTGCGGGTATTTATTCGTACGCTGCTGACATTTGGCTTTTGGCGCAAAGGGGTATTCCCGAGCGTTGGAGAAATGTCCATCGTGCTTAATATGATGTCACGGGATGAAGTGGCTGACCTTTATACAAATATCGTATGGGAATCGGGGCGGGTCGTATTTGAAACCGTATGCTGGTCACTTGATCGAGCCAAAACAACGGCCATCCCCTATAATAATATTCATACACCAATGCTGATTGTGGGGGCGACAAAAGACAACCTTACGCCGCCCTCTGCCGTCAGAAAAATGGCGCATAAGCTATCCCATACCGCAAGTTACCAAGAATTCCCCGAAAACGGCCATTGGGTTCTGGGGGAGCCGGGTTGGGAAGTGATTGCGGATCGATGTGTGAGCTGGATTAAGCAGAATATAATCTAATATTTTAAGTCACGAAATCAAATTTATCCACGTCAAATAGGCCGCGATCCGTCATCTTGAGGTGGGGAATAACTGGCAGGGCGAGGAAAGCCACCTGTAAAAATGGTTCGGGCAATATGCAGCCCAGTTCGTGGGCGGCATCACGCATATGCTCTAAGGTTTTTGCCACGTCCTCAAAGGGCTGAGGGCTCATGAGGCCAGCGATTGGCAAAGGAAGTTCTGCCAATATTTTTCCCTCCTTTGCCACAGCAAACCCGCCCTTAAGCTCAATCAAGCGGTTGACCGCCAGCGCCATATCTTCATCATTGGCCCCGATCACCGTAATATTGTGGCTGTCATGGCCAACCGAAGAGGCAATAGCGCCGGATGTGAGGCCAAATCCAGTGACAAACCCGTGTCCGATGTTGCCGTTAATGCCGTGGCGCTCAACCACGGCGACCTTGATCACGTCCTTAGCCAGATCAGGTTGCACGCCCTTATCGGTGACCGCAAGGGTAGCTTCTGCCTTAAAGGTGATAATGAGCCCCGGTTTTACGCCGATGACGGGCATCTGGTTTTTGCCGTGCAGGGGCTTCATCTCAAAGGCCTGCGGGGGCACCGGTTTGGCCTTCATGGAATTCAGGCCAACAAGGGGAATGTCGTTGCGCGCCTCAAACAGTTCAGGGGTCACCAGTCGCCCGGCGCTAATGACATCGCTGACTTGACAGGTTTCAAAATTGTCTAGAATTGCAATATCGGCCCGCCATCCGGGGGCCACCAAACCACGATCCTTAAATCCGAAAATTCGGGCCGCTGAAATGGAGGCGATGCGATAAATCAAATGGGGGGCGTGGCCCTTGGCGATGAGACGCCGGATAAGTTCGTCCAAATGCCCCTCTTCGGAAATATCCAAGGGGTTCCGGTCGTCGGTGCACAGGGCCAAAAAGCTGGAAGTATCTGCGTTTATAATCTCTGAAAGGGCATTGAGGTCCTTTGACACGGAGCCTTCACGAATAAGGATTGCCATGCCCTTGCTCAATTTTTCACGCGCTTCCTTTGCCGAAGTCGCCTCGTGGTCGGTGCGAATACCGGGCGCAAGATAGGCGTTGAGGTCGGTGCCTGAAAGCAATGGCGCGTGGCCGTCCATGTGTCCGCCTTGAAAGGCCAGAAGTTTGGCCAATATGCCGGGGTCGGTGTTGATGACGCCGGGGAAATTCATCATTTCGGCCAGACCAATGACCTTGGGGTGTTCGGCAAAGGGCAGTAAATCATCAATTTCGAGTTGCGCGCCGGAGGTTTCAAAGGCAGTGGCAGGTACGCAGGAGGACAGGTTGATACGAATATCCATAATGGATTGTTCGGCGCATTTAAGGAAATATTCAATTCCCGGCGCGCCCAGAACGTTGGCAATTTCATGGGGGTCGCACACAACAGAGGTTACCCCATGGGGCAATACACAGCGATCAAATTCCAGCGGGGTAACCAGCGAGCTTTCGATATGCAAATGGGTGTCGATAAAGCCAGGAACTGCCCACTTTCCGACGCAATCTATTTCCTGTTCGCCCGTATATGTGGCATGGGTGCCAACAATCCGATCGGCAACGATAGCAATATCCGTCTTGGAAATTGCGCCGCTTATCACATCGAGCATCTGGATGTTTTTGAGTACCAGATCGGCGGGAATATCGCCTTTCCCAGCGCGGATCATACGGGTGAGGGTGGCTTTATTGGTCATTTTGGACTCACGGAGTTCTAAGAAAAAGCAAATCAATTGAATGTTTATAGCAGAGTTTTGGGCATCATTGCGAGGTGTGCAAAATAATCTGAATTGTTATGCTCACTGCACATTCTTGGACTTGTTGCAGGGTTGGCTTTTCTCTGGGCTGCCCGTAATTTTGTGTTTTGCGCAGGATGGATGGTGTCTGCAATAAAATAAGCGGCGCAGAAATTTCAACGCCGCTCAATAATCTTAAAATTCAAAGCTGAGCAAAAACTATTCGTCGTCAGTTGTCACTTTTTTCAGCTTGTTGATGCCCATCATATCCATGGCCAGTTTTTCATAGAATGGCTCTGATTTTCCACGGCGCATTTTGCCCATGAAGTACTTTTCAAAGCCGATTTTAGCCATGTGAACCCACTTGCCTTCGGATGACCAGTTGACATTGCGAGGGGGGATTTGAGGCTGGGCCACAAAGGCGATACCACTATCCCCAAAGTCAGCCAAACAAACGGCGTTCCAGCTTCCCTGATGGGTTGGTTTTTCACTGCGCAGGATTTGCCCGATATTTTGGGCCGTTGCGGTGACCATGGATTCGATCATGAAGCCGGTTTTTGGCACACCAACGGGCAGAGCGGTTGGGCCAACGGGTGGGATTGCCACACATACACCAACAGAGAAAATATTGTTAAATTTCGGGTTCATCTGATGTTTGTCAACAACGACAAAACCGCGCGGATTAACCAGCCCTTCAATGCCCATCAATGGCTTGATACCCCGGAAGGCGGGGAGCATCATGGAGAATTTGAACGGAAGCTCACTCGTGCCAGCGGAAGTGCCATCAAGGTTCATGGTTTCCACGTGCATAACGCCGGGTTCAACTTTGTTTACCTTGGTGTTGGTCATCCATTTAACGTGCTTGTCGCGCATGGCACCTTCAAGCAAGCCCTTGGTATCGCCCACACCATCAAGTCCTAAATGGCCCACATAGGGTTCGGGGGAAACATAGGTGATTTGCACCTGATCGCGAATTTTACGGCGGCGTAACTCAGTTTCCAAAATGAAACAAAATTCATAGGCTGGGCCATAACAGGATGCACCTTGAACCGCACCGACAACAAGAGGCCCAGGATTTTTGCAAAACTCATCAAAGGCTTTGCCCGCTTCGACTGCGTGTTCCACATGGCAAATACTGTGGGTATTGCCCTCAGGCCCCAGCCCTTCAATTTCGTCAAAGGCCAGCTCAGGTCCGGTGGCGATAATCAGGAAATCATAGTCAATGGTCTGACCGTTTTCGAGCACCATCTTGTTGTTGTCAGGATCCAGAGTTTCACAAGGGGAAATGATGAATTTTATACCCTGACGTTCCATAACGGGGGCCAGATCAATTTCTACGTCCTCTTGCGTGCGCCAGTTTACAGCAACCCACGGATTGGAGGGGACAAAATGGTATTTGGCATCTTTAGTGACGACTGTGATTGTGTCTTCGGGACGAAGTTGTTCCTTCATCTCATAAGCCATAATTGCGCCGCCCAATCCTGCGCCGAGAACTACTATATGTGCCATTTTACCCCTCCAATGGTATTTTCAACTTTACGCTATACTA
>JAJRRG010000093.1 GCA_024279675.1 Alphaproteobacteria bacterium
ACCCCAAATAGAATCTTAGCACGAAGAGCAAAATTATGGCCCACACTTCTATTCCTCACTTCCATAACAGCCAAGGCGTTGAACGTATTGAAATTGGCGCAAAAGAATTCCAGTGTATTGGCGCCCTTCCCCCCTTTGATCCCCCCCACGTATTCTTGGATATGGGCAAGGAAAACGAAATCGTTTGCCCCTATTGCTCCACCCATTACGTTTTTAGCACAAAATTAACACCGGGCACTTCTGACCCGGCGTCGGCAACATTTGATACAAAATCTCTCCTAGTAACGGGCGCGTAAACAGCGAGATACGATCATGAACACTCCCAAGGAGCATGAAGAATCTGGCCCTGAGGATGACGACACACACCCCCGCACCATTTATATTGCCGGGGCTGGCATTGCCGGAATGACACTGGCCTTGGCCCTGGCCAAGCATAATTTCCACATCATCATATTAGAAAAAACCCACGCCCCGACCACAGAGGGCGCGGGCCTGCAAATCAGCCCCAATGCGCGCCATGTCCTTAATGATCTAGGACTAAATCAGGCAATGAATGAATTTGGTTTTGAGACCAAAGCCATCGACATTTATCCCCATATGCACAAAAAACCGTTGGTTAGCCTTGAGCTGGGCGATGCCATCGAACAGCGTTTCAAAGCGCCCTATTGTGTTATTCACCGGGCCGATTTATTTGGCCTTTTGTTTGACGCCTGTAAAGAACACAACAATATCCAGTTTTTTTTCGGCGTAAAAACGTTTGATATGGAAGCCCATGCCAGAGGTGTTTCCATAACTTTTGAACTGGCCACTGGTGAAGTGCAAAACACCCGCGCTCACGCCTTTATTGGTGCCGATGGGGTTCATTCACAAACCAGACGAAAAATTCTCAACGGTCCTGACGCGATTTATTCCGGATACGTCGCTTGGCGCACGCTCATTCCCACCTCCATGATGCACAACCAGCTCAACCTTGAACATACCAGTCTGATGTGGGGGCCGGGATACCACGCCATCGCCTACCCGCATCCAAATCGACACGTCATAAACATAGCCCTGTTCGCCAAGGAAAAACTGTCCCCCGACACGCATGTGCAACAGGTAAGCACCCCCAGTCTCGCAACAAAAAACATCAGATGCCCGCGCCTTAAGGCAATATTTATTGCCGCCGAAGGCGCTTGGCAAAAATGGCCGCTAAATGCGGCAAAAACCTCTGAATGGCACAGGGGGCCAATCGGTCTGATTGGCGATGCGGCCCACGCCATGTTGCCCTATCAGGCCCAAGGCGCGGCCATGGCAATTGAAGATGCTGCCATCCTCGCTCCTCTTTTGGCCGCTGAGGATAACGCCACCAGCGCCCTGTCAAAATTTCAAAAACTACGTCAAAACCGTGTCGAAAAAGTCGTCGCGACCGCCGCCAAGAACGGAAAAATCTATCACATGGAATGGCCCTTCTCCATCGCTAGAGATATTGTAGTTTCAGCCGAAGGGCCGCGCGGGCATTTCAAACGGCTGGCATGGATTTATGACTATAATCCCTTAGAAGAAATTTCACAATTTGATGCAAACGCGTAAAATACAGAAAATCACCGATAAAGAGCAAGTCGCTAGAAAATCAATTGCAACTTGAAAATGACGGCAAAACCGACTAGCTCAAGTGAACAGTATTTTACCACCCTCCTATGGATACAAGTAATTAAATGCCAGTTGCCAGAAACTCCAGCCTGACGCTTGGCTTTATCCTGATTACAATCCTGTTGGATATGGTGGGTTTGGGCATTATCCTGCCTGTTCTACCGCAACTGATTTTGGAATTGACCGGCGAAACCATCGCCCGAAGCGCCGTTGTTGGCGGCTATCTGGTATTCGTCTACGCCCTTCTCCAATTTTTATTTTCCCCGGTTTTAGGCAATCTATCGGACCGTTTTGGTCGCCGACCCATCTTGCTGTTATCCCTACTAGGCCTTACTGCGGACTATCTGCTGATGGGGTTCGCCCCAACCCTTGGTTGGTTATTCGTCGGGCGAGCGTTGGCCGGAATTTCCGGCGCTGCGGTGGCCACCGCGACCGCCTATATTGCCGATATCACTCCGCCAGAAATGCGCTCACAGCGGTTCGGACTTATTGGCGCCGCCTTTGGCCTCGGGTTTATCATTGGACCAGTAATAGGTGGCGAGTTGGGGGAATTTTCCCCCCGCGCACCCTTTTATGCCGCAGCGGCCCTAGCCTTTGCAAATTTCTTGTTTGGGGTTTTCATCCTTCCCGAAAGCCTGTCCATTCGCAAACGGCGGCGTTTTGACATTAAGCGCGCTAATCCTTTAGGCGCAATTCTTGCGTTCAAGCCTTTTCCTGCCATTTTATGGCTGCTTGGTGCTTTATTCTTATTTTCCATGGCCTCCCAAACCTACCCATCGGTTTGGAACTTTTTTACCATCGAACGGTTTGATTGGAGCCCCTCACAAATTGGCCGCTCCTTAGCGGTTTTTGGCTTCTTATTTGCCTTGGTACAAGGGGTGCTCATCGGCCCGGTCATCAAGAAATTTGGCGAAAGCTCCACCGTTTTGCTCGGCATGCTCGCCGCCGCCATTGCCTTTTTCGGCACGTCGTTCATTCACACCCCTGTTGGCCTTTATGGCTATTTGATTGTAGGGGCCTTTTCAGGCCTTGCCGCCCCGGCCATCAACGGTCTTTTGTCACGGCAAATCCCGGACAATGCCCAAGGGGAATTGCAAGGGGCCGTGACCGCCACCAATTCCCTCACCGCCATCATTGCCCCGGTGGCCGCGACACAATTGTTCAGTTATTTCACCACATCACCCAACGCGCCGGGCTATTTCCCCGGCGTTTCATTCTTTGCCGCGGGCATATTAGTAATTCTATCGGGCATGGTATTCCTTTATACAGCCAAACGTTTCAAACTACGCAATTTGCATAATTCAGGGGCCAGCGCCCACGGGCCAGACATTGCCAAGCCCGGCGAGATCGCCGTGCCTCCCCATGTGGACGAGAGTACAGATAAGGATGAGTAATGGGGCGTTATCAATTCGCCTAGCTACTGTCCCAGACTCCAAAGCAATCTGGCATATTCTAAAACCGGTTATTCGCGCCGGGGATACCTATACTTTTCCCATAGATATGTCTGAAAAAGCAGCTCTGGCCTATTGGTTTTCTAACGACCATCAAGTGTTTGTTACAACTAAAGCCGACAAAATCATCGGCACCTACTATATCCGCCCCAATCAGGCAGGCCCCGGTGACCATATCGCAAATTGCGGCTATATCACCTCCCCTGAAGCGCGCGGCAAAGGCGTTGCGCGCGCCATGTGCATACATTCCCAAGAAATTGCCCGAACGAGTGGATACTCCGCCATTCAGTTCAACTTTGTTGTCGTCACAAATATTTACGCCATCAGGCTTTGGGAAAAACTGGGATTTGAAACTGTGGGGCGCTTGCCCGAAGTATTTAACCACCCCAAAGAGGGAATGGTTGATGCTCTGGTGATGTTCAAAAAACTTTAACCCACGCCCCATAGGGGTAAATATTGACTCAATACTATCTGCGTGCATTTATTTCCTCAACGGGTTTTAATAATCGGAGTTGTACTGATATGCGCGCCATAGCTTTTATTCTCACTACATTATTTTTGGTTTCGCAGGCTGAAGCGAAGTCTGCCCGTTGCTTTACAACTGACGATGGCTATTATCCCTGCAACTTCCGCACCGAGGACAGCAGCGGCAGTTTTACCATTTCCGCCGCCAACAAACCCACATTCACCCTGTGGATTGAAAGCCGAGGGGTCGCCAGCGCCATCGCTGACTTTGGCACTGGCCGCTACGTGACGCTTCCGGGCATGTATTACCGCTCGAAACAAGATGGGGCCTGCTGGGTCAACAGTTCAACAAATACGCAGATTTGCGCCTGGTAGTTACGAGTTAATCTAACCTTCGATATAGCTGGCGACAAAAACGAAATAATCCCCGACTGCAAGTTACGCCTCGACGCAGAAGCAATTATCCTTATTATTGTCCGTGAAAATCGCTACGAAGGGTGAACACAATCTTGCGCATCAGCAAAGCCGACAAAAATAACCGCCGACGTGACACCCGCGAACAAATTTTGAAAATTGCTGAAAACATTATTGCAATGCAAGGGGTTAGCGCACTCAGTCTCAAAGCAATTGCCGCTGAACTGGGTATTCGACCGCCATCCATCTACACTCATTTCTCCGGGTTAGACGACATTACTGAGGTGGTGTCCCAGAGGGTGTATGGCTCATTTTCCAATATCAGCCAAAAAGGAACACGACCGAACGATGCCCTTGGTGCGCTTGAATGGCACATATTTGGATTGGTCGATCATATGGTTGAAAATCCAGCATATTTACAACTAATGTTACGCGATTTTGGCTCCGTGGCACATCCAGATAACATCTCCGATGCGGTAAACGAACGGATAGAGAGAAGTTTTGAAAACGTTAATCGTGTCTTGCAAGTCGGTGTTGATCAAGGGGTTTTCAGGACAGTAAATGTGGAATCTTACCTAGCTCATATTTATGGTTCTGCACTTATTAGCCTTTGCTGGTCTGGGATTTCGCCTTCCGGCGGCCTCACACCAGTTGCCCCGATCCAAACAATAAAAGAAGAACTTTTATTGCTGGCTAAAGCTTATTTAGCTAACAAATAACTCCCCCCCTTCTCCGTCAGACCCACAAACACCCCTTGATTGGTGGCTTGACAAAATGCTGTCTATGCAATTATCCTAATTCGATTAGGATAATTGGAATCCTAAAACTCAGGAGAAAACGATGAACCGAATACAATTTTTATCTATTGCGATGACGCTCGCTCTTGGCATGTCAAGCACAGCAACCCAATCCAACGCTCAAGAATTCACCGTTACGGGTGTCAGCGGCAATCAGATCGTTTTGGACCGGCTATGGAAGCAGGGTTGTGTCCCCGGAACAGGCGGCAACGACTGGACTAAGTCTGAACGCACTCTGACCGGTCTGGTACTAACAACAACCCTAACGGATTTTCAAAATGGCGCTTCCGCCCCCGATTGCGAAAATGGGCGGGTTGGATATGCTCAATATTCTCAAACCCTGACCGCGGATGGTGTCATGGTTGATATTAACTGGGTCGATTTTGATGGAAATCCAACGTCTGCCCCCGAAGGACTAGAAAACGTTACACAGGCCAACGGCGCAACTGGTTTGGTTAGTATCGCCAAAGTAATACCGGAAACACAAGCCCGCGTTGACCAACTTAACCAGTTCCAGTTTTGCGGGTATTCCAATTGGGAAGTGGGAACATCACAACCCAGCGAAGGTCTCGTCCAGTGCTTTTCCGGTGGAATTAACCCTGGAAAGGGCACAATAGTCGTTGATGATCGCACAACGCCTTGGAAAGTCTATGATGGCATTAGTGTCGATCCATCTGCCTATCCGACATCAATGCCAGCCTATGGCTCCCATTCAGGACCATTTGCGACCAACTGATGTAAGCCATTGCGGCTTTCGATGAATGAACTTGCGCCGACGGCTACAAGTTTGGGTTTATAATCTAATTTGATATTCCATTGAAAACTAGCGGATAAATTTTCCGCTAGTTTTTTTGCGATTCCAGATGCACAATTGTTTCATCCACTTCGCAACCTCTATGCATGACCGGTATTTCGCCATAAACAAACCAAGTTCAGCCCGCAGACATGGCGTCGATGCCAGTCAATTATGCATCCGAATTAAGCACCCGCCAATGCCAGCTAATGCTATGCTCCTAGCGCAAGGGCCAAATTTATTGTGCGTCAACCAAGTAATTATTTGCCAAATCAAGATTTTTTAGTTAGCACCATTGAATTAAGTGAGTAACCACTTACTTATTACCCGTGTTGCACACCCTCTCAAATTCATGGGTTGAGGTCTGCGCTGTCCTAATCGCTCTATCAAACCGCTCTATTAAAAGGAAACTCTCCCATGCCCCAAAACCTTGCTCTCATTATGGATTTACTCTTTTCATCATTTGTCCTCGGGGCAACTGTCTGGTTCTTTTTCGTACAATCCCCTGCCCTGATCAAATGGATGGGCCGTGACAAATTCGTCCCCATTCAAATGCGATTGACCAAAATATTATTCAAAACCCTGAGCATTATCATGGTGATAACGACTTTTTTTACCGCCCTTCACACGGGTCTGTCGCTAAATCCCGGCTTGATTTCTGTGCTTATTGCGTTGGGTGGCACGCTTTTCAACACATATTATGTCATCCCCCGTGCGCTCAAGGCCGGTGGCAAAGGTCGCATTGAGGAAAAAGACCAAAGCAACGATAAATCCGTTGGCACCTTTGCGGTTGAGGGCTCAGGCCCCTCCGCAAAGTTCTGGCATTTGATGGTCGTAGGTTTCGTAGTGGTAATGTTGGGCGGATTAATCCCCCACATGATCACGTTGCTCCCCTAATCCAACGCCAAGGAAAATCCAACGTTAAGAAAACAAACGCCCTCTGTCATGTGACAGGGGGCGCATTCTTTTTGAGCTCATCGATTTCAAATGTAATTTACTTATCCATTGTCTGTTGCATGAGCTGAGCGATTGCCTGAACTTCATTACCAATTGCCGCCTCTTGCGCACCCGCAATTGCACCAGTACGCGCATCCTCACTTTTGTTTTGCGAAAGTTTCCACGTCCCCTCAATATCATGGACATCCATAGCGACCGGAACAATCTGCCGACTTAATTTAGCAAATGTGGAGGCGTCCAGTTTATCAAGTTTCCAAGGAGGTTTTGGCAATAGACGCTGTTCCATGTTGGCAGAAATTCGCTCCAAGATACCGCGCAGATCAGCTGCATCCAACAACCTTAAAGTGCCGTGAATATGCACCGCCACATAATTCCAGGTCGGCACCTGATTATCCACCCCGTACCAATCAGGGGATATATACGCATCACCCCCAGATACGACCATAATCGCCTCAAGTGGTGCATCGAGTGCGCGTACAATAGGGTTTGAACGCACAAAATGTCCCTCAAGACGTAGCCCGTCTGCAGACAATTGAAACGGAATATGACTAATCAGCGGTAACTTTTCTGAATGGACAACAAGCGTGCCAAAGCTACGTTGTCGCGCAAATTCCACATTCTGCGCTTTCGAGGGTTTTCTAAAAGTCAAATTTGGATGCATGCATTTCCCCTCTGCCTAGTCCAGTGTTGAGGGCCAATCCCCATGCTGTTCCCCATCGCGATCCATGAGAACAAAACCGTGGGCGCCAAAGAAATCCCGTTGCCCCTGAATGATGTTCGCCGTTCCGCGAGATTGCCGATAGCTGTCAAAATAGGCCAGCGCCGCCCCTAAACATGGCATGGGGTATGCACCCAACGCGCCGGCGGCTACCACCTGACGTAACGCCCCTTGGTTTTGCTGCATCACCTCAACAAATTCAGGGGCAACCATCAGATTTACTGCAACGCCCTTGTCGTAGGAGGCCGCCATTTGATCAAGAAACCCAGAACGAATAATGCAACCCGCCCGCCAAATTCGCGCGATTGTCCCCAAGGGCAAATCCCATTTATTATCTTCCGAAGCCTTGCTCAAAATGGCAAACCCCTGTGCATAGGCGGCAATTTTCCCCGCCAGCAACGCTTGCTCGAGTTGCTTCAATGTCACGGATATATCAACGCTGTCGCTTGCCCCATAGATTTTTTCAGCCGCGATACGCTCGTCCTTAAGTGCCGACATGGAACGCGCTGCAACAGCCCCCTCGATTGTAGTTGCCGCAACCCCCAATTCCTGCGCCGCAATGGCCGACCAACGCCCAGTTCCCTTTTGCCCCGCCTTATCCAGAATAAGTTCAACCAACGGCTTACCGGTTTTATCATCCACCGCCTCAAGCACGAGGCCTGTAATTTCGATCAGATAGGAATTGAGTGGACCTTCATTCCAGCTTTTGAAGACTTCGGCACACGCCAACGCACTCATATTGAGCCCATCGCGCATCACCCCGTAAACCTCAGCAATCATCTGCATATCCGCATATTCAATGCCATTATGAATAGTTTTGACAAAATGCCCGGCGCCACTGCTTCCCAGATAGGCACAGCATGATTCCCCGTTAAACTTGGCCGAAATCGCCGTCAGCACTTCCTCCGCATTATGCCATTGGGCCTTGGAACCACCCACCATGATGGATGGGCCATGGCGCGCACCCTCTTCTCCCCCAGAGACCCCAATGCCCAAAAAGCCGATACCCTTCGGTGTAAGTTCCTCAAATCGGCGCACACTGTCACGATAGTTGGCATTCCCCGCCTCGATGATCGCATCCCCCTCATCCAGATGCGGCAACAACGCCTCGATGGTCATATCCACGGGCGCACCGGCCTTGACCATAATGATGATAGAGCGAGGTTGTTTGATGGAGCGAACAAAATCACCCAAATCTGCATTGGGAACTATTTGATCGCGTAGCTCCCCCGCTTCAGCGACAAAATTATCAATTTTTGAGGCCGTGCGATTGTTAACGGCAACCCGATAGCCGTTTTCTGCAATGTTAAGCGCCAGATTAGATCCCATCACCGCAAGGCCAATAAGACCAATATCAGCTTGTGCTGTATTATTAGAATTCATGGGAGTTCTCCTGAGTATTGTTGCTGCTAAATTGTTGCGTGGCATATGTTAGCAAGGTTTGGCGTCTGTTGAAATACAAACAAATCAATTTGATCCAAACAATTCAATTTGGTCAAAGATTGCCGTTAAAACCGTCGAGAAGCATCAAGGGCCAAGCCAAGCCCCACACTGCCAAACGCATCCGTTTGCACAAATTCAGCACCACGGAAGAGGGCATTAAGTTGCGCTCGCAGAATAGGTATCTGGGTTGAACCGCCCGTCATGATCAGGGTTTGAATATCATCGGATTTCAATTCCGCCGCACCCAACACCCCATTAATTGTTGCAGGAATACGCATTACAGCCTCTTTAATGGCCAAATCCAGTTCCCTCCGCGTCAGGGCCTGCTCCAAGACAACTTCAGGTCGATTGAACGCGAACAAATCGGTATCTCGGTGACTTAGGGCAATTTTTGATACTTCCACCTGCCCCGCCAGTGCATGCCCATAACGTCCCCGCACAATTTCAATCAAGCTGTCAATTTTTTGAAACGCCATCGCCTCTTGGCGGGTGGAACGTAGGTTTTTCATGGCCGTATTAGTATACAACCTGTTTATGCGATGCCAGCTAGCAAGGTCGAAATAGGGCCCAATAGGCAAGTCCCGGTTGCCGATCTTAACCTTGCTGCCCAAGCCCAACAGCGGCATAATTTTTGCCATAGAAAAAAGCCGATCGAAATCGGTTCCCCCGACATGCACGCCACCGGTTGCTAAAATATCCTGTTTTCGATCAATGGCGCGGGCGCGCTCCGGTGAAAGCCTGATGATGGTGAAATCGGAGGTTCCCCCGCCAATATCCACAACCATGGCCAATTGCTCATTTTGTATTGTGCGCTCATAGTCAAGCGCCGCTGCAATGGGTTCATATTGAAACTCCACATGGGCAAACCCGGTGGCTTTGATCGCCGCTTCCAATTGGTTCTGGGCGTCCCTGTCTGCGCTTTCGTTATCATCCACAAAATGCACTGGGCGCCCAGCAACCACCTGACGAAATCTTTCTGAGTGAGGCCTATTGCCCAAATGTGCCTCCGCCCTCACACGCATTTGCTGAAGGAATATTTCAAGCACTTTGGTGAAGGCCAGCCGATTGCCCTTGATGCGAGTTTCTTCTCGCATCAGCGAGGTGCCAAGTACCGACTTGAGTGAGCGCATCATGCGCCCCTCCGCCCCACTCTTATATTCGCTAAGCGCCTGCTGACCAAAATAGGTTTGGTCATCCTCAAAGCTAAAAAATATCACTGAGGGAATGGGTGCCTCGTCCCCTTCAAGGGGGACAAGAATTGGCTCACCATCTGCATTGACAATACCAAGGGTAGAATTGGACGTGCCAAAATCCAGACCGCAGGACTGCATATCAATATCTTGCTTGCTCATAATCGGCTCTACTCCAGCGAAAAGTAGGAAAACAAACCGGCGTGGCGTTTCAAAAGCAGTCGCTTTGAATCATCCATAGGCCGAACAAAACTTGCCAGAGGTCAGGGCCATTACCCCAACAATAGACCTATGATCCTGCCGAAATTACCGCAGGATCATAAAAATCACACTGAGTGTGTTTCACTAAGTGTGTGGTGCGGGCGGCGAGACTTGAACTCGCACGAAAGTTACCTTTCTCAGGATTTTAAGTCCTGTGTGTCTACCGATTCCACCACGCCCGCAAAAGCGTTTCGCCACTTAAAACAATTTAGGCCAAAGGGCAAGGAGTCTAAACTCATTTTCCCAAAAACCAATCCTCATTTTAAGTCTGCGAACCTAGTCCGTTCCCCCATGGATCGGTGGTGCATAGGCAACTTCCAAATCCCAAGGGAAATAAATCCATGTATCTTGTGACACTTCGGTAATGAATGTGTCCACGATATCCCGCGCCAGGGGCTTTGCATAAACCGTGGCAAAATGTGCATTTGGCAACATATCGCGCACCACGCGGCCCGTTGCCCCGGTATCCACCAGATCGTCGACAATCAAAACCTTGCCCTTGGTGGTGAGGATGGCGTCAGAAATGGGCTTAAGAACTTCAATGCCCCCCTGATCCTTGTGATCATAGGATTTTACGGAAACCGTTTCCACAAGACGAATATTAAGCTCGCGCGCAACAATTGCCGCTGGCACCAAGCCGCCACGGGTGATGGCAACCAAAGCCTCAAACGGTCCTTCTTCTCGCAACCGCCAAGCCAACGCCCGCGAGTCCCGATGAAATTGATCCCAAGTAACTGGAAATGATTTGCTTTGAGGGTCCATCTCAAGTTCTCCTAATTTATTATCACACCATGAATCAGATGAGTTTCATCAACAAGTGTTTGCACTTTTTGTGTCGCTTCGTCCAACATTTCCAACATAGAAGAGCGCAAAACTACCTCTGTATAAACAGGTTTTTTGCCCATTAAGGGATAAGAGCCAATTTTTACCTCGGGATATTGGTTTTGAATTGCCCCCAGCCCCTTGGCGATTGTACTCTCCCCAACCCCCACTTTTATGGTTCGGGCCGCAACCACACGACCGCCCTTTAAGGTTGGTGCAATATTGGCGAGCATCGCACGCATGATAATTGGCACCCCCGCCATGACAAAAACATTCTCCATGCAAAAACCCGGTGCAGCCGACACGCTGTTGGTAATCAAACTTGCGCCAAGTGGAATACGCGCCATTCGCAGACTTGATGGACTGAGCGCCTTGTCTCCATATCGCTTTTCAATCATGGCGCGCGCCTCATCATTATATGGCAACTCCACATCAAATGCCTTAGCGATTGCATCCGCCGTAATATCATCATGGGTCGGGCCAATGCCCCCTGTTGTGAACACATATGTATAACGGGCTCGCAGTGCATTAACCGCAGCGATTATATCATCCTCAACATCGGCGACAATGCGCACTTCGCGCAAATCAATGCCCCCTTGGGTACAAACATCTGCAACTTCACAAATATTTTCATCCCGCGTTCGCCCGGAAAGGATTTCATCTCCGATCACCAACATGCCTGCGCTTACGTGTTTGCTTGTATTTTTTGTCATAGCTCTTCAATTATTGCCCAGAATGGATGAAAGTAAATAAGTTGGTGTTTTATTGGTTCAACAAGGCACCATTTGAGAACACTATAGTGACAAAAACCCGAATTCAAAGATTTTCCTGATGCAATTACCAAAATCCATGACCCGCGTTACCCTACTCACACGCTATAAGCGCTTCCTTGCCGATGTAGAGTTTGACGACGGCACACTTTTGACCGCCCATTGTGCAAATACCGGCTCCATGTCGGGCCTCACCACACCGGGGCTTCCAGTGTGGGTGTGGCGCTCAGATAATGAAAAGCGCAAACTTGCGTGGTCGCTTGAATTGGTTGAACTCTCGAACGGACTTGTGGGTATTAACACCGCCCAACCTAATCGCCTCGTTGCCGAAGCCCTAGCAAACAAACATATTGCGCCCCTAAGTGCCTATTCCACCATTCGTCCTGAGGTGAAATATGGGGAAAAAAGCCGGATTGATTTCCTGCTGAGCGAACCGGGCCTGCCTGATTGTTATCTTGAGGTAAAAAACGTCCATTATTCCCGCCAAAAAGGACTGGCCGAATTTCCCGATAGCCCCACGACGCGGGGCGCACGACATTTGTCCGAGATGGAAAAAATGTGCCAACAGGGCCATCGCGCGGTGACGATTTATGTCATACAACGCACCGATTGCACCAATTTTGCCCTCTGCCCGGACAACGACCCTGCCTACGTGGCGGCCTTTCAATCCGCGACCAGCGCTGGGGTAGAAGCCTATGCCTATGCTTGCGCCATTTCCCCCGATGAAATTCGCCTTAATCAGGCCCTTCCTTTCCTGTAAAATTCTCGCTAAATTACGCCGACAAACCAAGCAGTAAACCTGATATCAAACAAAAGAGAAATACCTGATGGTGACCTATGTCGAAGCCGGAAAAATTGCCAAACGCGCGCCCGGTGTTATCCCACTACATAATGAGACCGGTTTTTCCGGCATGCGCAAAGCAGGTAACCTGACCGCCAAAGCCCTTGATATGTTGACCGACCATGTGCGCCCCGGCGTCACCACCGGCATGCTCGATCAATTGGCCTTTGATTTTGGCCAAGAGCACGGGGGCGTTCCCGCAACGCTATTTTATCGCGGTTATCGTCATTCCATTTGCACTTCGATCAACCATGTGGTGTGCCATGGCATTCCCGGCGACAAGGTTTTGCGCGAAGGCGACATTGTCAACATTGACCTCACCTATATTGTTGATGGATGGCATGGGGACAGTTCGCGCATGTATGGGGTTGGCGAAATATCCCGCAAGGCAGAGCGCCTGATAGATATCACCTATGAAAGCTTAAAACGTGGCATTGAAGCGGCCATCCCCGGCAACACAACCGGGGATATTGGCGCCGCTATTCAATCCTACGCAGAGAGTGAGCGCACGAGTGTCGTGCGAGACTTTGTTGGCCACGGCTTGGGTCAGCTATTCCACGACGAACCCAACATCATGCACTTTGGCACCCCCGGCTCCGGCCCAGAATTGAAACCGGGCATGATTTTTACCATCGAGCCGATGATAAATCTTGGACGTCCCCATGTAAAAATTCTAAATGATGGCTGGACAGCGGTCACCCGAGATCGCACGCTTTCGGCCCAATGTGAGCATTCCCTTGGGATTACTGAAACTGGCAATGAGATATTTACCCTCTCCCCCGGTGATATTTTCAATCCACTTAGGGCCAAGTAAGATGCACCAATAGAATGACAGATAAAAAGGCCTCAAAAACACCCCCAACAGGCTTTGCTGAAAGCCAACGCGCCCACTATCATGGGCATCGGGATCGGTTGCGTGAGCGCTTTGTGGCCAATGGCTCTGAAAGCATGGCCGATTATGAACTCCTAGAACTCATCTTGTTTCGTCTGTTACCCCGTCGCGATACCAAACCCATCGCTAAGGCATTGATCGACCGCTTTGGTTCGTTTTCAGAGGTGTTAGGCGCCCCCCATCAGCTTTTGTGCGAAACAGATGGGCTTGGACCCACCGCCGTAACCGATTTGAAGGTTATTCTTGCCGCAGCCCAACGCTTTGCCCGTGACGACATAAAAGATCGCCCCCTGTTAGGCTCATGGGCAGAGCTTATCGACTATTGCCGTTCACAAATGGCCTTTGAAGACAAAGAACAATTTCGCATTCTTTTTCTTGATAAGAAGAACATGTTGATAGCTGATGAAGTCCAGCAGGTCGGCACCGTTGATCACACCCCGGTCTACACAAGAGAAGTTATCAAGCGGTCGCTGGAACTTTCGGCCACCGCCTTAATACTGGTGCATAATCACCCCTCAGGCGACCCCAGCCCCTCAAGTGCTGACATACGCATGACCAAGGCCATTATCGATATCGCTCAACCCCTGGGCATTACGATCCATGATCATGTGATTATTGGCCGCGAGGGACACGTATCCCTACGCGCCCGCAAATTACTTTAGCAAAACATTTCAGGCTTTTGCTTTGCTTTTGCGACTGGCGGCTGAACGAACAGAGCGCGCAGATTTGAACGTATCAAACAGCCGGCGATTATCCTTGATGGCCTTGCGGAGGCGATATTTAAACCGATGCAATTTAGCAATCCAGGCCCCACGCGTTGTTAAAGGCACATAATGGGTCCGCAGCGTAATCGTCTCATTACACCAATGGCGTTTTTCATCCGAAAACCCGGCACCCATATCGCAAGTTTTGAAACCACTTTCAAATATGGATCGCATGGCGTTCAGTATATTTTGCTTTCCCGGCGATCCGGGGCGCAACTCTACCCGCTCAGACATGGAAGAAATCAGGGCAAACATCATATTCCCATGGGCAAGATTGTATAGAACCGCAACAATCTCATCATCCAGACTCAAAACATGCAGTTTCCCATTTAACCCATTGTCGTCGTGGAATATATCCCGATAAAACCCGCGCACTTCAGAGCAAGAAAATGGATCATCAATGCCCTGTTGCATAAAACGGTCGGCCTTTTGCGCAAACATTATGTCAAGCGCGGCATTCGCTTTTTCGTGCCCCGGCTCAAGTTCTTCAAAAGTCACCTTCCCCATGGCACGCAACTTTGTGCCCTGCTGTTTATCGTGTTTTTTACGCGACCGGGTGCGCTGGGTCTTTTGACATTCATCCCAATTCTCAAAAACGCTCCGATAAAGCTTTTCAACTTCAATCGCTTCGCCCAACCCGCCAAAAAACTCCCCGGCCCTAATGTCAGGAATCGAATGCAGACATACTAAATCAGTATCAATCATCGCCCGTCGCATACGTTGCCAAACGTCCTGGCGCTCCTCGACACTTAAAGCTTTAAACAAGTCGTGATCAATCAGGGGTGCATTACACCCCACATGGGAGCCTGAAAACCAGGTAAGAACCCTCGCGCCAAAGCGCTTCACCCGCTTAAGCGGTAATAGAGCAACAATCTTACCCCGTGCTTCTCCCGTGATATAGAGTTGCTCGGAACGCGGGACATTAAACCGAGCAATCCACGCCTTGGTGAAATCAAGGCTCTGCCCGGGCGATTCAATGCCAGACTTTTCTAATTGCCGCCAAACTTGCTCAACATCCGCAATATTTTGCGTAGCGGTAGCACTCGCACCCAAATCGTCCCACCACTTCTCTAAATCTTGGGAAACAAGCGATCTTTCCACAGGTGTCGAAACTGGGGTCGGAACGGGGGCAGAAACGAGGGTCGAAACAGAAACTAAATTAAGTGCACCATTGGCCATATTCATTATCATCCGCAATAAAACTATTGGCATATAATTAGCGCGAACAATGAACGATGGATTTAGACCTGTTCAAAAGAGGATGAATCAGGATGCTTTTGAGGCAATTTTTGATGGCAGGGTTAAAAAACTCCTACCCGATATATGCCAAACCGGGGAAAACTTCCAAAAACCAAAACGAAAGCCGGGTGAATTGGCCGGTAATAAACAACAATCCGGTCAGCACCAAAAATCCACCCATAAATTTTTCAACAGTTTCTAGATGTTTCTTGAAATTTTCAAAGAACCCAAGGAATGGACCAATTGCCATGCCAGCTATCAAAAATGGCAAACCAAGCCCCGCGGAATAGACCGCGAGCAATCCGGCCCCTTCCAAAGCAGATTCCTGAGAAGCCGCCACCGCAAGAATTGCAGCAAGAATTGGCCCAATACATGGGGTCCAGCCTAACGCAAATGCCAGCCCAAGCAGATAACCACCCCCCGGTCCGCTGGCGATGGATGGCCCATTGGAACGCATTTGAATATCAAGGAATTTAAGACGAAAAACCCCTAAAAAATGCAATCCCATAATTATTATGATGATGCCGGCAAGCGGGGTAAGGTAGGGCAAAGCTTGCCTAAACACTTGCCCGAACGCCGTTGCAGTCGCCCCCAACGCAATGAATATTGTTGAAAAGCCAAGGATGAAAAACAGCGATGTCATAACCGAGCGTCGCCACACCGCCCCTGTAATCGCCTTATCGTGGCGCAACTGTTCAAAAGTCGCGCCACTCATATAGGTAAGATAGGGGGGCACAAGTGGCAGAACACAAGGGGACAAAAAGCTCAAAATTCCGGCCCCGAAAACGAGTGGCAAT
Organism: Alphaproteobacteria bacterium; assembly: GCA_024279675.1. Taxonomy (GTDB): domain Bacteria; phylum Pseudomonadota; class Alphaproteobacteria; order Rhizobiales; family Devosiaceae; genus DROE01. The sequence goes on from JAJRRG010000093.1 coordinate 16,247, forward strand.
GAAAATCCAAGCATGACAATTCCTTAAAACTGGTTTTTTTCGCTTATAGGGCGCGCAACTCACTTGAAGCAAGCACATGACGCAATTCTTACACACTTGTGAACTTGTTGTGTGCTCGGACACACACTCGACGCGAGCCTTAGATGTGTAACTCTAAAACAATTGGCCGATGATCCGATTGTCCGCGCTTTAACACTTCAACATTTTTGCAACTGACCCCGCGCACCAGACATCGATCAAGCCGAAATGGAACAATTTTTTGCGCCATATGGGTGATCGTGCGCGGGCCAACATCTTTAAAGCCCGACAAAATAATCGGCCCAATGGCGTTAAAATCACCAATTATTGCCAACGGCCCCTCTATCGATTTGGCAATTTTACGTAATTGCCGTCTGTTGAGCAATTGCCCATGGGACAAGTGAACATTAACCAGCGTAAATTCAGGCAATGGAATAACTTGCGCAACACGGGGAGGAAACTTCCCCGGCACCCGTGAAAATGGCAACTCAATCGAGCCTGTCTCTAGGGGGTGTTTTTCGCTCCACACCCCAAGCGCATAGGACTTTCCCTTCCACGGCAGTGTATAAAAATATCCGCCCGCATGGGCAGGTAATGCATTAATTCCCTTAGTTGCCTCCTGCAACAAAAACAAATCCGGTTTATGCTGCTCAATGATCTGGGCAATATCAGCCGCCGCAGCGCCCTGCCGATAAAGCAGGTTCCAGCTTACAATTTTCAATTCAGTATATCCTCATAAATATGGCAGGAACAACCGCGTCGCCGCATCGCGTAGTTTAACCGGCAACGGTCGTTGTTCTAATATTTCAGGCCGTAACAATACACCATTTTGCATTTTCTTATCGATCAAACGATCAATTTCCCCCACCGCTTCTTCGCCGAAAAGCTCCACCTGAAATTCAAAATTCAACCGCATGGAACGCGAATCCCAATTTGCCGATCCAATCGAACCCCATTGCCCGTCAACGCTCATAAGTTTGGAATGATCAAAGGTAGACGTGGTTTGATAACAATCAATTCCCTCAAGGGAAAATGTCGACAAATGAGCCGCCATAGCCCAGTCAAAATAGAAGTGATTTGATTTCTTTGGCACCAGAATTTCAACAACGACATCGCGCATAGCCGCCCGCTGAATAACTTCAAACAACCTGTCCTCCGGCAAAAAATACGGCGTAACGATCCTCACCCGATGCCGCGCTTGTGCAATGGCAGTGGCAAACAATGATTCAATTTGCCCCACACTTTCATCCGGCCCCGAAGTTATGCCCCGCATGGCAATATCCCCATCCGGGTCAATATTGGGCCACCATATGTCACCGTTCAGCGTTTCTGATGTGGTAAATTCCCAATCTTTCTCAAAGGTTTGCAATAATTGGGCGACCACGGGCCCCCTGATTTGTGCATGAACATCCAGAACCTTGGGGCCTTCCTTGTTCAAACTGACATTTTGATCAGCAATATTCATTCCCCCGGTAAACCCTGTCTGTCCGTCCACAATTAATATTTTTTTGTGGTTGCGCAAATTGATAAACGTCATCGCCCACGGGGCCCATTTGTGCAAAAATTGCTCGGCTGAGACCCCCCCGTCTCGCAATTGCGTAACAATCGGCGCCCGAAAATATCCAGACCCCACACCGTCAACCAGCACCCGCACATCAACCCCACGTGCCTTTGCCTCAACTAGTTTAGTTGCAAACTCACGACCCGTTTCATCGCTAGCAAATATATAGGCAGCTAATGCAATCGAATGTTTTGCATTCTCAACTGCTCTGAGCATAACCGGATAGGCATTGCCCCCGTTTTCATAGAGTTCAAGCGAATTCCCCTCCATCAACGCCAAACCAGAAATCGCATCCCCAGCGGTTCCCAAGGCAACAATATTTGCAGGGGTTTTTGCATTAAACTGAAATTCTGCCTGCGTAACTCCACTCACGACAACACTATTCTGGTCAAGCCCGCTTTTAATCGCCCGGCGCACCACGCGATTAACCCCAAACGCAATATATATTGAAGACCCAATGAACGGGGAAAGCCACGACAGACCAATCCAGCCAATGGATGAACGCACTTCCTTATGGGTCAGTAAAACGTGGATGCTTACACCGGTTGCAGCAACCACATGCGCTATTGCCAATAATATTTCCACGTATTTGCTCCTCCCTGCCCCCAATGAAGGTAGGTACCCAACCAGGAATTTCAATGCCAACATTACGTGCATTGCATCTTCACCAATAGCCATGCTACCTGAGTTTTACATGCAAAAAACAGGATTCTCCCTGAAATAAAATATGTCTCCCAAGAGTGGATACCGGTTTTGGGATTTAAGACATGCAAAAACAAAAGAATAAAGCATGTTAAGTTAATACGAATAAACCCAAAATGCTTTAGGATATTCCATGCCCTCTTTACCCATAAAAATCGCGCCATCCATCTTGTCCGCTAACTTTTCTCGACTGGGAGAAGAGGTTCAAGCCATCGATGAAGCAGGTTGCGACTGGATCCATGTGGACGTGATGGACGGACATTTTGTGCCCAACATTTCCTTTGGCCCCTTAATTGTTGAGGCCATTCGCCCCGTGACAACCAAGCCCTTAGACGTGCATCTGATGATTGCCCCGGTTGATCCCTATATTGAGGCATTTGCCAAGGCTGGCGCTGATATCATTTCGGTGCATGCGGAAGCGGGAAACCACCTGCACCGTTCCATTCAAGCCATCAAGGCATTGGGCAAAAAAGCCGGAGCTGTGCTTAATCCGGCAACCCCGGTTTCCGTCCTTGAACACGTGATTGATGATCTAGATTTAATATTGATCATGAGCGTAAATCCAGGTTTTGGTGGGCAAAGCTTCATTCCCGATGCCCTGAACAAAATCAAACAGGCCAAAGCCCTGATTGGCGATCGCAATATCGATCTAGAGGTTGATGGGGGTGTAACCGCCGACAATGCCGGGGAAGTCGCCGCCGCCGGGGCCAACGCCCTTGTTGCGGGGTCCGCCGTGTATAAAGGCAATGATCCTTTGACCTATGCCCCGCGCATTGAGGCTATTCGCCAAGCCGCACTTAGTGGTCGCTAGATCCGCGTGAGCATTCAGCACCGCCTTCTGGGGATATTTTTTCTCCAATCGCTGGCCTTGGGCGCATGGTTACCCCGCATTCCCGAAATTCAGGAAAAGCTCAGTCTTGATAATGCAGGGTTAGCGATTGCACTATTGGGCGCACCGGTTGGAATTCTTATAACACTCCTGTTTGCTGGACGCTTTGTCGCCCATATCGGCGCGCGCAAAACCATCATCATATTTTACCCATTATTCCTGAGCGCAATGCTGTTACCACTCATAGCACCAAGTCTGCCCCTGATTATTTTTGCGCTTATGATCAGTGCCAGCACCCTGTCGGTCCTTGAAGTGGGGTGTAACGTTATCGCCGATCAGGTTGAAAAGCGGGAAAAAAAACTCATCATGAGCAAGGCGCATGGGTTTTGGAGTCTTGGCCTTATGGCTGGGTCTATCATTGGTTCATGGGCAGCAGGCATGCATATCGCCCCGGTTATTGTGGGCTTAGCGATTTTGTTGATTGTCCTTCCATTGGCTATTCCCATGGCCCGCACCCTCCCCCATTATGATGATGTCCCAAACTCGGCTCATACGGAGAAAAAATCAGGTTTCTCATTACCCCACCCGGTCTTGCTCGGTGTTTGCTTTTTTACCCTTGGCATAACATTAACCGAAGGCGCAGTCGCCGATTGGGCCGCCGTGTTCATGCGGGACATTTATGCTACCGATCCGGGTTTGGCGGGTCTTAGCGTAACCCTGTTTGCACTTATGGTTGCACTGACACGCTTAGTTGGCGACCGGCTAAAGTTGAAATTTGGCCCCGCACCTCTGGCCCGCACCCTCGCACTTATTGGCATATTGGGCGTTGCAATTATATTCTTTGCACCAAATTCAATTGCAGCGATTATAGGCTTTGCTCTAATCGGCGTTGGCGCTTCCCTTGGCTTCCCCCTCGCCGTTACCGCCGCCGCTGAGGCACCCGGCCCCAGCCCCGCTCAAAATGTAGCGGTTTTAACATTTATTGCCCTGCTTGGGTTTCTCATTGGTCCCGTGTCCATCGGCCTGATCGCCCAAATATTTGATATTCGCTTTGGGTTGCTGGTTCTAGTCCCAATGCTTGTCCTGAGCGCTCTGTTAGCCCCACTTTTGCGTCCCACCAAAAGTTAAGGAGAGGATGGCTCCAACGCATTGCACGCGCCCATGCGCCATGTTAGGCGAAGGCAGAAATTTTCAACCATAGGCTTGCCGATTCTTATGCTTCAAAACAAATTGAATCAAGCTTTCAACAAACGGGTATAACCTTATGATTCCACGCTACTCTCGCCCTGACATGGTCGCCATCTGGTCCCCGGAAACAAAATTTCGCATCTGGTTTGAAATCGAAGCCCATGCGGCCTCCGCCCAAGCAATACAAGGTATCGTTCCTGAAAAATCCGCTGAAATCATCTGGGAAAAAGGCAACGCCGCAACCTTTGATGTGGCCCGGATCGACGAAATAGAGCGCGAAGTCAAACATGATGTCATCGCCTTTTTGACCCACCTCTCGGAAATTGTTGGCCCCGAAGCCCGCTTTGTCCATCAGGGCATGACCTCGTCTGATGTTTTGGACACAACTCTTTCCGTTCAACTGGCCCGCGCTTCTGACCTGCTACTTGCCGGTATGGATCGATTGCTCGCCGCCCTTAAAAAACGCGCCCACGAGCACAAAGATACCATCACAATTGGCCGCTCCCACGCCATCCACGCCGAGCCAACTACCTTTGGCGTTAAACTGGCGCAAGCCTATGCAGAATTTGCCCGCAACCGGAAACGCCTTGTTGCCGCGCGCGCAGAAATTGCAACCTGCGCCATATCCGGTGCCATCGGAAGTTTCGCCAATATTGACCCCTCCGTTGAAGAATATGTGGCCGATAAACTGGGGCTAAGCGTTGAGCCGGTTTCCACACAGGTTATTCCGCGCGATCGCCACGCCATGTATTTCGCCACCCTTGGGGTTATTGCTTCCTCAATCGAACGCGTGGCCATTGAAATCCGCCATCTTCAGCGCACCGAGGTTCTTGAGGTCGAGGAATATTTCTCCAAAGGGCAAAAAGGCTCCTCGGCCATGCCACACAAACGCAACCCAATTTTGACAGAAAACCTCACCGGTCTGGCCCGCCTTGTGCGCGGCATGGTTACTCCAGCGCTGGAAAATGTTGCCCTCTGGCATGAGCGGGATATTTCCCACTCATCGGTGGAGCGTATGATCGCCCCCGACGCAACAATAACCCTTGATTTCGCCTTGGCGCGCCTAAGCAATGTCATTGAAAACCTGCTTGTCTACCCGGACAATATGAAAGCCAATATGGACTTGCTCGGAGGCTTGCATAATTCCCAGCGGGTTTTGCTGGCCTTAACCCAAGCGGGATTGAGCCGTGAAGCAAGCTATGCCGCTGTGCAACGCAACGCCATGCAGGTGTGGCAGGTAAAAGGCGATCGCGAAGGCAAATTTGCCGAATTGCTCAAAACGGACCCAGAAGTGTCCGATGCGCTGAGCGCCAGCCAAATCGATGAAATGTTCGACGACGCCTATCACCTCAAACATGTGGACACGATTTTTAAGCGGGTGTTTGAAAACTAGGTATTTTTCAATACTCTGCCAAAGCAACCTTAAAAGCCCGCGCCCTCAATCAAGGGGACGCGGGCCAAATAAAACTCTGCAATGTAAGAAAGTTTTGGATAAAAGCGCTTAAACTTCAGTCAAAACCTGCTCTTGTGCCATGCGCATAAATTCGCCCATTTTCTCGCGAAGTTTTGCTTCGCTGACATCCTTATTGGCCGCCGCAAAGTCACCGCTTACCTTGCGATAAACATCCTCGTCACCAGCCTCTTCAAAATCAGCTGCAATCACTTCGCTGATATAAGCACCAACATCTGTTTTACCCATAATTTCAGCCGCCCACAGGGCCAAAAACTTATTGCGCCGCGCTTCGGCCTTAAACCGTAGCTGCGCATCATGGGCAAACTTTGCTTCCTGGGCTTTTTCACGATCATCAAAACTGGACATAATATTTCCTCTTCGCAATAAATATTTACAGACACATAAGTGCCAAACCTGTGTATCTGACATAAGTGTTTCGCGCCCGTTACGCAACGTCAAAGCACACAAGATTTGTCCATTTACGAAATCGCTTGCAATTGACGCTCAAAATGGCGATGAGACTGTCAAATTCACCCCAATTTATCGAGTCTCTTGTTTATTAGTCAGGCCAACAATATGACCCGCAGACGCAAAATCTACGAAGGCAAAGCCAAAACCCTTTATGAGGGGCCAGAACCGGGCACCCTTAT
>JAJRRG010000094.1 GCA_024279675.1 Alphaproteobacteria bacterium
ACGAAAAAAGCATGCCCTATTCAGCTGGTTTTTCGACTTTCAGCCCTAAAATGAAGGGGACCACCAACAAATAACACGCGGCACCAATCAACCAGATTGCCCCCGGCCAGTCCGTTTTGGTGGCAAAATACGCCCCGGCGAAAAACAACGGTCCAAAAATGGAGGCCACACTGGTTAAGCTGGTCAGCACACCTTGCAACCTTCCCTGCTGGTCCTTTGTCACAGATCTCGTCACCATGGAATGCAGCGCCGGCCCCCCAATTCCCCCAAGGGAAAAAACGGGCAATAGTAAAAAGACCACCCAACCATCGGTGGTAAATGCGATAATCACCATAGCAAACAATTCCGCCGCCATACCAACCAAAAAGGCATTGCGTTCGCCAAAATACCGCGCCGCCGGGCCGGGTAAAAATCCCTGCACCAAAGCATGGAACAACCCAAACGCCCCCAAGGACATGCCAATCACAAAGGGTGACCAGTTAAACGCGTCCTCCCCGTAAAGAACCCAGACCGTGCCATAAATTTCCCCCATAAACCCAAGGATAAAGAATATGATCAGGAACGGCGCCAAAGCCTTGATGCCCAATGACCATTTTAGCAATCTAAAGGGATTGAGTGCCTTAAAAGTTATGGGTGTTTTTTCCCCGACGCGTGACTCTGGAAGCACAAAGTAGGCAAAACCAAAATTCGTTAAATTAAGGAACGCCGCCGCCAAAAATGGTGCGCGTACCCAGTATTCACCCAGCACACCGCCTAAAATCGGCCCAATGAGAAATCCGATTCCAAACATGGCATGAATATAACCACATCGCTCGGCCCGTTTATCCTCTGCAGTAATATCGGTTATGTAGGCTGTGGCAACGGCCATATTTGCACTGGTAATGCCAGCAACAGCCCGCCCCACAAGCAACATCCACAATTCAGGCGTAAACGCCATCACCACATAATCAAGGGCTGCCCCAGCCAACGAAATCAACAGAACCGGACGGCGGCCAAACCGATCACTCAACGCCCCAAGCACCGGTGAAAAGAAAAATTGCATCAACGCATAAAGCGAAATCATGATTCCGATTAGTGGCGTAATCTCTGGCAAATCCGTCACATCACGCAGCAATTGTGGCAGTATAGGAAATATTAGCCCGATACCAACCGCATCAAGCAATACCGTCGCCAGAATAACAATGAGGGCCTTATTCAACGCGCGCTCCGCATATCATTTGTGAATGAAACTAAAAAAAACGGCGCACACCATGCGCCGTTCATTATTTTCACCCTAAACCCAACTCACAGCCCATTACTAGGGGTGTTGACCCAATTTATGTTGGGATGGAATAAGTATTTAGTGAGCCAGCCCACTGCCACCTTCTTTTGCAGAGGCGGTAGAAGCGGCAGCCGCCGCAGCCGCTTGTTCAGGCGACCATTCAATAGGCTCAGGCTGTTGGGTTAAAGCCTGTTCAATCACCTGCCCCATCCTCGACACGGGAATAATCTCCAACCCGTCTTTTACAGAATCTGGCAAATCCTTGAGATCATGCACGTTATCCTCAGGGATAAGCACCGTTTTAATGCCACCACGCAGGGCCGCCAACAGCTTTTCCTTAAGCCCGCCAATGGGTAGAACCCGCCCGCGTAGGGTGATTTCGCCCGTCATAGCTAGATCATTGCGCACGGGGATGCCGGTCATCATCGATACGATGGCCGTCGCCATTGCAATACCCGCCGATGGGCCGTCCTTGGGTGTCGCCCCCTCAGGAACGTGCACATGAATATCGCTCTTATCAAATTTTGGCGGCTCAATTCCAAAATCAATGGCCCGCGAACGCACATAGGCGGAGGCGGCAGAGATCGATTCCCGCATAACATCCTTAAGGTTGCCCGTTACCGTCATCTTCCCCTTACCGGGGGTCAGAACGCCTTCAATAGTCAGCAATTCTCCACCAACTGGTGTCCATGCCAAACCTGTAACGACACCAACCTGTGGATTTTCATCAATTTCACCAAAGCGAAATGGCGGTGCACCCAGATATTCTTCCAGCAATTCCGCAGAAATACTCACTGATTTAACCTTTTCAGTCATCAATATTTTCACGGACTTGCGCATCAATTTGGAAATTTCACGCTTTAGATTACGCACCCCCGCTTCACGGGTATAACGTTGAACAATTTGCTTAAGTTGCGCATCGGGCAATTCAAATTCGCCCACTTTAAGGCCATTGTCCTTGAGGCTTTGAGGAATAAGATGACGCCGCGCAATCTCGCACTTTTCTTCTTCGGTGTAACCGGTCAGGCGAATAATTTCCATCCGATCCAGCAATGGCCCCGGAATATTCAGTGTGTTGGCCGTCGTCACAAACATCACATCGGATAGATCATAATCGACCTCCAGATAATGATCGTTGAACTCGTTGTTCTGTTCCGGGTCGAGCACTTCAAGCAAAGCAGAGGATGGGTCCCCCCGGAAATCCTGCCCCATCTTGTCAATTTCATCGAGCAAAAACAACGGATTAGATTTACCGGCTTTTTTCATCGATTGAATAACTTTACCGGGCATTGACCCAATATAGGTGCGCCGATGCCCGCGAATTTCGGCCTCATCACGCACGCCGCCAAGGGACATGCGGATAAATTCACGACCCGTCGCCTTCGCAATAGATTTACCAAGGGACGTTTTACCAACCCCCGGAGGGCCAACCAAACAAAGGATAGGCCCCTTGAGCTTGCCAGTACGATTTTGCACCGCAAGATATTCAATGATGCGCTCTTTGACTTTTTCTAGGCCATAATGATCGCGATTGAGAATTTCCTCGGCCTTAGCCAGATTTTTCTTGATGCGCGAACGTTTGGACCAAGGTAAAGCGGTTAGCCAGTCCAGATAGTTGCGCACAACTGTGGCTTCGGCCGACATGGGGCTCATCTGCTTGAGCTTCTTTAGCTCGCCGTCAGCCTTGTCCCGTGCTTCCTTGGTAAGCTTTGTGCTATCAAGTTTCTCTTCCAACTCAGCCAGTTCAGAACTGCCCTCTTCTCCGTCTCCCAACTCGCGTTGAATGGCCTTCATCTGCTCGTTGAGATAATATTCGCGCTGGGTCTTTTCCATCTGACGTTTCACACGCCCACGGATGCGTTTTCCAACTTGAAGAACACCAATCTCGCTCTCCATGAGAACCAAAATCTGTTCCAGCCGTTCGCTGACAGACGGCGCTGACAGAATGTCCTGCTTTTCATCAATCTTGACCACAAGGTGGGAGGCGATGGTGTCCGCAAGTTTACAATGATCTTCGATCTGATTGACCGCACCAACCACATCAACAGAAATCTTTTTATTAAGTTTTACATAGTTTTCAAACTCGGAGACGGTAGAGCGCGCCAAGGCTTCAACCTCGATTGAATCATAGGCGGGCTCATCCATTACACTCGCTTCGGCCAAGAAATACTCCTCGGTCTGCACAAATTTCTCCAGTTTCGCGCGGTCAACGCCTTCGACAAGGATTTTCACGGTGCCATCGGGTAATTTCAGCAATTGTAATACTGAGCCAATGGTGCCGATAGAATACAATTCATCGGGACTGGGATCGTCGTCCTGCGCATTCTTTTGCGTGACAATCATAATATGCTTGTCATCGCGCATGACTTCCTCAAGCGCTTTGACGGATTTTTCACGCCCCACAAACAGGGGCACAATCATGCCGGGAAACACCACAATATCCCGCAAGGGCAATACTGGATAAACCTGATCCTCCCTCGGTGCGGATTTTGCGGAAACTGATTCTTTGTCCTTGGACATGAACTAACCTTTCAAGAGGTCGAGCGATCTGTCGCCTCGTAGCATTTGCAATAAAAATTATCGCATAAATTGATTCTTCGTCTCCTAAGATAGGCCGCTTAACGTCTCGAACAAGGCGTGGATGTCATTTAATAGCGTTTATGGGCAATAAAGTTGGGACAAAGTCTAACAAAAAAATACCCACGCTCAAATTATAGAGCGCGGGCATCAATCATAATAAAATACGGTTCAGCTAAGAGCTTAGGCTTTGGCCTCGGCGCTTACCTCTTCTTTTTCTTCAGGGTCCGCATAGATATACAAAGGTTGCGCACCATCTATGCCATCAACTGCTTTAGCATTGATAACCACTTCCTTACCCCCTTCTAGGCCCGGCAATTCATACATTGTATCAAGTAGGATTGCTTCCATAATTGAGCGCAACCCGCGGGCACCAGTCTTACGTTTAACGGCCTGACGCGCGATAGCAATCAGAGCACCATCATCGAAAGTTAGCTCAACTTCTTCCATTTCACACAAACGCTGATACTGACGTACCAGAGCATTCTTTGGCTCCGAAAGAATTTCAACAAGAGCGTCTTCATCCAAATCTTCAAGGGTTGCAATAACCGGCAAACGCCCAACAAATTCTGGAATAAGGCCAAACTTCACCAGATCTTCTGGCTCAACTTCGGCAAACAATTCGCCAACCTTGCGATCATCGACATCTTTAACTTCGGCACCAAAACCGATAGAGGAACTGTCGCCACGTGCCGCAACCAGCTTTTCAAGACCAGAGAATGCACCGCCAACAATAAACAGGATATTGGTTGTATCAACTTGCAGGAATTCCTGCTGAGGATGCTTGCGCCCCCCCTGCGGTGGCACAGAAGCAACCGTGCCTTCCATAACTTTGAGCAAAGCCTGCTGAACCCCTTCGCCCGAAACGTCCCGGGTGATCGAAGGATTGTCAGACTTGCGAGAAATTTTGTCCACTTCATCAATATAAACAATGCCGCGCTGGGCTTTTTCCACGTCATAATCCGCAGATTGCAACAGCTTGAGGATGATGTTTTCCACATCTTCCCCCACATAACCCGCTTCGGTCAGTGTTGTTGCGTCGGCCATCGTAAAGGGCACATCAATAATGCGTGCCAGTGTTTGTGCCAGCAAAGTTTTACCGCAACCCGTGGGGCCGATCAGCAATATATTGGACTTGGAAAGTTCAACTTCTTGCTTACCCGTGGAATGATGCAAACGCTTATAATGGTTGTGCACAGCAACACTGAGCACACGTTTTGCCCGGGCCTGACCGATAACATAATCATCCAGAACGTCACAAATTTCCTTAGGGGTCGGCACACCATCAGCGGATTTAACCAGCGAAGTTTTACCCTCCTCCCGGATAATATCCATGCACAATTCCACGCATTCATCACAAATGAACACAGTGGGGCCCGCAATCAGCTTGCGCACCTCGTGTTGAGATTTCCCGCAAAAGGAACAGTAAAGCGTGTTTTTCGAAGAATCGCCGCTTGAATCATCTTTGGACATATAGTCACTCCAACAAATTGGCTTTTAGCCATAGGTTTTTAATGCAGATAAACAGACCCTAACCCCGAGCCCTAAAAAAAGTGTAAGCAAACGCAATCATAATCATGCTTAGTCATACATGCAATGCAATCGCGCGGACGTTAACCCTGAGAGTGCAATTGGCG
>JAJRRG010000095.1 GCA_024279675.1 Alphaproteobacteria bacterium
TAAGGTTTTTCCAAACCGTTTTTTTGTAGTAAGCATTTCAAATCCTCCTGTTAATGCTTTTGGTCGTTACTTAACGGCACCGCTCATGGTGCCTTTGGTGAAAAACTTCAAAATGAGTGGGTAGACCATCAACACAGGTGCGATTGTGAATAGGATCATCCCAGCCTTAAACGAACGCATGTTGATCTGGCTGGCCCCATCATATTGGCTCATGGCCTCTAGCCCCACGATGGCGGCCTTGTCGCCCTCGACAACAAATTGGCGCAAGACTACTTGGAGTGGCCACATGTCCTGATCGTTAAAATAGATCATTGGGCGCAAGAACTCATTCCAATGATAAACAAGGTAAAATAGTGTGATTGTTGCAATTGCAGGTCGCGCAAGCGGCAGCACAACACTCCATAAAGTCTGGAAGGCGTTTGCCCCATCCAGTTGGGCCGCTTCGATCAGTTCTTCTGGCACATCTTCAAAAAACCGGATCATAATGATCAGATACCAAGCATTGACCATTTTGAATAAAATCACGGCCCAATAGGTGTTAAGCAGGCCAAGCTTTTTGACAACAAAATAGTCTGGTATAAGGCCCGGCTCGAAAACGATTGTTATAAGCACCAGCACGAATATGATGCGCCGCCCCGGCAATCTAGGCCGTGACAGAGCCCATGCCATAAGCAGTGTGAAAGTGATGTTGAGCAAAGTACCAACACCGGTTATCAGCAAAGAATTCAGCAGTCCTTTGCGTACGGCAGGATGATTGATCAGTATGTCCCATACCTGTAACGAAAAACCGTCGGGCACAACGCTTAACCCACTCATCAGCGGGACTTTTGCTGGATCGGATAGCGATAATGCAAGCAAGTGTAGAATGGGCTGAACGGTCACCACAACAATCATCAATAAAGATGAAATTATGATGATCTGCTCGGTACGTTCCAAGGGCGTTTGATTAGCGCGGGCCATATTACCAAACTCCCTTGCCAGTTAGTTTCTTTGAAATATTGTGGGCAGCAACAATCATCAACGTACCCACGACGCCTTTGAATAATCCCGCAGCAGTCGCCAATGAAAATTGACCGGACTGGAGCCCAATTCTGTAAACAAAGGTATCGATGATATCAATTTTGTCGCGAATGGCATCGTTAGTCAGGTTGAATACCTGATCAAAACCGGCGTTCAAAAATAGTCCAACATTGAGAATAAACAGCGTTGCAATTGTTGGTATGATTCCTGGAATTGTTACGTATAAAATTCGCTGCCAACGGTTCGCGCCATCCATTTCGGCTGCCTCATATAGCTGAGGGTCGATGGCCATGATGGCTGCGAAATAAAGAAGTGAATCCCACCCTGCGCTTCGCCATATTTCAGAGACAACCAACACCCAGCGGATGGAGCCTGCCTGTGTCATAAATGGTATGGCTTGAAGTCCAAACATACCGCGTATTTCGTTGACCGCCCCATCCGAGGGAGAAAGTGCTGCGATAAAAATTCCGGCGATAACGACCCAGGAAAGAAAATGAGGCAGGTAGATAGCAGACTGCACAAACTTGCGTAACCCGGTGCTACGCACTTCATTAATGAGCAGGGCCAGCATAATTGGTACGGGAAATACAAAGACTAATTTCATTAAAGAAATAATCAGGGTGTTGAGCAGCACCTGCATAAATATCGGGGATTCAAATAGCGTATAATAATGCTTCATCCCCACCCAAAGGTTGGGGCCAATGAAACGAAACTCCTCAAAAGCTAACTTTGCCTCATAAATCGGGAAAAAATGAAAGACAACAAAATAGATTAGGCCCGGCGTCATCATTAAATAATAGGGCCACCAGTTCTGCCAACTTCTACGCAAGTGTCCACCGCGCACAAGCGTGGTACTATTTTTGGGAACGTTCCCAGAAACAGATAAATTCTTAGCAGAAGTTGGTCTCTTTGTGCTCAATTCAACACCCTATCCTACTACTGTTAAATGTTGCGGTGAGGTCCCTGAAATATCCGCAAGTGACCCCAGATTTCGCATCTCACAAGCCAATTCGATTCTTTTGTCCGATGCTTTTCCTGCGATTGCATCAAATAAAAGACGTATGCCTTTTTCGCCGATTTTTCGCGCAGGTTTTTTCACCGTACTCAACCCCGGATCAGAAAAAATACCCGCCTGAATACCATCAAATCCCAGAATCGAAACATCATTGGGGCAAGTCAAACCGGCTTCACGGACAGCCAACAATGCCCCAAGAGCCATCAAATCATTAGCAACAAACACGCTCATTGGTTCGCTGGTTTTTTTCACCAATATGCGAGCCATAGCCTTTTTGCCAGATTGCACAGTGTACTCGCCCTCTTCAACAATTAGAGATTGAGGATCAACATCGCGATCCACACAATGGTCGAAAACAACCCGCATAAACCGGGTTCGAGCGAGGCGACCTTTTGAGCCGACAATGAGGGCAGGGGCGTGATGACCCAACGCTACAAGTCGATCCAAACCAAGGCGTACACCTTGGTTTATGTCACTTCCCACGCTGGGTAAATCTGGAAATCTGGGAGCGCTTGAACCTAATAAAACAACAGGCATACCAAATCGTTCTAGTTCATCGATATGATCGCCAACAGGGTTTACCAGCGCGCCATCTACGCGGGCCTGTCGCAGGGCACGAAGATGGGCGGCTTCCCTTTCAGCATTCCAATCAGAGCTAAAAACCAACAACGAGACGCCTTCATCCATCGCTCGATCTTGAGCTCCTCTGGCAACTTCAGCCCAAAATGGGTTAGCCAAATCTGGAATGACAAGACCAAGCATACCCGTGCGACCAGATCGCAACGAATGCGCCAAATGATTACGCTCATAACCAACAGAATCAGCCGCTTTGATTACCCGATCCCGCGTCTTTTTCTTAACTTCGGAACTCTGAGAAAGCGCCCGCGCCACAGTGCTTTTTGACACTCCAGCCAAACGTGCAACATCAACAATCGTCGGCCGGTTGATATTTGGTTTTTGGGCCATGCGCTCTCCACAATACTAAAAATCAGGCGTTAGCAGATTTTGGGAACGTTACCATTTTCTATTTTGATATGCAATGCCACAATGGTGAATTCCACTAATGTGCGGTGTGATAGGCACGCTTACACCTGTATAACACTGACGTTGAACGGAAAAAAATTATTGCACTTAACAGATTTTAACACTGAATTTTCCCATTAAAACACAACAAACTATTTTTGAATTAAGTCGCTTGACCAGTCAAAAAATGGAACACGAGCCTTCAACGACCCCTATGTTTCTTCGCCGTTTTTCGACAAATGACGCGCCTTATCAATCGCTAGATCAAAGGCGATGGGGGAACCGATATCGAAGGGAGGCGTGCTTGAGGGGGTCGTCACTTTAATCTGACCAAGGGGGGCCTCGATTATGTACTCCCGCAATTCCCCCGCAAAGGCCATGGAGCTGATGGTGCCTTGATGGGGACCGCTTCCAATAGTTATAGCGCTTGGCCGCCAGGCTAAATACCCTTCCTTTGCATCAATTAAAACAGTCAGACGGCCAGTTCTGCCAACAATTTCGGAACCCTCAATTTCAAAGATGTTCTCAAAACCAAAAAAGTCTGCGGCAAATTTTGAATTGGGCGCGTTATAAAGTTCATCGGGAGTCCCAAGTTGCTCCACGATGCCATCTTTCATCAAAACAATACGGTCAGCCAATGCCAATGCCTCCGCCTGATCATGGGTGACAAAAATCATTGTAATACCGGTGTCGCGCTGCAACCGTTGTAATTCGTTGCGCATTTCCAAACGCAACCTTGCGTCAAGATTAGATAGCGGTTCATCCAAAAGCAGCACTTTTGGCTCCATTACCAATGAGCGCGCCAAGGATAATCGTTGTTGTTGCCCCCCGGACATATCTTCGGGTTTTCTATCGCTCAGGTGCGCCAGACCAACCGTTTGCAGACCTTGTTCCACCATGGAAGCGATCTTAGCTTTAGGCAGTTTCTTTAATCGCAGACCGAATGCAACATTTTCAAATACGCTAAGGTGGGGGAACAGGGCATAGGATTGAAAGACCAGACCAATGCCGCGTTTGTTGGCAGGGGTGCGTGTTATATCAACCCCATCAATTGATATGGTGCCAGATTTGGGAGCCATCAGGCCAGCAATTGAACGCATGGCCGTGGTTTTTCCGCAGCCAGAGGGTCCCAGTAGGGCGATTAACTCACCCTTGCGAACATCAAGATTGAGGTCAGGCACAACCACTGTCTTGCCGTAAGCAAGGGTCAGGTTTTTCAATGAAACATAGGCGTCAGACATAACGAGAAAATCCTAGAAATTTTTCTGCCATAAAAACGATGACAACAGATAGAAGGGCCAGAAGCGCTGACAATGCCGCAACAGATGGGTCATAGGTGATCTCCATATAGGACAGCATATCGATGGGGAGCGTGCGCACGCCGGGACCGGATAAAAACAGTGAGACGGGTACTTGATTAAAGCTGGTGACAAATCCCAAAATAAATGCAGCTAGAACGCCACTTTGGATATTTGGCAGCACCACACGCGTGAATGCACCAAGGCGTGAACACCCCAGCAGAACCGCCGCTTCCTCCATATCCGAACGTAGATTGTTCATGCTTGATGATACAACGCGCACAGCATAGGGCAGTATGAGCGCGGTGTGGGCCATGAACAGTGCCAGTGTAACTGTGAAGTTGAGGGGGACAACAAGGTATCGCAACAGCGCCAACCCAACAATTATGCCCGGTACAATGATTGGTGCGGCGACGATTGTTTTGATTGTTTCGCCGTATGGAATTTTATATCGAGAGATCGCATAGGCCGCCGGAACGCCCAATATGAGCGCCGCAATCGTTCCAAAGATGGCCAGAAACATAGATAGCTTAAAGCTGTCCCTAAAACTTTCGACGGTGAAAACCTTTGCATACCATCTCAGCGATATGCCATCGGGTGGAAAAGTCATGAACTCGCCGTCGGACAGGCCCGCCAAAATTATAATGAAGAACGGGCCAATCAAAAAGGTGAGGGTTAGGCCAATGATCAATCTTGTGGTCCATTTGGAATACATCTTATGACCTTGCCTTGGCTATGCGTTTGAGTAGCAGGTTTGCACTAAAGCTCATGATGATTAGAATGGTTGCAATAATGCCCGCTGACACAAAATCATTGGCAACATTGACGCGTTGATACAGAAGGGTTTCCAGCATCAGCACTTTGGAGCCGCCCAAAATTGCGGGGGTGATATAGGCGGTGAGGGATCCGGTAAACACCAGCGTCCCACCCATCACCAAACCATCTTTAGTGAGCGGAAGAATAACTTTGGTAAACACCTGCAACCAGTTGGCCCCAAGCACACGGGCGGCGGGTATGACGTCCTTTGGCAGGTTTTCCATCGCGCTAACTAGGGAGATGATCATGAGGGGCAGGAACAATTGTAACAATCCAAGAAACACTGCGGTTTCGGTAAAGAGGATACGAATGGGTGTGTCACTCAGACCAAGTCCCAAAATCGCGTCATTGACGATGCCTGTCCGCCCAAGAATGACGATCCATGCATAGGTCCGCGCGACCGGTGAAATCATAAGAGGTAAAACAACCAGTCCAAACACCCGGCCACGACTTTTGCCCTCAAGGTTCACAATGCTAAATGCGCACGCATAGCCAATAATCGCACTGGTCAAGGCAACCAGAAACCCAAGTTTAAGTGTGCGTAAAAATACAGTTTGGTTGAGTGGCTTTATGGCAAAGTCAAAATACCCTTGCATGGACCACATGCCATCAACTTTGAAGGCCTCCGAAAGTAAAAATCCAACCGGAAGTAAGAAAAAAAGCGCAGTAAAAATCGCGGCGGGCAGTGCAAGTGCTAACCCTTCGCGGTTGTTTTGAAACATAAAACTGCCCCCTGAGAGTGAGCTGGCACTGATGTACGAGTGCCAGCAATAGTATTTCTAATTAACAACTTTTTCATTCCAGCGTTCAAGCCATGCATCACGATTGTCAATGATTGCACCCGGATCAAGCATGGTGAGCGAGTTGATCAAATCAGCGCCATAGGTCAGGCTTTCAGCAATTTCGTCGCTGACCACAACTGTGGCATTGGCAGGGCTATCCAGTTTTAATTCTGCCACACGTGTTTGAACCTCGTTTGACAACCAATAATTTATGAACTGGTGGGCAAGTTCTTCGTTGCCATTGTCCTTGGTCATAAGCATGACATTCATGCCGCCTGTTTGACCTTCGGATGGTTCTGCCCACTTAAATGGCAGATCAGCACCGGAAAAACGGCTCCAGGCAAATCGCCCGACGGGGGCTGCGATAACTTCCTCCTGCAACATCAATTGCGCAAGTTCGGAGGACCGATTATAAAATGTTACAATATCGTCGGCACTTTCGCCAATTGCATCAATTGTATCGCTGAAGGTAAGATCATCATAGCCCAAAGATTGACCCAGCATCATCAATGTCAAAGGTCCTTGGGTACCAGTAATATTTGGCAGGGCAACACGCCCCTTTAGCTCGTCAGACAATAGGTCCGACCAGCTATTGATTTCGACCAAATCAGAGCGGTAGACAATGGATGTCGCATAAAATCCGTACCCAACGGCCATATGGTCACCAATCGGGTCTTTTGCAGATTCATACAGTTCAGCATGGCTTGGAATTTTGGAAATATCCAAAGATTGCCACAATCCCTTGCGTGACAGTGCCAAGGCATCATGGGCAGACATAACAGCCACATCAATGACGGGGTTTGCTGCGTTGGCTTCGATTTTCGCCATACGCTCAACGCTGTTACCGGTTTCAATAACAACATCACACCCGCAAACTTCTTCAAACGGGTCAAAGATAGCGGCTTTCATTGCGTCCATGCCAAAGGAATAAACGGATATGGTCAGCGTCTTGTCCTGTGCATAAGCAGCGCCAGATATCAGGGCAATTGCTGTACTTAGGGCTAATAATTTTTTCATTTTAATCTCCTTGTTGAGTGGGGTGAATGTGTAGCTACGGGACCAGTCGATTCCCGAAGAATTATGCTCATATCGACGAGACTGGGTTTGGGTAAAATTACGTCGCGGTGGATAGCGGCTGATAAGTAAGCAACCAATCGCTTTGAAAGTTCTGTTGTGTTCGGCACAATAGTTGAAAGAGTTGGCCTGACAGCGGTTGCAAGGGGCAGGTCATCAAAACCCATAACGCTAATCTCTTGAGGGCATTTAAGACCCGCGCGTTCGGCTTGAGTGACCGCCCTCAGTGCCAAAAGGTCAGAGACGGTCAAAATCGCTGTGACACCTGTTTTGTTTTTTTCTACCAAATCTGGAAAAACGTCAGGCGTCCAGCAAACCTCAAACTGGGCGATGCCCTCTAAAGCTTCCATCATGCCCTGAATGCGATCTTTTTGAACTTGGGATTCAGAATCATTGCCTAGCAAAAGGAAATTGCGATGCCCCAAATCTAAAAGTGCGCGCGCCGCAATTTGGCCCCCCTGAATATGGTTTGCCGCTACGGTGTTATTGATGTCTCCGGGGGTGCTGGCAAAAGCACAGGGGACAGACGTAACTTCAGGCGCTGTGCAACGCTGGGGAAGGACAATTATGCCATCGACACCACGCTGGATTAGTTGACGAATTGCCGAATTTTGTCCGGCCTGTGTGCCGCGACTATCGGCGATAAGAATGCCGTAGCCACATTTATCAGCCTCGGCTTCAACACCTTGAGCAAATTTTGGAAAAACAGCATTGGTAATATCTGGAACGACGAGGCCTAAAATATTACTGCGTCCGGTTTTAAGTGCGCGTCCGGCAGCACTTGGAAAATAGCCTACTTGCTCGGCCCGGGAGGTGACGAGCTTGATTACGCTGGCAGAAACGCGTCCCTTACCCCGTAGGGCGTTTGAAACGGTCGCAACTGAAATTCCAAGTTCGCGTGCAATTTGCTTTTGATTCTTAATTTGTTTTTGATTCTTCAAGCAAACCTCCCAATATGCTTAAACGATTAACCAGATCGCATGGCGGCTTGTCAAGTTTGGAAAAATATTTAACAATTGGTGCCACCAACGGTCACGTCCAGCAATTTTTTAAGGCTTCAATCTATGCGTATATTGATTCACAATGCCCGTATTCTAACGATGAACGAGCATTATGACGAATACTTGCGGGGCTGGATTCTCGTTGAGGATAATATCATTGCAGCTCTAGGGGAGGGGACGCCGCCGAGCAACGGTGCCACAATCGATGAAACCATTGACGTCATTGACGCTAATGGCGATTTGGTGATGCCCGGCATGATCAATACCCATGGCCACCTGCCCATGTCCCTGTTTCGTGGGCTGGGGGAAGATGTTGATGACAGATTGTTTCGATATATTCTGCCCATTGAACGAGAGGCAATTACATCAGAAGTCGTTCGTATTGGCGCGCGATTAGGGGCTGTTGAAATGATGCTGGGCGGGGTGACAACAACCGCCGATATGTACTATTTTGAGCAGGAAATTGGGCGCGTTCTTGATGTGGCAGGTATGCGTGGAGTTGTTGGCCAAACACTAGCTGATTTTGATGCGCCCGATCACAAGAGTTTTGATCAGGGTTTCGGCCTGGTTGATGATTTGCGGGATGAATTTGCCAACAATGAAAGAATAACCGCCTCTATTGCTCCCCACGCGCCCTATTCGACGGGGCCAAAAATCATGGAACGCGTTGCTGAATATGCCGCCAATAATTCTGGCGTTCGGGTTCAAATGCATTTGGCGGAGATGAAATCAGAATTGCAATGGTGCGCTGAGCATCATAATTGTCGCCCCGTTGAACTTGTTGACAGGGCAGGGCTTTTGTCGCCCGGCGTGATCTTGGCCCATTGTCTTGAGGTTACCCCAAGGGAAATTGAGGTGCTATCTGAGCGTGGCGTAACCATCGCACATAATGGGCGCTCCAATGCCAAAGCTGGACGCGGTATTGCGCCGGTGGAAGCATTACGCCAGAGCGGCATAAACGTTGGACTGGCCACAGATGGCGCCATGAGTGGAAATACGCTGGATATATTTGCTCAGATGGCCCCCGCCTCGATGTTTGCAAAATTACTTGGCGGTAGCCGAAAATGCTTGCCCACACGTGATGTTGTTAAAATGGCCACAATCGAAGGGGCAAAAGTACTGGGACTTGGCGACAAAACCGGCTCTTTAATCGTTGGGAAATGTGCAGATATTATTCGAGTTTCTTTGAGTTCTGCTAGGATGACACCGATTTATGACATCTATGCGGCTTTGGTTTTTTCAGCCAATGCCAGGGATGTGACGGATGTAATGATCAATGGGAAATGGGTTGTCAAAAACGGGGAGACGTTGGCCCTTGAGCAACCTAAGGTGCTGGCTGATGCATTGCAGACAGCCGAAAAATTTAATAAAATAGTGCAAAGAATTGACCTAAGTAAACACTGACTTTTCTTAGTTCTGAGGCGTCGCACGCAATTTTCGTGCAGAAAGAAAAGAGAAACAATCCACTTTGATTCGTGATTGGTGTGTTTTTTAAGTTTTTGGAATACCTCGGCGAGGGTAAATCGTATTTTATTCGTTATTTATCAACGCGTGCGCCAGTTCCTCATCAAGCACAAGATGCGTAACCAGACCTCCTTTGAGGGCTGCTTTTACAGCATCAAGTTTTGCCAGACCGGAAGCAACCAATACGCGTTTTTTCGCATTCTTTAGTTCTGGCACTTCGATTGAAATCAGTCTCTCGTTTAATTCAATATCTACTTGAGCCCCCTCACTATCGATGAAACGTGAGCAGACGATACCGACGGCCCCTTTTGCCCGCGCCTCGTTCATATCGGCCTGATCAGCAATTCCCGCATCAACCAGATGGGTGGTATCAGAGCAATCCCCAACGGAAAACAACACCACATCTAAAGTGTTCAGCCGTTCCAGTTGAGCTTTAATTGTCGGTTCGTTTTTCAGGGTTTTAGCTAACTGCGCGCTTGATAAAATTGCCGGTGCGTGCAGCGTAAAATATTCCGCACCAATTCTGTTGGCAATTTTGATTGAGCATCCCTCGGCACTGGGCAGGCGGGTGGAATACATGGCACCAATGATTTGGCTAACCGAGATGTTTTTAATTTGTGCATGGGGGAGTTGATCGGCAATTTGTTTGATTGTTTCGCCCCATGCGACCCCCATATGATCCCCCGGTTGCACGATGTCCATAAGGGCCATCGCCCCGGTATAAGCCGTTAAGGCAAGCGCATTATCGTTTGTGGTGAATTGGGCAATATAAACATCAGTGAGATTGAATTTCTTTCGTAAATCCCGTGACAATGAAGATGATGCCAACGCCTGACCGCTGATGTGAATATCTACGACACCGCGTTCGCGCCCTTCGCGCAAATAGTTCACCACCGAAGCGCGGGAAACCCCTATGCGGTTGGCAATTTCATTTTGGGTTAAGCCCTCGCCATAATAGAGCAGGGCAACATTTGCCAGAAGATGGCTGTTTCGCGTGCCGTTTTGCATAAATCAATTAATCCAGTTTAGTTGCACTTTTCATAAACGCTAACGTGGCAGTAAGGTCAATAACTCCCGCATCGAATACAAGTCGCGCTGAAATAGTGTGGAAAGCAGAATCTGATTGTGCGCCCGAAAAGGAAAAAGAGCTTAGCGCATTAATCGCGCAAAGTGTCTTCCAAGGTGGGTTTTTTGCCTTATAGATAAGATGCACTTGTACACTCTTGCAAAATTCGCAACGGAAAAGAGAATTTATGAACGCTGACCTGTTTATTGGCATTGATGTGGGAACAACATCAGTCAAGGCTGGATTGTTTGATATAAGGGGCAAAGAACTTGAGACTTATCACAAGTCTTATCCCTCATCATATTCAAATAATATGGTGGAGCAGGATGCAGAGATTTGGCTACACCATATCGACAAGTCGATCTTAAAGTTTTGCCAAAATTATGATGCTAAATCTATAAAATCAATTGGCATAACCTCACAGGTTAACACCCATATATTTGTAGATGAAAACTTTAATGCTTTGGCCCCTGCCATTGTGTGGCAAGATACCCGCTGCGCATCTCAGGCAGCAGATTTAGATGCAAAAATCACCCCGGAACAAAAAATTGCCTGGTGGGGAGCGCCGATGCCGGTTGATGCCAGTCATTGTCTTGCACGTATGGAATGGATGGCGCAAAATCGGCCCGATATATGGAAGAATACAAAATACGTACTGCTTCCAAAAGATTATTGCATTGCACGCTTAACCGGGGAATTGGTTTCTGACCCCACATCCAATATTGGCCTTGTTGATCTTAACAATTATTACATACCAGCCTTACTTAATCTGGTGCCGGGGGCGGCACTTCGTCTTGCGCCACTAAAGGAAATGACGGAAATTGCAGGGTTCATTAAAGCAGGGCACCCGCTTGGGGGTGTTCCTATTGCCGTATCAACCATGGATGCATGGGCAGGCATGTTTGGTGTGGGGGTTCAAAAAAACAATCAAGCATATTACCTGAGTGGCACCAGTGAAATTTTGGGGGTTATTTTTCCAAAAACAAACCCAACGCCCGGTGTGCTTGTATTTCCCAAAACGCAAGATTTGGTAGTGCATGCTGCGCCCACACAATCGGGGGGTGCCTCTATTAAATGGCATTGCGATTTGTTTGATACTACACCGCAGGAAATGTCGGCCAAAGTTTCTGATTTGGATTTGAGTAAACCGGGTCCGATTTTTTTGCCCCATTTGGCCGGTGAGCGTGCGCCCATATGGGACCCAAATGCGAGGGGGATATTTTAGGACTGGATGCCCGGACCCAACAGCCAGAATTTGCCCGCGCGATATTTGAGGGTATTGGATTTTCCGCCCGGTGGGTTATGGAGACCCTTTTGTGTTCAGCGGATATTAAACCGCACGAAAACCAGTTGCAGATACATTGTGGCGGTGGGGGTTTTAAGTCTGATATTCTTAATCAGATAAGGGCAGATATTCTTGGAATAACCTTGAAAAAACCGCGGGGTGAAAATCCAGGGTTACTAGGTGCTGTGGCAATGGCCACTGTGGCTGTAGGGGCACATAAAAACCTTATGGACGCCTTGGATATGATGATTAGTTTTGATGCGACTTATCAACCGGATCAAAAAATGCATGCGCGCTATAGCGACGTTTTTGAGCTGTATAAGCAAGCCTATTATTCAACCCGAAGCATCAGCCATAAATTGCTTGATTTGTGAATTTAGAGCAAATCAAATTGTATTTGTTGGACAATTTGCGCTACAATGATAGGTATTAACACACAAATAATGCAGGGAGAAAATTCGTATGAAAAATTTAATTAAAACTGCCGGACTGGCCATTGCAGCCCTTACGGTAACAGTTGCGTTTTCGCATGCCGCTTATGCACAAAGTAAAGTCGTGGTTATCACCCCCTATCTAGCACAACCTGGCACACAGTTTTATGTGGAAGGTTTTAAGGAAGCTGCGGCGACAAATGGTTGGGATGTCAATGTTGTTGACACTGCTGGCGATGTTGCTGCAGTGATTTCGCGTATTGAGGATGCTGTGACCCAAAACGTGGATGCAATTGTTATCAATGTTGATCCCGCACAGGTTGCGGTTGGCCTTGAAGCGGCCAGCTCTGCGGGTATCCCCGTTGTTGGCATGGATTCTGGCATGGATAAATTATTGGTCACCAACGTCACCTCAAACGGCTACGCCATGGCGGCTCAAACATCCACCTATGTTGCCGACAGAATTGGTGGCGAAGGTCGCGTGGTAATGTTTGTATTTGATGCATTTCCACCCGTTCAAATCCGTGGTGTTGTTGCCGATGCGGTGTTTGGAAACTTCCCCGACATTGAAATCATTGATAGAATTACGCCGGATGTATCTGATGGTGGCATTGCCGATTCCAGAGCAAAAATGGAAGCGCTTTTAACGGCTAACCCGGAAGCGGGTTCAATTTCTGCTGTATGGGCCGCGTGGGATCAACCCGCGCTGGGCGCATTGCAGGCAATTGAAGATGCTGGACGTGGCGATGAGGGTATTGTGATTGTGGGGATTGATGCCAATCCTCAAGCACGGGACGCAATTGCTGCTGGCGGCAACTTTGAAGCGTCAATGGCTCAGGATTTTGTGGGTATCGGTAGCGCGGCGGCAGATGCTGTGGCGCGGGTTCTAAACGGTGAAACGATTAAAGAGCCTGTTATTTATGTGCCCACGATGCTGGTGACTTCAGCCAACGCAATGGCACAATAAAAGCTTTGTAAAAAGGTTTGGGGCGGGCAAAATATTGTCCGCCCCTTTTATTTAGTCCATGACTTTCTTTGAACTTAAGAACGTATGTAAATCTTATGGGAGCGCCCGGGCGTTATCCAATGCTGCTTTGAGTATTAAGGCAGGTCAAGTTCATGCTCTGATGGGCGAGAATGGTGCGGGGAAAAGCACGTTAATTAAAATTATTGCCGGGGTGACTTCTGCCGACAGCCTCGAATTTAGTTTGCATGGAAAACCTGCCATGCTGAAAACTCCCCAAGATGCCGAAAGCTGTGGCTTTCGATTTATCCATCAAGAGCTGAATATTATTCCTCAACTTTCTGTTGCTGAGAATATATTGCTGGGGCATGCCTATCCCCCCAAATTTTGGATTGGGATTGATTGGCAAGAAATAAATTCAAAAGCCCAAGACGCACTTGATCGTTTGAAAATGTCACATATTCTGCCAAAGGCACGAATGGCAGACCTCAGTACCGGCGATCAAATGCTGGTAAAAATTGCGAGCACTTTGGTGGCCTCAGATAATGTTGTCCCGTGTCTATATGTAATGGATGAGCCGACGGCGGCTTTAAGCGTCGCTGAATCTGATATATTGTTTGAAGTGATCAATCAGCTAAGAAATGATGGGGCATCCATTCTTTATGTGTCCCACCGAATTGATGAAGTGATGAATATATGTGATTCCATCACTATCCTGCGGGATGGGCAGCATATTCTTACGGACAGTTTGAATAGCTTGAATAAACAAGAAATTATTCA
>JAJRRG010000096.1 GCA_024279675.1 Alphaproteobacteria bacterium
AATCGTTGTTGCTGTTTTGCTTTTGTTTGGTCGCGGTAAGATCGCGGGCATGATGGGCGAAGTTGCCTCCGGCATTAAGGAATTTCAACGCGGCATGAGCGATGAGCCAAAGCCGGTTGAGAAAATGGATGCTGAAAAGAGCGAAAAAAGCACAGACGCATAACAGACGCGTAACAGACGCTTAATCTTGATTTTTTCTAATGACGCCTAAGTGAGGGCGCTAATCTATGCTGAGTATTGGCTGGACTGAGATGATGATCGTTGCGGCGATCGCACTGATTGTAGTTGGGCCCAAGGATTTGCCCGGCATGCTTCGCCATATCGGAAAAATGGCGGGCAGTGTTCGCCGAATGGGTAATGATTTTAAGAATGAGTTGAACAAGGTCACAGCCGTTGATGAACTCAAGAACATTAAGCATTCAATCGCCGCGCCTTTGACTGAAACCAAACGGCAAATTGAAAAAGAATTTAACTCCATCGCGCCCACAGGTTCTGTAATCCCAAGTGGAAAAATCACCCCCAAGGACCCCAATGCTGAAAGTGTTGTTGATGAAATAAAAGAGGCTGCAGGGATATCTACAGAGGGGGCCAAAGAGGCACCCAGTTCTGGCGAGGATGCGGTTAAGGCGAGTATGGCGGCGTCGGTCGCTAAGGCTAAGGCGGCAGCTGACGCGCGATTAAGCAAAGCTGCAACGGCAGCAAAATCTACGGCAACGCAAAAATCTACCGCAAGCGAGGCGGTTCAATCTACAAGCAAGTCTGCGACTGCGAAAACAACGGGACGTAAGTCAGGTTCAAAAAAATCTACTGCTCCCAAATCTACTGCTCCCAAGTCTACTGCACCCAAGTCTACTGCTCCCAAGTCACCCGCACGTAAAACAACGACGCGCAAAACCCCCCCACGAAAACAGGTGACGAAAAAAACCGTCAAAAGTGATTCCTAATCCATGGCTGCCAAAGATCCCACAATTCCCCCCGCACCAATTGATGAGAAAAAAACGGACGATATGGCCGGAAGCGAAGCATCGCTTATCGATCACTTAACGGAGCTTCGTCAACGCCTGATTTATTCTCTCACGGCAATCGCCATTTTGTTTGTGGTGTGTTTTTTCTTCGCGGATTGGCTGTTTGATTTTTTGCTGCAACCATTCAAAAGCGCTACGGGCAATAATGAAGAAGTGCGCCTCATTTACACAGCCCCGCAGGAATTCTTTTTCACCAAACTGACTCTGTCATTATTTGGCGCCGCCTTTCTTGCTTTCCCTGTTATCGCTTCGCAAGTTTATGCATTCGTCGCCCCAGGCCTGTATAAAAACGAGCGGGGCGCATTCTTGCCCTATCTGATCGCTACGCCAGTTTTCTTTTTGTTTGGTGCGGCGGTAATGTTCTATGGGGTTATGCCCCTGGCGTTAAAGTTTTTCCTTTCCATGGAGGGCAGTGGATCAGACTCGGTGACCATTGAGATGTTACCCCGGGTATCTGAATATCTATCGCTCATTATGACACTGGTTCTGGCGTTTGGCGTGTGCTTCCAATTACCGGTAATTCTCACTTTACTTGCGCGTATCGGCGTGGTGGACAGTGATAAACTCAAGTCATGGCGCAAATATGCATTTGTGGGTGTTTTGGTTGTCGCCGCGTTCCTGACGCCGCCGGATCCCATATCCCAGATTGGTTTGGCTTTACCCATGTTGCTCCTTTATGAGCTTTCCATTTGGTCAGTGAAGCTTGTTGAACGCAATCGCGCCAAACGAGACGCCGCAGAGGCCGCTAAAAAGGCATAATAATATTTGTGCTTTTGCGCTGAAAACGTTACCCCTACAAACTGAACAGCCAATGGAGTGCATTTTTGCCCGCTTTTGGCTGAATGCATTTTTTACGAGATCAGCCCAAGGCTGGATATATTAAGGCTGGATATATTTATGTTTGATATGAAGTGGCTGCGCGCCAACACTGAAATTTTTGACAACTCTATGGTGCGACGGGGCATTGGCCCACAATCCACCATGCTCATCGAATTGGACGATACACGGCGCGCCACAATTTCTTCCCTGAATGATTTGCAAGAAATGCGCAACAAATCCTCTAAACAAATTGGACAGGCAAAGGCTCAAAAGGATGAGGAAAAAGCTCAACAACTTTTGGCTGAAGTTGCAGACTTAAGATCCAAGGTGCAAGCCGGAGAGGAACAGGAACGCCAACAAACCCAGGCGCTTAACGATGCGATGCTGGCTTTGCCAAACTTGTTGGCTGACGATGTGCCCGATGGTGAGGATGAAGAGGATAATGTGGAGCGGTCCAAATTTATGGAGCCGACACAATTTGCCTTCAAGCCAAAGGAACATTATGAACTGGGTGAAGCCCTCGGGATGATGGACTTTGAAGTCTCGGCCCGCATGTCCGGGTCACGCTTTGTTGTTCTCAAAGGCCAATTGGCCTTACTTGAGCGCGCTTTGGGCAATTTTATGCTCAATCTTCAAACCATCAATCACGGATTTACAGAAGTTTCTGCACCGCTTTTGGTGCGCTCTGAGGCGATGGTTGGCACGGGGCAATTGCCCAAGTTTGCTGAAGAGGCGTTTCAGACCACAGACGGAAACTGGCTTATCCCAACCTCGGAAGTATCGTTGACCAATTTGGTGCGTGAGCAGGTGCTATCCTGCAAGGATTTGCCTTTGCGCTTCGCGTCGCTCTCCTATTGTTTCCGTTCAGAATCTGGTTCAGCGGGCAAGGATACACGCGGCATGTTGCGCCAGCATCAATTCTCCAAGGTTGAGATGGTAACGATCACAACACCAGACAAGGCCGATAAAACCCATCAGGATATGCTTGGCTTTGCCGAGGAAGTCTTCCATCGCCTTAAAATCCCCTACCGTACGATTGCTTTATGTTCGGGGGATATGGGTGCCTCGATGCAGCGCACCTATGACATTGAAGCGTGGATGCCGGGGCAGAATACCTATCGTGAGGTTTCCTCGGTTTCTAAAGCTGGTGACTGGCAGGCCCGGCGTATGAACGCCCGCTATCGAGATGAAAATGGGGATGTGCAATTTGTGCAAACCCTTAATGGATCAGGTGTTGCCGTTGGTCGTCTGATGATTGCAGTTATGGAAAATTATCAGCAAGAGGATGGCTCTATTTGTGTGCCGGAAGCGTTGCAACGTTATATGGGTGATTTGCAAGTGATAAAGGTGGCAAAATGAAAACCAATCCGCGCATTTTGATTTCCAACGATGATGGAATTGACGCTCCCGGACTTGAGCATTTACGAAAGATGGCTCTGGAACTAAGCGATGACGTTTGGGTAGTAGCTCCGGCGGATAACCAAAGCGGGGCCAGTCACCGTTTTACCCTTGGTTCAGAGCTTGAGTATACAGAGCATGCGCCACGGGTATTCTCAATAAATGGCACCCCCGCCGACTGCATCGTGACGGGTTATACCCATTTGCTGGCCGACTCTCCCCCCGATATTGTTTTGGCTGGGGTCAATCATGGGCAGAATATGGGCGATATCATAAACTGTTCAGGCACGGCTGCGGCTGCACGGGAAGGGGCTCTGCAAGGTGCCCTCTCTATCGCACTGTCACAGGCTGTTGATTATGAGGCTCAGAAAGATGTGTGTTGGAAAATTACCACAGCTCACGGGGTTGAGGTGTTACAAAAATTGATTGCCCATGCCTCAAAGAGCAAACCCCACAACCCTGATATTTATTACAACGTCAATTTCCCGGCGTGTAACCCTGAACAAGTGTCAGGCATTGAGTTTGTGGCCCATCAACGTTTTGACCGATCTGCTTTCCGTCATTATCCGAGTAAAAATGATGGGAAGTTTTTCATCTCAATTCCTGAAACCCCGACACCGATGCAAAAAGCCCATGACTTTTATGCCCTGCATCAGCAAAATGCCATCTCCATTACACCCCTTAGCCTGCGCATTTCAGATTTAGCGGAAGTTGAGCGGATGCAAGGGGCCTTTGGCCTGAATTACTAGTCTGGGCTAAAGCTACAATTGTCATAGAGGCACGCTAGAATTCACCATGCTTGTCCTTGGGTCTTGATTGTCCTATAAAAATATGTAGTATTTTTGTACATGTAATAATGACATGAACAATATTAAACACTTTATTCTGCAATATTTTTAACAATTAGATAATTGGACAATTACGATGGCAACTCCCACCAGTACCGGCAATGATGTTTTAGTCAATTCGACAACTGCGAACTTTCAATTTTTTCCCGCGATCACTGCACTTAAAGGTGGTGGATATGTTGTGACATGGGATTCCTTTGGCCAAGATGGTGGTGGATTTGGTGTTTTTGGACAGCGTTTTAATACCGACGGTTCGACCATTGGTGGTGAATTTCAGATAAATACATTCACGGCAAACGGACAAAGTGATTCATCAATCGCGGCGCTAAGTGACGGTGGATTTGTAGTTACCTGGGAATCCTTTGCACAAGACGGTGATCAAAATGGTATTTATGGGCAACGCTTTAATGCAGACGGGACAAATAACGGCGTGGAGTTTCACGTCAGCAACGAAACCGTAGATACTCAAACGGATTCGGCGGTTACTGGTCTTGCTGATGGCGGTTTTATGGTCACTTGGGCCTCTAACCTTCAGGATACAAGTGGATATGGTGTTTATGGGCAAAGATATAACGCAGACGGCAGCGTTAATGGGGTGGAGACTCTCATTAATTCAACCGTTGTCAATGGTCAGTTTACCCCAACGATAACTAGTCTTGCTGATGGTGGTTTTTTAGTTGCGTGGAATTCCTTCGGTCAAGACGGATCCGTTTCTGGTGTTTTTGCCCAACGTTACAATGCCAATGGGTCCGCAAATGGCGGAGAGTTTGGTGTCAATTCTTTTACAGTTGGCGATCAGGCCGAACCAGATGTAACGTCCTTGAGTGATGGTGGATTTATAATTGTCTGGTCATCTTCTGCCCAGGATGGCAGCCTTCTCAGCGTTCATGGGCAGCGTTACAACGCTGATGGGTCAGAAAACGGCGGAGAATTTCAGGTAAATTCCCACACGCCCGGATCGCAAACCCGGCCGACCGTCACAGAACTTGCTGATGGCGGGTTCGTTGTGACGTGGGAGTCTTTCAATCAGGATGCTGGCGTTAATGATAATGGCGTTTTTGGCCAACGTTATAATGCAGACGGCACTAACAATGGTGTGGAATTCCAGATAAACACCGAAACAGCCTTTAATCAGGAGCATCCTGTCATCGTGGCTCTTGCCGATGGCGATTTCGTCGTTGTTTGGCAATCAGATTTGCAGGATGGCAGTGCTTATGGTGTTTTCAGTAAACATTTTAGTGTCGATTTGTTCTCTGCCGGGAATGATATGGTCTATCTGCCGGGTGAATCTCCCGCGGGCGGCTGGCAGGCCCTTGGTGGGGATGATCGCGTTTTAGGCAGCGATAATGCGGATACGGTCGATGGTTGCGCTGGCGATGATTATATCACGGCCGGGCTTGGTAATGACACGGTTGATGGTGGGGACGGGTCTGATTACCTCTATGGTCAGGGCGGCGACGACACAATAAACGCGGGTGCCGGTGCGATGGATGTATCCCTTGGGGATGATGGCAACGACACCATCAATGGCGAAGCGGGCATGGATTACATGTACGGTTATGCGGGCAATGACACTTTGCGCGGTGGCGCGGGCGATGATGTGGCCTATGGCGGCACTGGAAATGATGAGCTTTACGGTGACGATGGCGCGGATTGGCTGTTTGGCGAAGCGGGCAACGACAAGTTGTTCGGTGGTGCAGGGGCTGATCTGTTGATGGGTGGCGCTGGCGTTGACGAAATCACCGGCGGGGCTGGCAATGATTGGATGTGGGGCGGCGATATGGCCGGGGCCGGCGATGGTGTTGCAGACACATTCATCTTTGGTGCGGCATGGGGCGGCGATGTGATCTGGGACTTTGAGGATGGAAAAGACATGCTCGATGTTTCCGGGGCTGGCATCACCAGCTTTGCGGACCTCACCATCGGCACATTCGGCCAGTTCACCACCATAACTTCAGCCACCGGCGACATCATCTATTTGCGTGGTGCCGGTGATGTGGCGATTGCTGAATCCAGTATTGAAACCAGCGACTTCATATTTGCGTAAAGGTCCTTATATCCAAACTGAATAAGCCCTGCACTAAAACGCAGGGCTTTTGTCGCGTTGCACGTAGTTGTGCAAATCGTTAGGCTAGAATACAGGGCATTTTTTGCCTGTTTTTCCATCATTTTTGCATTTTAATAAAATTGTTCGCATTTTAAGGCGCTCTTTACCAAACCGCTCGTAAGCTGATCGAAGTTGTTTAGTAGAGTATGAGTAAGCCAATGAGTAGCCGTGTAACTACACGAGCGTTGAAGAGTACCCTCTCTATTGCGGGACTTCTTTGTGGCGCTGTAATTTTAGCCGGATGTTCGTCCTTCGGGATATCTTCCCCCAATGCGAGCTATTCCAATCAGTTAGTAACTGGTTCGATCGGCCAGTCGGGGCAGGGTGTTATGACCCAGGCGATGCCGGGTACGTTGCCGGGCGTCGGTGCGCCAAGCGGGCCTTATCTGCCGCCAGGAAATATTGGCGGGCAAGTTCAGGGCGTTCCAGCACAAGCTGTGCCGATGCAATCTGCACAATTTCAGACGGTGCCAACGCAGACAGCGCAAGTTATGCCCAATATATTGCCGTCGCAAAATTCGGCTCCCCTGACAACAGCATCAATTTCGACGGTTCAATTACTGCCACCTCCGCACAATAATTCTGTAATTGCCCCCGTTCAAACATTGCCAGTTCAGCTTCAAACCAATTCCATTGGGAGTTCACCAACCATGCCTGCTCAAGTTCAAGCCGCGCCCATAGCGCCTGTTGTCAACAATCCAATCCCACAACCCAGCGTTGCACGCGCCGCACCAACCCTCACGGTGGTTGAGCCGGACATGTATAAGCATAGCGTTGAATCCGGGGAATCTCTTTATGTGATTGCCCGTCGATATGACGTAACAACCGATGCGATTGTACGCGCCAACGGCCTGTCCTCCGCAGATCAGATTTTTGTAGGGCAACAAATTGCGATTCCTGGACGCTCTGACTTGATGGCGGCCAAAGCCACAACCAATGCCGCGTCAGACCCCGTTACGACCGCATCTGTTCAAACGCCTCAGGCTCAGGCCGTAACAAGTCAAACCGCGCCTGTCGCGCCAACTCAAACGACACAAGGCACGGCACCAATTCGTCAATTTGCCTCGGCGACAGTTGCACCAGCAACCAGCGCAGGAAACTTCCGCTGGCCTGTTAATGGACGTGTTATCACAGACTTCCAAAGTTCTCGCCAAACCGGCATCAATATTGAAGCACCGGACGGCGCAACTGTTCGCGCGGCGGAAAATGGCACCGTTATTTATGTGGGCAGCGGAGTTGAAGGATACGGAAATCTCATTTTGGTGCGGCATTCCAATGGTTTTGTTTCCGCCTACGCCCACCTCAAGGACATAAATGTTGCCAAGGATAGCGCCGTAAATCGGGGAGATCAAATTGGCACTGTGGGCATGTCAGGTTCGGTCAATCGGCCGCAACTGCATTTTGAATTACGTCAAGGCGCGAAGCCAGTGGATCCCATGCCACTTCTGGCCTCCTAGTGCCAATTGGGCCAAACGCTTAATTTAGCGTTTGGCCCATTTCACCTGCTATCTGCCTGACAAATTGCATGGCAACCCTTCCTGAACGACTGCCCCGCGTTGCGGCCCATTCAATGGCGCGCGCTTTTTGCGTTTCTGGGGAAATATTTATCTTATAATAATTCACATAGCCGGCAACCATGGCCAGATACTCATCCTGAGAGCAATTATGAAACCCCAGCCACAGACCAAACCTGTCTGAAAGGGAAATTTTTTCATGCACGGCTTCCCCCGGATTGATTGCGCTGGATTGCTCATTGTCAATCATATCGCGTGGCATCAAGTGCCGCCGGTTTGAAGTTGCATAAAACAGCGTGTTTTGAGGTCGCCCTTCCAATCCACCATCAAGTATGGTTTTGAGGGATTTGTAGCTTGCTTCCCCTTCGTCAAAGCTCAGGTCGTCGCAGAAAATGATGAATTGAGCATCAAGTTGACTAATAACACGCATCAATTGGGGGAGGGAAACAATGTCTTCCCGGTCAATTTCAACCAAAATTAGCCGTTTCAAGTCTGACTCGTCCAATTGGCAGATTTCCGCGTGCAAAGCTTTGACCAAGGAGCTCTTTCCCATGCCGCGTGCGCCCCACAAAAGCGCGTTATTGGCCGCATAGCCTCGGGTGAACTGCAACGTATTTTGCATCAATTGCCCGGATAGGTGATCAATGCCTTCTAAGAGTTCCAATGGTACACGGCTCACATGCTCAACAGCAATCAATTCTTCCCCATTGGCATCCCAATGGAAGGCGTCGGCCTCTCCAATTTCCGGGGTTGCCC
This sequence comes from Alphaproteobacteria bacterium, assembly GCA_024279675.1. Classification (GTDB taxonomy): domain Bacteria; phylum Pseudomonadota; class Alphaproteobacteria; order Rhizobiales; family Devosiaceae; genus DROE01. Next base: position 8,468 of record JAJRRG010000096.1, read on the forward strand.
GACTCTTTGTGTTGGTTATTTGCACCAAGGAGTTTGCAATTTGCACCAAAGATTGCGCTATAACCTCTAAAGTATGTTTTTTACCCACGTCTTGCCCCGTAAATTGTTTTTTCTAGCTTGCTAAAAGCGCTGGCCTTTTGCATAAAGTCTCCGGCATTGTCACAGATCGCACAAAAAAATTTTTGCAAATGGGATGTGTTCGCTGCCGCTTGTTCCTATATGGAATTATCTGATAGGTTTTGACAAGCCAAATTACCTGCCCTAAAGCGGGTGCTTACAAGGAGTAGACCAAATGACTTTAATACCCGCTTATGCCCAGGCCGGTGGTGCCACGGACATTCTTACCTCATTCTTCCCCATTATCCTTCTTATTATCATATTTTGGTTCTTTATCTTCCGTCCTCAGCAAAAGCGGGCAAAAGCGCATCAAGCGATGTTGGCCGCTGTTAGCCGTGGTGACACGGTTGTTACAACCGGCGGTTTAGT
>JAJRRG010000097.1 GCA_024279675.1 Alphaproteobacteria bacterium
TAATGCCCGTAGGTTGTAGAACCCGCGCATCATTTCGTTAAACTCATTATAGAGACCTTTTCCCATGGCCAATGTTCTTATCGTTGCCTATTTGCTTATCGTGCTGGCACTTATCGTTGTAATCCTGTTGCAACGTTCTGAAGGGGGCGCGCTTGGAATTGGCGGCGGATCAGGTGGTGGACTTGTGTCCGCGCGTGGTTCAGCCAATCTTTTGTCGCGCACTACTGCAATCCTTGCTGTTCTTTTTATGGGGACGGCCATCGCCTTGTCCATCGTTGCCGACCTTGATCGAAGCACCGATAATATTTTGGATACTGCGGCGCAGGGTGGCGAAACCACCTCTGTTCTTGACGCGTTGAACGCCCTTAGTAGTGGTGGAGATAATTCTCTTGCTATTCCAGAAGCTGATACAACAAATCCAGATACAACGTCCAACCCGGATTTACCGGTGCCAGACAGCGGCACACCCTCTGCACCAACCGAGGGAACAAATTAATTGGCCCGTCAGCCAAAAATTCAAAAGGGGGTGTTCGCACCCCCTTCTTTTTTGCGTAAAATATGAAAATATCCGTGCGTAACCAGTTTTTTCTATCCGAATCAGTTGTTTTGTCTTTAAGGTAATGGCCCATGGCTCGTTATGTTTTTATAACCGGAGGCGTGGTCTCCTCACTTGGTAAAGGTCTTGCTTCGGCGGCCCTTGGCGCTGTGCTTCAGGCACGGGGCTATTCGGTACGCTTGCGCAAGCTCGACCCTTATTTGAATGTTGATCCCGGCACCATGTCCCCCACCCAGCATGGGGAGGTTTTTGTAACCGACGATGGGGCGGAAACCGATCTTGATCTTGGCCATTACGAGCGCTTTACGGGACGTTCCGCCAATCAACAGGATAACATCACCACCGGGCGTATCTATTCCGATATCATCACCAAAGAACGCCGGGGCGACTATTTAGGTGCAACGGTCCAAGTCATCCCCCATGTGACCGATGAGATCAAAAACTTTGTGCTTGAGGGCAATGAGGGCATTGATTTTGTGCTGTGCGAAATTGGAGGCACGGTTGGCGACATTGAGGCTTTGCCATTCTTTGAGGCCATTCGCCAATTGGGCAATGAACTGCCACGCGGCGACACGGTGTATATTCACCTCACGCTGATGCCCTATATTCCAAGCGCTGGCGAACTTAAGACCAAACCCACCCAGCACTCGGTTAAAGAGTTGCGCTCCATCGGCATTCAACCTGATATTTTGCTGGTGCGTTGCGATCGCGAAATCCCAATACCCGAACGGCGCAAACTGTCCCGCTTTTGTAATGTTCGCGATTCCGCCGTCATTCAGGGGCTGGACGTGGCCTCAATTTATGATGTGCCAATTGCCTATCATAACGAAGGCTTGGATACTGAACTGCTGGCCGCCTTTGGTATTAAGGACGCCCCAGAGCCTGATTTAAGCGCGTGGGAGGCCGTGTCTGACGGCATTCACAATGCGGAGGGTAAGGTCAATATTGCCATTGTCGGCAAATATACTGGTCTAAAAGACGCCTACAAATCATTGACCGAAGCGCTGACCCACGGGGGCATTGCCAATCGGGTCAAAGTCAATTTCACATGGATAGATTCTGAAATCTTTGAAAAAGATGATCCCGCGCCCTATCTTGAGGGGGTGCATGGCATTTTGGTTCCCGGCGGTTTTGGTGAACGGGGCTCAAAGGGCAAAATCGCGGCGGCAAAGTTCGCCCGATTGCGCGGCGTTCCCTATTTTGGTATTTGCTTTGGCATGCAGATGGCTTGTATTGAAGCCGCTCGCAATACCGCCGGTATTGCAAAAGCCGGTTCTTCGGAATTTGGCAAGACCAAGGAACCAGTCGTCGGATTGATGACAGAATGGCTAAAAGGCAATGCCAAGCAAAAACGCAGCAAAAAGACCGATCTTGGTGGCACCATGCGTCTGGGTGCCTATGATGCGCGCTTGGTGCGCGGCTCGCGGGTTGCTGATATTTATGGCACAACACACATTTCCGAGCGTCACCGTCACCGTTATGAGGTGAACATGGATTATCGCAAGGTGCTTGAGGCCAACGGCCTGTTATTCTCCGGTATTTCCCCGGATGGAAAGTTGCCCGAAATTGTTGAGCGTACAGACCACCCATGGTTTATTGGTGTGCAGTTCCACCCAGAACTCAAATCCCGCCCGTTTGAACCGCATCCCTTGTTTAGTTCCTTCATTGCTGCCGCGCTCAAGCAGGGCCGGCTGTTTTAAATCGGATAAAAAGATGGCCGATATAATTAACCTGCGCACCGCCCGCAAACGAAAAAAGCGGGAAGAAAACAAAACACAAGCCGAGCATAATCGCATCAAGTATGGCCAATCCAAACACGAAAAAACACTTAATAAAAAGCAAGACGATCTCGAAAATTTGAAGTTGGACGGGCATAAACTAACGGATTAAGCGTTTATACTGACATTAATCTGGGCAAAATTTATAGCGACTAGAAGATAGAATGACCTGATTTCAAAATTGATTGGTAAAAAACTGCATTTTGCATGACATTTGCAAAATTAGATTCGTTACTCATTATTTTCAAAATGGATTAAATAATATGTCGCTTCACCTCGGTTCAATCGTCCCCAATTTCACCGCACAATCAACCAAAGGCACCATTCAGTTTCACAGCTGGATTGGAGATTCATGGGCATTCTTCTTTTCTCACCCGGCAGACTTTACCCCCGTTTGCACAACGGAAATGGGCCGGACAGCACAGTTGTCCGATGAATTTGCCGCCAGAAATGTCAAGCCAATTGGTCTGTCAACCGACAGTTTGCAAGACCACGATAAATGGATAGGCGATGTTAATGACACTCAAAACACCACATTAAACTTTCCGATTATCGCCGATCGGGAAATGATGATCGCTGAGCTCTTCGGCATGATCCATTCTGGAGAAAGCACAAAGCAGACAGTCCGTTCGGTTTTCATTATTGATCCCAACAAAAAAATACGCCTGACCATGACGTATCCCATGAATGTGGGTCGCAATTTTGATGAAATTCTGCGTGTCATTGATGCGTTGCAATTGGCCGATAAACACACAATCGCCACCCCAGCCGACTGGGTACCGGGCGAGCAGGTCATTATTCCCCTGAGTGTCAGCGACGAAAAAGCCAAGGAAAAATTCCCCCAAGGCATTGAAACCATTCGTCCCTATTTGCGTACAACAACCGTATAACATTTAAAACCAAGGAAACTCCCCCATGTCAGCCATTATCGATATTGCCGCCCGCCAGATTTATGACAGCCGAGGCAATCCAACCATTGAAGTAGATGTGGTGCTTGACGATGGCAGTTTTGGCCGCGCCGCTGTGCCCTCTGGCGCTTCAACTGGCGCCCATGAGGCCGTTGAATTGCGCGATGGTGGCACAAAATACGGCGGCAAGGGTGTTATGCAAGCCGTTGAAAACGTCAACATTGAAATCGCTGAAGAATTGCATGAAATGGACGCCCTGGATCAACGCGGCATTGATATGGCCATGCGCGATCTGGATGGCACACCCAATAAGGGCCGCCTTGGGGCCAACGCAATTTTGGGTGTTTCGTTGGCTGTGGCCAAGGCCGCCGCCGAAAGTTCTGAGCTTCCGTTGTTCCGCTATTTGGGCGGCCCCAATGCCCATGTGATGCCTGTGCCGATGATGAACATCATCAATGGGGGCGAGCACGCGGACAATCCCATCGACATTCAGGAATTTATGATTATGCCCGTTGGCGCGGATAGTATTGCCGATGCGGTGCGGGTCGGAAGCGAAATTTTTCACACCCTGAAAAAGGCCCTAAGCGCCGAAGGTCACAACACCAATGTGGGAGACGAGGGCGGCTTTGCGCCAAATCTTGGTTCAGCCGATGAAGCCTTGGGTTTCATCATGAAATCCATTGAGGCGGCGGGGTATAAGCCCGGCGAAGACGTTTGTTTGGCACTGGATTGCGCCGCATCCGAATATTACAAAGATGGCAAATATGAAATGACCGGGGAGGGGAAATCCCTTTCCGCCGACGAACATGTGGCCTATCTGGATGATCTGGCCACCCGCTACCCGATTATCTCCATTGAAGATGGCATGTCCGAGGATGATTGGGACGGCTGGAAAGCCCATACCGAGGTGAGTGGCGGCAAAATCCAGCTTGTCGGGGATGATCTATTTGTCACCAATTCAGAGCGCCTTAAGAGTGGCATCAAAATGGGTGTCGCTAACTCAATATTGGTAAAAGTAAATCAGATTGGCTCATTGACCGAAACCCTTGAAGCGGTCGATATGGCCCACCGCGCCAACTATACTTCCGTCATGTCCCACCGTTCCGGGGAAACCGAGGATTACATAATCGCCGATTTGGTCGTGGCGCTGAATTGTGGGCAGATCAAAACCGGATCATTGTCGCGGTCTGAGCGCCTGAGCAAGTATAACCAACTCATCCGTATTGAAGAACAATTGGGCAGCAGCGCGGTTTATGCGGGGCGAGGTGTGATTAAGGGGTAGGGGGCTTAGGTTCGTCCAATGGTAAAAAAGCGTCGAACAAATATTCCACCCGAGCGTGCTTCAGAAGTACTATTCTTGCATAACCATGCTTGCTGCGTATGCAATTCGCGCAGTGATCCTGTTCAAATTCATCATATCAATGATAATCCCGCAGATCACCAAATTAACAATTTGTGCGTTCTTTGCCTGAGCGATCACAATAGAACTCAAACTCGTGGCGGATTTGGCAGACACTTAAGTGCCGCAGAAGTAAAGCGATATCGCCAAGATTGGTTGAATCGCGTGCGCCGACAACGGGATAGAATTGATGAGGATATCGTAGAAAAGGCCGCAGGTGGGTTTGTTGATATTGAACACACGGGTTGGACGCCACCGAGCGAAGCATCGCTAAAACCAATTCTAAACGGAATTGTTGCCATTAAAGCTGAAGTACACGCTCGTGCGTATCCAATGTGGGATTCTGGAATAACTCAGAAAATGAACCAAGGTGGTTATGATGTTATTGATGTGTATGAGCAACTTTGGGTTCAGCTGTCCGGGTGGTTTCCCCAAAGTCATTTCGATCATATGGAAAGCAGAATCTACATCAGTAAAGTCATTGGTGATCAATACGCGTGGCATCGGAGCGTGAATCAACCAGAAGGAGATGGTACAGGTGGCACCATCCTCATACAGGTGATGCTGGGTGGTGTTATGGACGATATTTCACGATTGATTGCAGAAACCGTTCAGGCTTTATTGGTTTGGCTTGACGTAGAAGATATGGATTATCTGTCTTGGAAACTCAAATGGGACGCCGCCGAAGATCGTGCAGGATAGTTCTTAAAGCAAATAGGTCCTTGCTTGGAATTTGATAGTGGCTAACAAAATACCGTCCCAACAGCCAAAACCATTCTCCCCGTCATTGCGAGCAAAGCGAAGCAATCCAGAGCCACACAACCGCCGCCAGTATTCTGGATTGCCGCGCGCAAAAGAGAGCGCTCGCAATGACATTGCTTTGCCTCGCCTCGTCAGCCATTCGGAATTCTATGTCTGGGCGCAAAAAGGCGGCCTAATTGTTCGCGTGTTGCACAATTCTCAAGACTCACTCAGAAATCTATAACGAGATTTGTTGATGATGCAGAGGAATTTGTTTTTGAACTTTCTCCCAAAATTTAAGTCCCCATCAACAATCCGCAACACCTCAATCCGATAACCCAAGACTGTGCCATTTACCCTTCAACTCAAGTTGGCTCAAACTTTCGTGTGGTGAATTTTTTTACGATTTTGCACGTGCCAGTCCGGCTGTGGCTACTAAAAAATATGCGCCAGATATCAGCGTGTTGCGATGAGTCGTGCATGGCAATGCACAAAGAAAACCACGCCTAAAAAAATTGCCTGAGCCTCGCGGGAAACCGGCAAGATGTTGATTTCATTCACTTTTGCTTGAGGAGGCCATCAATTTTCCCTCACTGAAATGTGACGTAAATGCGACCGGAATGTGACTGAATTGGGTTTGACGCGAGCTCCAGGAAAATTCCAGTCTAGGCAGGTAAACCAATTCTGGTCACACAAGGAGACGGATGATGCACAAAAGAAATCATCTCAAATTATTAAAGAGTATTGGCATGTTGGCTTTGGTGGCCGGTATGACATCGGGCCTATCAATTCAGAGCTTGGCGCAGGATAGCGGGGCCGTGGCCTTCAATTCCACAGACGCTGAAGAAGAAGGTTATTGGTACTCGCGCTACAATCTGGGCAATATGTCCATGCGTTCAGGAATTGGCAACATTGTCATGCCAGACCCCGCAATCATTATGAAGGTGATGGCCGCCGCCGATGCTGATTTTGATCCGGCTGAATTTGCCAAGGGCAACACAAATTACGGGGACGGCGATCATATTACGCCGCCAAAAAATGTTGCGCCGATTTCCACCGTTTACAAAAGTGGCGACCCACATTTCATTGTGAAATTTAATCCAGCAGATTTTGGCACCCAGCGTTGGGACCCCGCCAAAATGGACACAACGCTCACCGGCCTTGCCAACGGTTACGCCATTCTCAAAGAAACAGAATGGGCACGCCAATTCCATGTGGATGATCATTTTGGCACCCCCGATTCTGACTTTGGTGCCTACTGGCGCTTTGTGGGCGCAATCATGACCATTAACGCCAAATTGCAAGCCAGATCATTTTTCACTAATATGGAGGGGTATGACCTTTCAAACGGCGGTGATGCAGTCATGTTGATGGCCGTCTCTGATCTGTCAAACCTTTTGTCCAGCGAAAAACTTGCCCACTCCGATGTGGCCAACCGCTTCCGTGACCCCGAAGTTGCCGCTGCATTTGCAACGGGTGCCGACAAGTTGTTCGACCTGGTTAACGCAAGTAACCCGACAAATGTCCGCGAAAGTGCGTTGGCCATTCAAGGGCTGGTCTGGTATGCAGCGCTGACAAAAAACACAGCAAACAAAGCCAGTGCATTGAATAAAATCACCGCTCTGACAACTGCACTTGAAGGCATGTCGGCCGCAAATGCCACAGAACGCGCCTACTACTTGCGTGGACTGATTGAAGCAAAACGCACCCTTGGTATCAATGATGGTTCCATCCGAACCGTCGCGGGCGCTTTCTTGGACGATTTCAACGCTGAAACCGGTGGGTTTGACAGCCAAAATGTCTATAGCATCGATGATGTTGGCGCGATTGTTGGCACGCTAAATGCGCTTCGCATTTTTGAAACGGCAGACGTTGATGCCGATCAGGCGGAAGAAATCTTCACCATATTCTGGGAAGAGGTGGTGAATAAAGGCGGCTTACAGCTTTCCACACCGCCGCTTGCCCTTGCCAAGGCACCATTTGAATATGAGGGCGAGCCAGAAACATATTTCCGATATGCGTCTCAACCCGTTCCCCCGATGGCCGGGGGTGAATTTGGCGTGGCACCGGTTTTTGCCAGCTCAATTGGCTATGCGGATGGAAAATGGACTGTGATTGATTCAAATTTTGATTCAGCCGGCGCCATGCATGCCTCCAACGAAATGATCTGGTTCCATTATGATGAAATCAATGGTTTTCCAGAAGTCGATTTGTCGGACGTTATAAACTAGGACGCACTGACTTTTGCCAAACAACCCCGCGCAAATTGTGCGGGGTTGCTTCAACGGCGGGTTTATCCAGCAAACACACCATCAAAATCAAGAACTCCCTTGAGTTCAACCGGATTTCCGCTGGGGTCGCAAAAGAACATTGTGCTTTGCTCGCCAGGTTCTCCCGCAAAGCGCACCTGCGGTTTAAGGACAAATTCCACGCTCGCTCTCTCAAGCCTCGAACTGAGTATTTTCCAATCAGCCATGGGTAATACGGCCCCAAAATGGGGCATGAGCACCTGATGCTTACCAACTTTCCCGGTTGCTTTGGTTTCAAAGGGCGCGCCGAGATGGCAAGAGAGTTGATGCCCAAAAAAGTTAAAATCTACCCAAGTGTCTGTACTTCTGCCTTCCTTGCAACCAAGCAATTGCCCATAAAAGGCACGTGTCTGGTCAAGGTCAGTGACGTTGATGGCGAGATGGAAAACGGTTTTCAAAATTTGCCTCCTGCTGTTGCATTAGGTCCGTGACCTAAGCCAATCTATGCCAATTACCTAAGCCACTCAACCTGATGAACATGCGCATTATTTGCCTTTGCGAGGACGCGCGTTTCCCCATCGTTTTCGTCCCCGCGCCATAGGCGTAGGGTCAACGTTGGGCCTGAACCCTCAACCTGTTCAAACGCAAGCCAGGCGAGGGGAGTATGTTGCGTCGAGCGCACGCCCACCATCTCCATGTGCGCCGCAATTCGCGCCTTCACGTCCTGCGGGAAATATTGGTAGGCAATCGAATGGAATAACACCCGCGTCACCGGAAATGTTGATCTTTGCGGCGGATTGGCATCAGTTGCACCCGTTTTCGAGGGAGCTGCAATCATTGTCTCCACCCAGTCCCCCGCATCCGCCTTATCCAGCTGTGGCGGATCGAGCAAAGCAATCTTGATGGCCGCTTCAGTCCGCGCCAAACGTTCGGGTTGATCTGCCCAAATATAGGCCAACAATCGTGCCCGATGGGCTGGGTTTGTCACGTCAAGCGGGTTCAAATCGCATCCGCGCCGCGACACAATCTGAGGTTCGGTGCCCTGTGGCAATGGCCCTGTCCAATCCGGTGAGAGATAAACCCCCGACTTAGCTTGCGCAAAAGAATTACCCTTCAAACCGTATGCGAACTTATCCAACATTAGGTTTAATCCGGCGCTGGCCCCCAGCTCAAATATGGACAAGGGTAAACCGGTTTGCCCGGCAATCACCCGCATGCCCGCATAGAGAAGGGAGGATCGCGCCACCTCATTTGTCTGCGGTGCAAAAGCAAGCCATTCGCAAATATCGTAATCTGCCGCAACAATGGCCGCACTGGCAACATGGGCCAATATTTCAGGGGAGGGCATGGGGTGGGGAGGATAAAGAACCGCAAGTTCCGGCAATCGCCCGGTCCGAACCAACCCATGCAATGCCCCCGCAAGGCGCAAGGCAATCGCGTCCCCCTTGGCCGTAGGTTCACCACTCCAATCCAGCAAAATACGCCCGGTTTTGGTCGAACGATCAATATGTTGACCCAATTGTTCTAACAATATCGCCGTAAAGGGCGACCCCAGTTTGTCGCACCAATGTGCTTGAACCGCGAAACTATTCCGTATTTTTTCTTCCTGTGTCATGCGGATATTATGACAGTAATGGTGACCTTTTTCAAGGGGCTATTGTTTTAGAGAAGAACTAGGGGGAGGTGCAAGTCTCAAGTAGCAGGTGTTAAATAGCAAATACTTACCCTTGCGACGGGAAAATTCTATATCAACGCTCCCTTAACCGCTTGCCCCTATTATCCCTGTAATTCTTTACAGTCAGTGATGCCTTTATATGTCCACACGCCTTAGAAAACCTGCAGTTTTTCGTCATTTCCTTATTGGTACTCTGTTAATTGGGTTTCAGGCCTATTTGGGATATTCTGCCATCAATGGACATTTTGGCATCGAGAACCAAAAACAAATGTTGAGAGACATTGTAGTTCTAAAAGCCCAACAAGCAAATTTACAAACTCAAATCGATACCTATCGTCACAATATCACACTTTTCGATCCGGCCAGACTTGATCCGGACATAGTGTCTGAAAAGGCGCGTGTCCTTTTGTCCATGGCGCACCCTGATGATATCATTATTGATTTGGGAAGCCAAAATTAGCTGTTTTTCAGTTAATATTCAAATTTAACTTGATTCAAGTTAACCCTTCCATATTCCAGCGTTTCCGCCTATATCGGGTGGTTTACTCCAACAATTCTGTCGTTGCGCCATAGCACCAAATCGCTACAGTGTAACTTAAGTGAACAGGCAACAAGAGGCTCTAAATGGCGCGCAAACCAGCACCCAAACCGGCATCCAAGACAACACGTTCCAAAACGGTTAGTTCCAAACCATCGCGATCAAAAAAATCTACTGCAATGCCCAATGTACCAGAATTCTCCAAAGCAGATGATCTGCGGGCCTATCGTGAAATGTTGCTTATTCGTCGGTTTGAGGAAAAGGCCGGGCAAATGTATGGCATGGGCCTCATTGGCGGATTTTGTCACTTGTATATCGGTCAGGAAGCTGTGGTTACCGGCATCAATATGGCCGCTAGGCCTGAGGATGCA
>JAJRRG010000098.1 GCA_024279675.1 Alphaproteobacteria bacterium
GCAAAACTGAATATAGCCAAAGCGAATAAACTATGCTAAACGCGCCCATCTTGTGTGCTGAGCAGTAAAAAAACATCCCTAAGATGCAAAAAACTGTTGAGATTTACTCACAAGCGTTCCAATAGAGTGGAAATACTCTATTAGATTCGATAAAACATAAAGCATAGACTGGTATTACAAAGGAAAATAATATGAGCGATGTCGCAGACCGCGTACGCAAAATCGTTGTGGAACACCTAAACGTTGAAGCAGATAAAGTCATCGAAAAGGCGAGTTTCATTGACGACCTGGGCGCTGATTCGCTCGATCAAGTTGAATTGGTTATGGCGTTTGAAGAAGAGTTTTCAGTGGAAATCCCCGATGATGCCGCAGAAACCATTCAAACATTTGGCGATGCTGTTAAGCATCTGACCGAAGCTGTTTCCTAAGTACTCCGCTTTAATTAGTGGGGTTCCCTACGGATGAAATTGCGCCGCGTTGTCGTTACTGGCATGGGGATCGTCTCGCCTTTGGGCGTTGGGATTGATCATGCTTGGCCTAATATTTTGGCCTCCAAAAGTGGTGCGAGCCGTATTACACATTTTAAGGTAGACGATCTGAGCTGTCAGATTGCCTGCCAACTGCCCTTGGGCGACACCAGCGAGGGAAAATTCAATCCCGACGACTGGATGGAACATAAAAATCAGCGCAAAGTTGATAAATTTATCCTGTATGCAATTAGTGCCGCGACGCAGGCGCTTACCCACGGGGGCTATGAGGCTAAAACTCAGGCTCAGCAAGAACGTGCCGGCGTAATGATTGGCTCAGGTATCGGAGGCACCAGCAATATTGCTGAAGGAACTCTTACACTTGAGGCTCGCGGGCCCCGACGTATTTCTCCGTTTTTTCTGCCCTCAGTTCTGGTTAATCTGGCCTCTGGCTATGTCTCGATGCAACATCAGCTTAAGGGCCCCAATCATGCGGTTTCAACAGCATGTTCAACCGGCGCCCATGCCATTGGCGATGCGGCGCGCATGATTGCTTTTGATGATGCGGATGTGATGGTTGCCGGGGGTGCGGAATCCCCCATTGCCCGCATTGGCATGGTGGGCTTTGCTGCCAGCCGCGCCCTGTCCACCGGCTATAATGATAGACCAGAACAGGCCTCGCGCCCCTATGATAAGGACCGTGATGGGTTTGTGATGGGTGAGGGGGCAGGTATTGTTCTGCTCGAGGAATATGAGCACGCCAAGGCGCGCGGTGCTACGATTTATGGGGAAATTGCTGGCTATGGGATGAGCGGTGACGCCCACCATATCACAGCGCCCGCACCCGATGGCAACGGCGGTTTCCGTTCCATGCAAGCCGCGCTCAAGCGCGCAGGAATTGGCCCTGAAAGCATCGACTATATCAACGCCCATGGCACCTCCACCCCGTTGGGTGACGAGATTGAACTTGGGGCGGTGACACGAATGTTGGGGGATGCGGCCGAAAATGTTGTGATGTCCTCGACAAAATCTTCCATTGGGCATTTGTTGGGGGCTGCCGGGGCCGTTGAGGTGATATTTTCACTTTTGGCCATGCGCGACAATATTGCGCCACCAACCATCAATTTGGATAACCCTTCAATTGAAACCGCTATCAATTTAGCCCCGTGGAAACCTGTGAAAAAGCAAATCGACACAGTTTTGTCAAATTCATTCGGTTTTGGTGGTACCAACGCGTCATTGGTTTTGCGCACGGCGGATTGATTTTTTTGCAAATCTCAAACAGGCTTGAATTTTGTATAAACTGTTGGAACAATGACTGAATGGGCGTTTGTCCAGCCCCACTTTGAAGGTAGAAATAAATGAGCCCAAGGAAGAAAAAGCGTAAAAAATCCAGCAATGGTTTTATTGATCTATTGAACGCCTTTCTTACTTTGATGGTACTGGGAATTTTGGGCGCTGGGCTCGTTCTTTTTATGGGAACTCAACGGTTTTATGCAGAAGGGTCTACATCGCAAGACACGGTTTTCACAGTTGAGCGTGGTGTCGGACTGTCAACAATCGCCGCGAAACTTGAAATTGCAGAATTGGTCGCAGACCGTTGGACATTCCAGTTGGGTGCCATGGCCCAGCGTAAACAATCCGCCATTCGTGCCGGGGAATACCGCATTGTGGCCAATGCATCCATGGCCGATATTCTTAAGGAAATCACCGAGGGGCGGGCCGTTACCTATTCCGTCACAATTCCCGAAGGGTTTACGTCTTGGCAAGCTGTTCAGCGCATAAACGCGGCGGAGAACCTGGGTGGAGAAATAACTGAAATTCCCGCTGAGGGCACGCTTTTAGCCAATACCTATAGTTTTGAGCGGGACGCTGACCGTCAGACTATAATTGATCAAATGAGCCAGACGATGGAAGAAAAAGTTGCTGAAATCTGGGCTGGACGCGCCCCTGATTTGCCTATTCAAAACGCCGAGGAACTGGTCATTCTTGCCTCCATCGTGGAAAAGGAAACGGGCATTGCCTCAGAACGTCCCGAAGTTGCCGCCGTGTTTGTGAACCGCCTAAACAAGGGCATGCGTTTGCAATCGGATCCGACGATCATTTATGGCATCACCAACGGTGAAGGGACACTTGGCCGTGGGTTGCGCCGCTCGGAAATTGAGGCGCAAAATCCCTATAATACCTATCAGATTGATGGCCTTCCCCCCGGGCCGATTTCAAATCCAGGCCTTGAGGCGCTGAACGCCGTGGCCCACCCCGCCGACATTGACGCCTTATTCTTTGTGGCCGATGGCACTGGTGGTCATGCTTTTGCCAAGACCTATGCCGAACATCAAAGCAATGTTGCCCGGTGGCGCTTAATTGAGCGTGAAAGGGCTGAGGCAGCAGAGGAGGAAGCGTTGGCAGAAGCAGCATCCGCCCGTGATGCTCTGCAAGCTGAACAGGCCAATTCTGAATAGGAATTTAATTTAATTGCCATGCTTTTGAGCGCATACAACAGCATACATGGACAATTTTGGGTGTGGCCCAAAATCGCCATATAGCTGGCATATGTGTGCTGTGAGGGAAATGAATTGAGTTCTGAGAAAATGAAATCTTTAAAACAACAACTTGCCAGCATGACGGGCTATGCCCGCGCAACCACATCCGTTGATGGGGCAAATATTCAATGCGAAATTAAAACGGTGAATGCGCGTGGGCTTGATATTCGCCTGCGTTTGGGAGCGGGTTTTGACGCGCTGGAGCCAAAAATTCGTCGCCTGCTGGGTGATCGTTTGACGCGAGGATCAATCTCCTGCGCCATAACCGTGCAACGGGATAATGGGACAGGGCAATTGGTGATAAACCAACAGGCCTTGGGAGCCGTCTTGGATGCCTTTGATGCACTGTCCGGCAAAATTGAAGCGGATAGACCCCGCCTTGATGGCATACTCAACATTAAAGGGGTTCTTGACACCCGCGAGACCCCGCTCAATGCGGATATGGAAGCCGCGCTTCATCACACAATTATCGAACAGGTAGAAATTTGTCTGGATGATTTGATAAACAACCGTACCATGGAGGGTGCGCGCCTCAGCGAGGTCATTTCGTGTCATGTGGATACCATCAATACCTTGGCGCAAATGGCCCAAGATCATCCCTCACGGCAACGGGACTATTTTGTGACCCGCCTAAGCCAACAAATTGAAGCGCTCAATGACACCGGGGCTGGACTATCCGAGGATCGCCTGCATCAGGAGGCGTTGATTTTGGCCACTAAGGCGGATATTTGCGAGGAGTTAGATCGCCTGTTTGCGCACGTTAATGCAGCAAAGGAACTTCTTACGAGTGGCGGGGCTGTAGGGCGCAAACTTGATTTTCTTGCCCAGGAGTTCAACCGTGAAGCCAATACCCTATGCTCAAAAAGTCATGCGGTAGAGCTCACAACAATCGGTCTTGATCTAAAATCTGTCATTGATCAGATGCGTGAGCAAATTCAAAATATTGAATAATTTTTCAATATGCTAATTCAATTCAAATATGATACTCCGTAACCAATAAAACGGAGATTGCACCAATGGAATTCACCCGACGCGGCGTAATGCTGGTCATTGCTTCCCCTTCCGGGGCCGGGAAATCTTCAATCACCCGACGTCTCTTAGCGGAGCAGGACAATTTGACCATGTCCGTGTCCGTGACCACGCGCCCCATGCGCAAAGGTGAAATCGAGGGGAAGGATTACCGGTTTGTCAGTGTTGAGCAATTCAACGCCCTGCGCGACGGGGGCGAATTGCTTGAGTGGGCCAAGGTGCATTCCAACTATTATGGCACCCCCGTGGCCGATGTTGACCAGCTTATTGGCGCTGGGCGGGATGTGGTTTTTGACATTGATTATCAGGGCACACAGCAGCTTTATGAGCAACGGCGCGACCATCTGGTCTCGGTTTTTCTGCTTCCCCCATCCATTCCAGAGTTGAAATCTCGTCTGCAGGGACGGGCGCTTGATAGTGAAGATGTAATCAATAACCGCCTAAAAAATGCCCGCGTAGAAATCGAACATTGGGCGGAATATGACTATGTTCTGGTCAATGATGACTTGGATAAAACCTGCGAAAACGTAACGCGAATTTTGCAAACCGCGCGGATTTCCAGGTTACGACAAACAAATTTAAGCGGATTTATCAAGGGCTTGCAGGTACAGATTGATTCACTTTAGCCAAGCATTGAATCAATACATTAGCTTTTAGATCGAACCTGCGTCACATATTCTGCCATATCAAGAAATTTGGATACGGGCAGGGTTTCTGCGCGCTCAGTTCCCTTGAGGTCAACGGCGTCCAACAGGTCTTGAACAGATACGCCAAGGCTTTTTAGGCTTTGCCGGATCATTTTTCGGCGTTGGCCAAAGGCGGCGCGGGTAATGTTTTCCACCATGGGCAAACTGACAAGCCGTGCATCAGTTTTGGGTGAAAAATGCACAAGGGACGAGGTGACTTTGGGCGGCGGGGTGAACGCACTTGGGTTGATGTCAAAGGCGATGTTGGCCTCAGTGAGCCATCCCGCCAGAATGCTGAGGCGACCGTAGGCTTTGCTTCCTGGCTCGGCGCAAATGCGCAAACCCACTTCCTTTTGAAACATCAGTACCATGCTCTCAAAAAACGTAGGGGAAGGGCTTTCACTCAACCAGTTTGTGAGCAGTGGCGTCGCAATATTATAGGGCAGGTTGGCAATGATACGGGTCCGACCATTCGCCAGTGCCCCATAATCAACCTCCAGCGCATCAGCCAATACGATCTCAAGTCGTCCGGGGTAGGCGGCGCTGATTTCCTCTAATATGGGCAAAGTGCGCGGGTCGCGTTCGATGGCAATGACCTTGTGAGCCCCCTCCATCAGCAAAGCCCGCGTCAGGCCACCGGGGCCGGGGCCAACTTCGATGACGGTTACGCCCTCAAGTGGCCCGCTGACCCGAGCAATTCGGCGCGTCAAATTCATATCAAGCAGAAAATTCTGTCCCAGTTCCTTGCGCGCGTTTAGCCCGTGGGTCGCAATAACATCGCGCAAAGGGGGCAGGGGATCATGCTCACTCATTGAAGTAGGCCCATGGGCAAGCTATTCATGGGCAAGCTATTCATGGGTAAGCTGTTCATTGTGACACACTCATTTTTTGCGCCAGATTGATGGCCGCTCGCATGCTCGTTGCATTCGCATTGCCCTTGCCCGCAAGGTCAAACGCCGTGCCATGGTCGGGGGAGGTGCGCACGATGGGCAGACCCAGCGTAACGTTTACCGCGTGGTCAAACGCCACCGTCTTGATCGGGATCAGGGCTTGATCGTGATACATGGCCACAACCACATCAAACCTGTTCCAATTGGGCAAGTGAAATGCAGTATCTGCGGGGTAGGGGCCGCTCGCATCCACCCCCGCGCTTTTCAGCTCTGCAATGGCTGGGATGATTTCTTCGATGTCCTCAAGGCCAAATGCGCCCTCTTCCCCCGCATGAGGATTGAGACCCGTAAGGGCAATGCGCGGGGAGGCAATACCAAAATGGGTGCGCAAATCCCTATCGATGATTGTAACATTTTCAACAATCATATCGTGTTTGATCATGGATGGAACCTTGGCAAGAGGCACATGGATGGTGAGGGGAACCACACGCAAGCTCTCGGCAGCTAACATCATAATTGGCGTTGGAACATTACCATTTTCCGCACAAAGGTCAGCCAGATATTCCGTATGTCCGGGATGCTTGAACCCGATTTTTTTTAGCTCAGCCTTGTTGAGGGGGGCGGTGACCACGGCGCGACATAGCCCAGCCTGGCAATCCCCAACGGCTTTTGCAATACTATCTATGACCAATTGTGCGCCTTTAGCATCCGGTTGAGCGGGGCTATCAATTATGCCTGTGCCCATATCAAATACCGGTAGACTGGTCTTGAAATCGCGCGGGGCGTTTTCCGGTGACGAAGCGATGATGTTAATCATCAACCCGAGCCGTTCGGCCCGTGCGCGTAAAAATTCCACATTACCATAGACAATGAATGCCGGAATATCACGCGCCTGACGTTGGGCGTATATTTGCAGGATTAAGTCCGGGCCAATTCCAGCGGGTTCCCCCATAGAAATTGCTAATGGCACAGTGCGCATGGCTGTTATATCTTTGCTTTTATATCTACAGGATGAAGAGTTGACTGAGCAAGAAGTGGTTCAGTACATGCCTTGCCCTAGCGATTGACGATGCTTGCTTTTTCCCGCAACTCTTGCAGATATTTTTCCGCCTCAGCTTCAATCAAATCGCTTCCCACTTCTTGGCGCAACTCATTTGTTGCAAAGGAGAGATCACGTGCGACGGTTTTGGAACAAATCGCCAGCATGGATACCCCATTTGCAACAACCCGTGGGGAAGTAATACCACCCTCGTTGAGGCGCGCCAATTCGGCGGAAATAGCATCGGGTAATTGTGTTGCGTGGCGGCGCCCAAGGTCAATGACGGCCGCATCTGTATAGGACAGGGAGAGCTGAACAGCGCTCGAACATCCCTGAAAACTACGGCGATATTGGTTGGCTTGTGCGGTACGGCGCGAGTTCGAAATGTTAGACCCGGCGGGAATAATGAACAGGATTTCCTTGAGAATGTAGTCAACGCTGTCCGCATCAGTCAGGGATTCGGCGGCACGCGCCTCAAGGTCGGCATTGGACAATTCTATGCGCCCGGTCACGACAGTTTGCACAACTTTTCCCCATGCAATAGTGGCGCGCAAGCGGTCGCGCAATGTGTCCGCATTGACCCCGTTCTGCGCTAAAATTTGCAATAGATTATCAGAACTGATCCGCATATTGCGTGACACGTCCAACAGGGCTGCATTGACTTCCGCATCCGTAGGATTTTGCCCAATGCGCTTGGCCTCCGCAATCTTTATCGCTTCATTGATCAACTCGTCCCGCGCTATGCGGTTTCGTGCGCTGCTGGATGCTCCCCGACGCTCCAATTGCAACAGTTTTGCCCGTTGCGAAATTTGAATATCGGTGATGGGCGTATCATCCACGGTGACTTTAATCGTAGCCGCCTGCACTGCCATGGGAAGCGCTAGAATGAGAATGAAACAAGCAAAAAATGCACGAAGTGTAAGGGGGAGGTTTTTCATGTATCAAAATCCAAATGGTCGATCATATATATGGGACTTATTACCCAAGAAAGCCAAAATGCTCAAGTTGATTAGAGCACGGGTTTATAAAAAGGGTACAATAACGAATCCTGACGAAATTTGTGGCCTCTAAATGCGGCCAAATTCTGCTTCAAGGGTAAATTATAGGTCGGTCAGGCCTCTTAGTGCGTAGGAGACGGTGAATGCATGTTCAATCTTGGACGTAGAAAGGCTCTGTGTGGCAGTATATTTCGCCCCATAGGCCAGATATTTATCGTCATAATCCAAGCCAACTGACGCGCTGGTCCAATTGTTCTGCACAAGGTTCCAGTTAACCGAGGTGCTGATGGTCCAATAGTCTTCGAATGTGTAGCCAAGCGCAGCATTAAGCGTGTGTACGTCAGTTAGCGAACCTCGGGCTGGCTTGGCAGCTAGGTAGAAATAATCTGAACTGAGTGTAAAATCATAAACAGCAGCTTCAACCGCAACAGCGCCGCGAACAATGGTGTTTGTTGTCGGATCATATTCAACCTTGGCACCCAAATCTACGCCCGGACCAAACGACATTTGTGCACCCCCAACCAGATGGGAGCTGGTGTTTTCAAGCCCGCTTAAATTGCCCACTTGTCCGTGATCAAAGATCGAGAAAGAGTTGACGCCCGCCAGATGAAAGGATTGCCCGCCGATAAGTCGCAACCAGCTGCCATCTTCAAAGTTGGCCATATATTGCCCGCCAATGTTGGCCCGTAATCCGGTTTCCTGTCGATCCGTCCCCGAAAAACGGTTAAAGCTGAACAGGTTAGAATCTTCAAAGATAAACCCATGGGCATTGTCGTTGTTGATGCCCGGCAGGCTGGTTGAAGAACCCCGATAGACCAGTTGCGCAATCGGCTCGAACAGATGAGTTGTATTGCCATCAATCCCAAGGATTGGGAACCTGACATCGAGCGCCGCAATCGGGGTTGCGCTAAACAACGCGCTGGCGGTTGAGTTCAGGGGAGAACCCCCATCATAACTCGCCGCATCCAGCCGAGCCCCAAGATAGGGCGTGACAACAAGTCCACCGGGCACGATCAACTGCTTTGACCAGAGCGCCTCAAGAGTTCCGTGGAATTTGTTCCCCTCATACCCATAGGTATAGGGCACCCCATTTATAGTGCCCGTTGCATCAAGTTCGCGATTGACCCCGATGAAACGTCCATCGATGGCAATTTGCCCCCACTCATTGTCTAGATCATGGGTTTGGTTGAATTGTACCAAGGGCAATGTGCGCCCTTGTTTTTGCTGGGTCGCTTGGGTGACGTTCCCCAAAATCCTGAATTCCTGCAACCGTGCATCAAAAAAGGTGTTCGAGCTAAGGTGCTGGGCATAAATATCATCAGTGCTATCAAAGCCTGCAAGGGCATAGTTGCCAATAAAAGCGGGGTCGGTGAACGCCAGATACGACCAACCTGCCGTCCAGTTTTCGATGGGGGTGAATTGACCTGAAGTTTGAATTGCCCCCCGCCAATCTCTGTCGCCAACTTCCCCCGCAACAACTGTCCGGTCAAACTGATATAATCCCGCCGCGCGCAAACTTGTATACCCGGTGCTGAACCGATGGATCAACTCGCTATCAAGCATGAAATATTGTGTGCTCATTAACATGGGTGTTAGCCAAAGTTCAGTGTCTTCTCCAAGTGGTTTGAAATAGGGAAAGGCAAGACGGTAACCAAAAACGTCGCCCTCATCAAATTGAGGTCTGCGAAACCCTTCGGCCCGCTGATTGTTTATGTCATATAGGGTAATATAGGGAATGCTGGCCACCGGCACACCAAGCAACTCGAGTTGCGGGCGCTCCAGATACAGTGTTTTTTCCTCGTCATTCTGCACCAGTTTGGTTGAGCTGACACTCCAGCCAATTTTACGGCCCTTGCTATCAATGCAAAAACCACAAGGGGCATAACCACCATTGGTGAGAATTGTCTCCACGTCGGTTCTAAAATTCACTTCATCCGCCGTGATCAATGCGCCATTTGGGGTTTGCATTTCAAGGGCCGCAACATACGCACGCTTGAAATCACCGCTAACTTCGATACGGGTTCCAGTGTAAACAACCTGTTCAGGATCGCGCACCACCGCGTTGCCAACCAGCGTCAGATCCCCTGTTTCCCTGTCATATATGATACGATCTGCCGAGGCGAGATAGCCGTTATAACTCACCTGAACATCACCGCGCGCAGTCACCTGATTGGCGTCCGAATCAAAAACCAAGGCATCCGCTTCCACGGCAATATTGTCAGCTTGACTAGTTGGAAAACTGCTAAAGAAATCATCGGGCAATAGTTTTATCCGGCCCGGACGTGTGTTTTCTTGGTCCTCAATGCCAAAAAGCGGGCCTAGTGCTTGCCCGAAACCGGGGGTAGAAAGCGCCAGCACTAATGCCGCGCTTGCCATACACAAACGCGTAAAAACACCCAGCGATGTGCCAGTCTTTTGGCCCATTAAGCTCGTCCGTCTTCCTTGTTCAACAGCACGCTAAGCCCAATTATGACCGAAACGACCGCTGGTCCCCACGTAGCAAACACCGGATCTAAAACCCCCGATGAACCTGCCCGATCTGCCATCTCAGTGATAACAAACACTACGAAGCCAAGTAATATTCCATACAGTATAGCACCTCCATACGTATTGCCGCGCCGGTATCCGGCAGTAAATGCAAACGCAATTAAC
>JAJRRG010000099.1 GCA_024279675.1 Alphaproteobacteria bacterium
GCAAAACCGGGTGTGGCATGTGCCCGTTCCTCTGGACGAAAAGGCGATGCATGAGGCTGCACAATGTCTGGTGGGTCAACACGATTTTACAACGTTTCGCGCCGCTGAATGTCAGGCTAAATCACCCATCAGAACCCTTGACGAAATTAGCGTCAGGCGCAGTGGCGACCATGTTTTCATCACATTACATGCCCTAAGCTTTTTGCACCATCAGGTGCGCTCCTTCGCAGGGTCATTGCGTATGGGGGGGGAAGGGAAATGGCAGGCCGAAGATCTAAAAAATGCCCTTAATGCCAAGAATCGTGCGTGGTGTGGCTCCATGGCCCCCGCCGCCGGGCTGTATTTGACTCAAGTTGATTATTGAACGCAAAATCTGACTATAAAAAAGATATCAGAACTTGATCCTAGATTATATTTACGCCGGGAATCATCACTTCCAAAAGAATAAGGCCACTTAATACGCCGATGAATTGTGCCACTAAAAACATAGCAATTTGCGCAGGTCTTAACCCAACAATCAAACGAGAAATATTGACCTTAGAGACTAGGGCAATGCCGATTATGATCAGCAGTGAAATTCCACCAGGGCCGCCTAGAAGGAGCAACAGAGTTGAAAGGGCACTGATAAACAGCCCGGCCCAATTGTCGCTCACCAGATAGGAAATGAGCCCATCAAGCTTGTTGAATTGGAATAACGCAATCACGCCAAACCCCACCTGAAAGATGGAGAGAACAACGATTACCCCTAGAATGGCAAGCGAGCCTTGTGAGGCGATACTTTCCCCCGCCCGCTCGGAAAGATTAGTCGTTGTATCCGCGCTAAAACCGGGGGAGAATAAGCTTAACGCGGCCCCAAGGAAAAAGGCAACAAAACTGCCGGCCACCCCGGCCATGCTAAAATTAAAGCGAGCCGCACCCTCGCGTCGTCCGCGCAATATTTCCAAGGAGCCCCGCCAGGCACTCACCGCTTCTTGAATAAATGTTTGGCTCATAGCGCGAATTGTTCTTTGTTAAGTATCATCAATTTCATTTAGGTGTCCGTCGGGCATAACGCAAGTGTGTAGGATCAAGAACTTAGACAAAATCGATGCAAAGATACGAGATTGAAACGTCTAAAAAAATCCCTGTAATATCTGTGTGTAGATTTTGGTTAAGTCATTCACTTGGGATATTTCCACACGTTCATCCACTTGATGCATGGTTGTGCCGACCAGACCGCACTCTACGACCGGGCAGTAATCAGCAATAAACCGGGCATCAGATGTACCGCCAAATGTTGCCAAGTCAGGATGTTGACCGGATACTTTTTCAACAGCATCGCGAACAATTTTTATGTCATCGCTGACCTTAGAGATGAAACATTTTGCCACCGCCCCGATTTGACGCCAGCTGATATCAATTCCCTCCTGATGCGCGCTGAGAATTTTTTCCTCAACCCAGGCGCGCATGGTTTCCCCGCTCCAGGTGTCGTTAAACCGGATATTGAAAATCAAATGTCCTTCGGCGGGAATAACGTTTGAAGCTTTGTTTCCCACATCAATTGAAGTCACTTCAAGGTTGGAGGGTTGAAAATGCTCCGTGCCATCGTCAAGTTTTGTGTGGGATAATATGTCCGCAAGTGTTGCTAAAATCGGTACAGGGTTGCGGGCGCGTTCGGGATAGGCGGAATGGCCCTGTTTGCCTTTGACGGTGATGATACCGGAAAGGGTACCGCGTCGTCCGATCTTGATATTGTCCCCAAGGATATGGGCAGAACTTGGTTCACCAACAATGGAAAAATCAAATTTATGCCCGGCCTCCTGAGCCCACTTTAACAATTTTACAGTGCCATTGATGGCATCGGATTCCTCATCATTGGTGATGGCAAGCGACAAAATTCCATCCCTGTGCGGGTGCTCGGCAACATAATTTGCTGCCGCCGCACAAAAAGCTGCAACGCCACTTTTCATATCCACAGCGCCACGACCCCAAATTTGTTCTTTAGCAATATCCGCTGAAAAAGGCGGGTGGGTCCAGTGAGTGTCATTGCCTTGGGGGACAACATCCGTATGCCCACCAAACAATAAATGACGTCCCTTTGTTCCCCGGGTGGCAAATAAATTGTCCACCGGGTAGGAGCCATCCCCCTCAAAACTAACACGCGTGCATGTGAAGCCAAGTGGCGCTAAAAACGCTTCAACTATGTCCAGTGCGCCAGCTTCAATTGGGGTGACCGACGGACATTTAATTAGGTCGCGTAACAGAGTAATTGCGGGAGTTTGTTGCTCGTTTGGGTTGGTCATGGATATGGTCTTTTTTGTTTAAGGTCAGAACCTGACCCAAGAAATAACATTAGTTTTCACTCGGATTAACCCCATAAAGGTTTGACCCCTTGGTACCAGAGATGAAGCCCAGGGTAACCAGTAAATATAGTGCAAAAATTACATAAATCCCTTGAATAATTAAAGAGAGCCATGTGCGATCAGGCATGTCCATCATGCCCACTTGAGGGGCAACAAAGCTAAGACCCAATATGCCCACCACATAGGAAAGAGCAGCAACACCAAGATAGACGACAACCAACAGGCCTGATTTGTTGAGGTCATGGGAGCGTTTGAACCACAGTGCTGAGAGCGGATAGGCCAAAATCAAGAGCACGATAAGCTGTCGCCAATCACTTGACGAATGTGTCATGCTGAGTGTTTCACCGGCTTCAGAAATGGAGGTCAAGGGCATGGATTGCGATGGCATGCCGCCAAAGCCAAAGATCATCGACAAAATTATTTCCAGCAAAATAGCCAAACCCAAAAGGGCCAGAAGTCCAAGCCACATGGTTTTGCGCCCTATGCGGCCACTATGCCCAAAAAATCGGGTCATAAAGTTCCCCAGAAAGCTTTCCATGTCGCATCTCCCTGTTTTTATATTCTAATTTGTTTTTGGGTCTGTTCCATAAAGGTTAGATCCTGACGTTCCAGCAAAAAAGCCAAGTGTCACAAAGAGATACAGCCCCAATAGTCCGCTGATAAGCTGTACTGCCGATGAAAAAAGAGTGGGGCGAGGTGTGATAATGCCCATAATTTCCCCCGACGTGTACGCAAAACCAAAGATCATCAGGATATAATAAAATACCGTGAGAGCCAGAGCTACAATCACCAACACACCCGATTTATTCAGATCATGGGATCGTTTGAACAACAGGGCGGAAATTGGATAGGCAAAACCCGCAAGAATGATCAGGTTGAGCCAACCATAGGTTGGGATTTGGCGAATAAAATTTTCACTTGCCGCTGAAAGTGACGCGGCTGTCATATCGCCTGAGCCAAAATCAATTCGACCAAGGCCAAAGAGCGCATATAAAATCTGTTGAAAAACCAAAAAGACAATAGTGAGCGCAATCAGACCTACCCACATGGTTTTGCGATCAACGCGGCCTGAGTGGCCAAAATATCGTGCTAAAAATTTACCCATTTTACTCTCCTGAAATAGTTGGGCCCTGATGGAAAACAGGCATGACCCAAAGGTTTGCTAGTCCCTAAGTAAATCGTTGATAGATGTTTTGGAACGGGTTTGTGCGTCGACTCGTTTTACAATGACGGCGCAATATAGGGATGGTCCCATAGAACCGTCCGGGAACGGTTTGCCCGGCATAGAGCCTGAGACAACCACAGAATAGGGCGGCACTTCACCCATATGGATTTCCCCGGTGTTCCGGTCGACAATTTTTGTCGATTGCCCAATAAATACGCCCATGGAAATAACAGAGCCCTCACGAACGATAACGCCCTCAACCACTTCAGAACGCGCACCAATAAAACAATTATCTTCAATGATTGTTGGGCCAGCCTGCAAAGGTTCAAGTACGCCGCCAATACCCACGCCCCCTGAAAGGTGCACGTTTTTGCCAATTTGAGCGCAAGATCCCACGGTAACCCAAGTATCAACCATGGTGCCTTCACCAACACTTGCCCCAAGATTTACGAAGGAGGGCATAAGGATGGCCCCCGGTGCGATATGGGCCGAATGGCGGACAATAGCGCCAGGAACTGCACGAAATCCAGCCTCACGAAAGCGATTTTTACTCCACCCGTCAAACTTGGAGGGAACTTTGTCCCACCAGTGAGAGCCCCCCGGCCCCCCCGGGATCATTTCCATATCGTTGAGGCGAAAGCTCAACAGAACCGCTTTTTTAAGCCATTGATTGACCTGCCACGAGCCGTCGGCTTGCCGATTGGCGACACTTAATTCCCCCGAATCAAGTAGGTTCAGGGCAGTTTGAACGGCATCGCGCACGTCCCCTTGGGTGCTTAGGCTAATGCTGTCCCGTGCTTCAAAGGCGTCATCTATAGTTTTGGCTAATTCAGTTTGGTTCATCACGTTTCCTAAAATTCTTTGTTAGGGCCTATGTGCTCGACCATAACTAGTTTCTTCTGGTGAGGGAATTTTATTTGCCACGAAAACTTGGATAACTCAACTAGCCCATGAATAATTAACCCAACCCATGTCA
>JAJRRG010000100.1 GCA_024279675.1 Alphaproteobacteria bacterium
TCAACGCCCCCAGCGGGACGAGTACCCCCCAAGGTACTATGGCCTCAATGCTCAAAAAATTATTTTCTAAGGACTGATCATGGGTTTTAAATGTGGCATCGTTGGACTTCCCAACGTCGGAAAATCAACACTCTTTAACGCGCTCACGCGCACTGCGGCGGCACAGGCGGCAAACTTTCCTTTTTGCACCATTGAGCCCAATGTGGGCGAAGTATCAGTGCCCGATGCGCGGTTGGAAAAAATCGCAGAAATCGCTGGCTCTAAGGAAATTCTCCCCGCACGGCTAAACTTCGTTGATATTGCCGGACTGGTTAAAGGGGCCTCCCAAGGGGAGGGTCTGGGCAACCAATTCCTCGCCAATATTCGTGAAACCGATGCAATCGCCTATGTCTTGCGTTGTTTTGAGGATGGGGACATCGTCCACGTAACCGGCAAAATTGACCCGATCGCAGACGCGCAGATTGTTGAAACCGAACTGATGCTCGCAGATCTGGAAAGCCTTGAAAAACGCGTTGGTCCGTTGGAAAAACGTTTGCGCGGCAACGATAAGGAAGCCAAGATGGCGATGGATCTCATCTTGCGCACTATTCCCCTGCTCGAAGAGGGCCGCCCCGCGCGCTATGTAGAACGCGCCGCAGATGAAGAAAAAGCATTTCTGGAGCTTCAACTCCTCACCTCAAAACCCGTGCTTTATGTGTGTAATGTGGACGAAGACTCCGCCGCCAACGGCAACGATATGACTAAACTAGTGGCCGAATATGCGGCCAGTCATGATGCGGCCATGGTGATTATTTCAGCCGAGATTGAAGCGGAACTGGCACAACTCGATGAAGAAGATCAAGAAGAATATTTGAAATCCTTGGGCCTTGATGCCCCCGGGCTCGACCGCCTGATTGCGGAGGGATACGAGCTATTGGGCTTGCAAACTTATTTCACCGCAGGTCCCAAGGAAACCCGCGCTTGGACAATCCACAAGGGCTGCAAAGCCCCCGCGGCGGCTGGTGTCATCCATACCGATTTTGAACGGGGCTTCATTCGCGCCCAGACCATCGCCTATCAGGATTATGTGGATTTGGGCGGCGAGCAACCGGCGAAAGAAGCTGGCAAAGCACGCGATGAGGGCAAGGAATATGTGGTGCAAGACGGGGACGTAATGCTGTTTAAGTTTAACACTTGACGTATACGTCAACTTAGTTCCTATTGCGACAAACAACCAATGTGAAGAGGGACAAATCGGACGATGAGCAATCCGGTAACCAAAAACTATGCGCATTTTGAGGACCTTTTTGTTGGCCAAGAAATTGATCTAGGTGCGACAAAAGTCACCAAGGACATGATTGTTGAATTTGCCCGCGAGTTTGATCCTTTCCCCTTTCATCTGGATGAAAAGGCAGCCAACGCTTCTTTGCTTGGTGGCCTGTCGGCATCGGGTTGGCATACGGGGGCACTCTGCCTGCGAAAACTCATTGAAAATTTCCCCTCAAAATTGGCCTCAGCCGGGGGTGTGGGCTTCACAAAGCTAAGATGGAAGCGCCCCGTCATGGTCAATGATACAATTGGAGGGACGGTGACCATATCCAAAATGCGTCGCACAAAATCAAACCCACAATGGGGCATTTTAACCCTGCAGTTTGACATCAAAAACCAAAATGACCAGAGCGTTATGACCATGGATTTAATGAATCTAGTTGAGGTTCGTAATCCTAGCGCCCCCATTGAGGAGCAAACCCAATGACCCGCTGGTTCGAAGATATTATCATTGATGAGGTCCATGAATTAGGCTCCCATACATTTACCGAAGCGGAGATGATCAAATTCTCAAAGCTTTATGATAATCAGTATTTCCACACCGACCCGGATCTGGCCAAGCACTCTCATTTTGAGGGGGTCATTGCCTCGGGTTGGCATACGGCCTGCATCGGGCACAGATACATGGTGGATTTTTTGTTCGAAGTGGAGCGCCAATTGCTTGACGCAGGGGAACGTCCCGGCGTGTCCGGCCCCTCCCCCGGTATCAATAAAATGTTGTTCACCACCCCCGTGCGAGATGGGGATAAGGTTTCCTATACAATGAGCATTACCTCAAAAAGAAAGTCCGGCACAATGGCCGGCTGGGGCATATTGATTGTGGAAATCGTGGCCAAAAACCAACGGAACGACCTGGTTTACACACAAGAATCCGCTGGATTTTCCAAGTTGCGCGATTACACGCCAACCCTTAAACAACGCCTGCAGGAGTGGGCCATTCAGCAACCCTTGTTGCGCAAACTGATGCAACGCGGAAAATAATTCCCCGCGTTGGCAGTATTCAATAGTCTGATTGAGACAGAGCTAGATATTGGCCCTATTGGTGTTGCCAAATTTGGGTTTTACAAAAGATCACTAACGCGCAGCCCTTAAGCTCCATACGCCCGTTATTGATTTTTGCGAAGCCTGAATATTCCTTGTCATCCGCAGGGTCGGTAATCATGCCTTGATATGTGCCGTTTGCGCCCTCAAGACGGCCAATAGCTTTACCCGCATGATCGCCAGTTTTAACAAGAAAGCAATAAGCGCCCCCGCAATCAGAGATTTTAACAGTTTCTCCGGCTTGCGATGTCCAATTTCCAAGTATTGGATCCGCCGCAAATGCAGGTGTTGCCACCATTGTTAAAACCGCCGCACTAACCAATAGGACACCGGACTTTTCTACTAAATTTTTAAACATTGTTCCCCCTCAGGAATTTAAATTCAAATAAGCAAATCGACAAATTTCATTGCGGCACTTACCTGCTCCAATGAGAAGGTAAACCAAATATCCAAACAAATTCAAGGGATGATGTTTTCCTAAGAAAACAACGCCAGTGTGTCGTCCTTGAAACCTGGGAAGATAATCTCTGACTTTGTATATTTCATATGCCCCGCCATAATTTCACTGAGCACCTGGCGATAATCCGTCGTAATCGCCAGATCAGCCCCCATATCCAAAACATCATTGCTCAACCCCGGCCAGCGCCCAAACATTTTGCCCCCGTTTACATTGGGCCCCAAGGTCATCATTACATTACCATGCCCATGGTCGGTGCCCCGGGAATCGTTGGCCTTCAACCGGCGTCCAAATTCACTCATAACCACAATTGATACATCTTCCTGCCGTGGTCCCAGGTCACGCCAAAATGCCATCAATCCCTTGGATAACCCATTCAACAAGTTTGGAAAATCATCTACCTGATTAACATGGGTGTCCCATCCCCCATAATCCACCGTGGCGACGCGCAACCCCAGATCTAGCTTTATAGATTGAGCAATCGTCATCAAAGAGGTGGCAAATTCCCCCTCATTTGGATAGTCCACGCTCGGAATATAGGCGGGTAATTCCCCCGCATCATTAAGCGGAATACGGCTCTCAATAGCCTCTGATAGCGTCAATAGTTTATTCAATGGGGCGCCTAACAATGAATCTGTTCCCAGATTACGCGCCATCATACGACGAATAGCCCCCTCAAGACCATGCCCCCCGGCAAGGCGAAGATCATCCAATGTGGGAGAAACCGCAATTTGCGCACTGCCACGAAAACTGTCCGGGGCCACATTACCCACAGCCAAAGCCGGCAATAGCCCCCCCGGTTGCACGTCCGCCAGCCAGCGCCCCAGCCAGCCCCCTGCAGTTGCTCCTGAATTGGGGGCCGCCCGTTCCATACGATCCTCGGCATCAAAATGGGATCGGGTTGCATCGCGCAACCCGGCACTATGAACGACAGCCATATCTCCGGCCTGATAAAGTTCAAACAGCTCCTTAGCTTGCGGATGAAAGCGAAAATCCACATCCGCCGCCCCATTATTCATAGCAAACCCAGCATCATCCCCCGTGCGCTCCACGCGCAAACCACTGGGACGCGCCGCCACATAATCCTTGTCCCCGGATGGGGCGACTAAGGACAGTCCGTCAACGCCCCCCCGCAAGAATATTACCACTATTGTTGGATCACTCATTGGCTCATCACTCCTAGCGGAACATAAATTTGGGGGTTAAGGCGCTTAAACCGATGGCCGCATTGACCAGCCAATCCAGCTCGTCATCATCCTCTGGCAAAGGCATATCTGGGCTAATGTCCAGCGCATCCAGCAAAGCAACAGAAGCGCCTTTGGGGTCATCAACTCCCTTAAAACGTTCGAACCAGAATATAAGCGCCGAACCCCAGTTTTTTCCCGCTTCGCCCATTAACGCACGATAATCAGTGTTAACGCCGGTGAAGTTTTCCGCAATAGCAAATAGAGCCAAATCTACCGTCCCCTTAAGGGCGGAGGTATTAGCCCAGTCCTCGCTCAAATCCGAGTGCCCGGTTGGCGGGCGAAACTCATGTTGGCTCCAACCGGTATTTCCCAACACATAAACCAAGTCATAACTGGGCGAAACAAGCTGTATGCCCGCTGTTCGATAAAGAGAAATCAAAAACTCAAATGGCCGCTTGAGTTTGCGAGCCGGAACCGCCTCAAATGTTTCAGACATCACAATGGTCTCGATCACCTTACCGATCTGATCCGGGGCGTCCCTATGCGCAAGGAATGTTTGCGCAGCTGCAGACACCAATTCCTTGGGTGGGTTATCCATCAACAGTCGACGGCAAATCTTTTCACAAACATAATGCGCCGTACCCGGATGAGCCGCCAACAGGTCTAGAACCTTTTCCCCATCCGCCATCGGTCCGGAATTAGGGGGAAATTCTGCACCAAGGATGCGCTTTTGATAGGGGTCGTGCCAACTGTCTTCATAATAAAATGCTCCAGTTACGGGTGCATTGCGCCCTTCAGCGAGATAGCGACCATCCCCAAATGTCCATCCGGTAAAGGCCCGCGCCACCTCATAAACATCCTCATCCAAATATCCCTGTGCCATGCCCTCGTCGGCCCCAGGGACTTCCGCCCAACTGGCATATTGCCCATTCACATAATTGGGCGCACCAAGGGTATGCAACTCCAGCAATTCACGTGCAAAATTTTCATTCGCAGGGCTGGCCTGAGAAGCTTCATTATTGAGATAAAACAACATCGCGGGAGAACGGGTCACTTCCCCCAGCATTTTACGAAAATTGCCCAAAGAATTGGCCCGCATAACCGCATCATATTGGACAAAATAGGCCGCCGTCACTTCATTGCTTTGCGAATTTACGTTGACATGGTCATGCCAGAATTGCGTCATTACCTCACGCAATTGCGCCTTGGCATGGACGCTGCGAATAAACACCGAGGATTGCACTTCGCGCGAAGGGCGAACACGCTCCTCCCAATCAATAAAAGTCGTATCAAAATCAGTCAGGCGCAATAAAGCGGCCCCGTCAACATCCAAATATTGATAGGGTATAACTTCATTACGACCCGGCCAGCTCCGGTCCTCCCCGTCATTTTCAAACCCCTCATAGCCCGCTTCATATTCGATATGCAGACGCGCATTGGCGAGGCGCTTGACCATATCGGCATCAAGGGCAGGTAAACTGAGTTGTTCTGCAAGCCACTGCTTTTTGCCCATCGCTTCAAACTCGGCAATGCTCTGTTCAGTGGCTCCGAACGTCAGGCGGTTGAGGGTCTTACTACTCGGGGACAAAGCGCCACTGGACCCAAATGCGGCCCCGGCATTGCCCGCAGCAACAGAAGCGACCAACGCGCTCAATGCATAGGTATTAAATTGACGACGATCCATGCCCGTGATTCACCCCTGTTGATCAATTGTAAAAATGCATACTTATTCAAAATGGCCGATTCATGGCTAAAAGCCAACTCACGACACTGACGTATAACAGCCAATACAAAACCGGCGATTGCGGTAAAACCACTAATTGCCCACCACAATTTGACTTTCCAGGGCCTCGCACATAACCTGTTCATGTACATGCTATGTGTTCGCCACCTGATGAGGTTTTAGTGAAATGATCAAATAGGCTCCAACATGCAACTCAACTTAAGTATTTGGCACCGTGTATTGCGCGACTGCCCTATATGTTAGGTTTTGCAAATATGGGTATTTGATACATTTGTCTGGCGTTCAATGCCATTATGGCAGTAATAACAAACACTATAATCGCGTTGTACCCACAAACAACATACAGATCCCCGTTCGTTAATTTTTTTAATTTGAGGTATCTTTCCTCAGCACTGTAATGGAGAATTTCCATGCCAAAACAACTCTTTCAAAGACCCGCCGCCCTTAAGCTAAGCAAAGGGGGCAAAAACAACAGTTTTGGTGGTCAGCCAGATTGGGGTCGCAAAAAAGGCAAACCAAAACGAATTGAAGTGGCAGACACCAAACCAAAGGCCCCAACGTCCGACCAGTCCACCCCTAAAACCAAACCGCAGGACGAAAATAAATAGCAAGACATCGAGCCAAGGTACTGACCCTAGTGCCCTTCAAATGTCACAAGAGCATCAATCGCGACATCCTTGGCTCGAAGTTTTTCGGCCCCGCCAATTTCAGGCAAATCAATTACAAACGCCGCATGGTCTACCTTGGCCCCAGTTCTGCGCAGAAGGCTCACCGCCGCAATGGCCGTGCCTCCAGTTGCGATCAGATCATCCACGAGCAATATCCGGTGATTTTCATTCACCACATCGGCATGAATTTCGATTGTATCCACCCCATATTCAAGGGCATAATTCTGCCCAATGGTTTCCCCCGGCAGCTTGCCCGACTTGCGCACCGGCACAAACCCAACCCCTAGGGAGATGGCAACCCCAGCTCCAAAAATAAATCCACGCGCTTCAATCCCGGCCACATGGGTAATTCCAAGCCCGCGATGGTGGGAAGCTATTTGCTCAATACTCTCACGGAAACCCTCCGGGTTTTCGATCAAGGTTGTGATGTCGCGATAAAGAATTCCCGCTTTAGGGTAATCAGGAATGGTACGAATATAGGATTTTAGATCAATGCTCATCGGGAGGTGCTCCACTGGCGTTTTGCATAATGACGCCGATTCCCGTGAAGACTTCAACAGAGCCGAACGAGCCGGCGCCTGTTCATACAAGTTAATGCATTTGCCCCCAAAGGCGTCAAGTCAGACGCAACCATGCTTCACAGATATTATCGGCAAACAAAAAAAGGGCCCCATAAACTGGGACCCATGTCAATTTTGTTACGCAACAGGGATCAAAATCCCAGCACTCAAAATTCAGAACTTAATGCTCTACATTTGCCCATAGCTTGCGCTTAACGAGATACATCATACCCGCCAAAAGAAACAGGAAGGTCAATGTTCTAAAACCCATTTGCTTACGCGAGGCCAAATGCGGATCAGCCATCCACATCATAAAGGCAGAAATGTCCTTAGCGTACTGCTCAGTTGTCAAAGGAACCTCACCATTGCCTTCACCTACGTATTCGATGAACCCATCATCAAGTGGAGGCGCCATAGAAATTGGCCCACCGAAATAGGCGTTCCAATACTTTCCATCCGGCACTTCCACATCTTGGGGCGCCTCATGGTAATTAGTCAGCAAATTATAAATGTAATCAGGACCACCCTCCTGATACGCTGTAAAATAATTTAACGCCCAATATGGGAATTTTTGTGAAATGCCGCGCGCCTTTGCCAGTACTGAAAAATCAGGTGGCAAAGCTCCACCATTTGATCCGCGAGCATCAAGCTCTGTTTCAAATGGAGCAGGCCAACGATCTGCGGGCACCGCCGCGCGTTCACCGGCCTCAATCTCAGGATCAATAATGATATATTCAGCCGCTAATGCTTTAACCTGAGCTTCGGTGAAGCCAGGGCCCCCCTCTTCGCTCAGGTTACGAAAGGAAATCAGGTTCGCTGAGTGACATGAGGAACAAACCTCGCGAAAGATCTGAAAGCCCCGTTGTAGCTGATTTTGATCATAGGTACCAAATAGGCCCGCAAAGGACCAGCTTTGCAATTCAGCCTCAACACCGACGCCCTCACTCAATGCTGGTGTTGCCACCAGACCACCCGTTAATCCAAGGGTGACGGCGAAAAGAGCTGATTTGAAAAAGTTATTTTTATATGTCATTTTTTCTGTCCTTCTCTCGTTCACTTGTCGCCCTTGCCAAGCACACTCTCAGAGATGCTGGCAGGCAATGGATTGGGGGTTTCTATGCGCGAAACAATCGGCA
>JAJRRG010000101.1 GCA_024279675.1 Alphaproteobacteria bacterium
TCCGCTCAACGAATATAAGCAGGAATCCTATGAACTGTTTGAGGCCCTGCTCGACAATTTGCGTGAATTGGTGACCACCCAATTGGCCCATGTCAATATTCAGGTTGAGCCACCAAAACAACAACAACAGCCCGGCATGGCTCTGCCACCCGCCGCCCAAGATGAGGCACCCCTTGAACCATTGCCCGATGATGTCATGCGCACCACGCGCCGCAATCAACAATGCCCCTGTGGGTCAGGTAAAAAGTTCAAACATTGCCACGGCAAGCTTTAGGTAGTCTTTGGGCACACAGGAGCATTCTCGATAATTCCTTAAAATTTTATCGAATTTTCCAGCCTTTGTTTCAGGTTTGATCGCTATAACAAAATTGAAATTTGTCGGCGATCTCCAAAAATAGTCTTAGGGCGGGGTAATTCCCGCTCTTTTTTTATTTGCCCCACAAAAGCTTGCACGCTGGTTCAAACTGCCCCAGAATCACCTCTCACAAACAACAAGTCCCCGAGGCGAACAGAGGCACATAAATGACCAGTCAGCAAATCATACTGTTTTCCCTCATTGGATTTGTCCTTGTTGGTCTGCTTTGGGGGCGTTGGCGCTACGACCTTGTGGCCTTTGCCGCCCTTGTCGCCGGGGTAATATTGGGCGTTATCCCCGCCCATGATGCATTTTCGGGTTTTGGCCATGAGGCAACAATCATCGTCGCACTCGTGCTGGTGATTTCCGCCGGCCTAATGCGTTCAGGGGCCGTTGATCTGATCACCCGCTTAGCCATTGATCGTACCCGGTCCCTTGGGGCCCACATCACATTGATGGGGGTCATCGGGGGCACATTATCAGCCTTTATGAACAATGTTGCAGCCTTGGCACTTTTAATGCCCGTCGATATGCAGGCGGCCCGTCAAGCGGAACGCTCCGCCTCTCGATCCTTGATGCCCCTGTCCTTTGCGACAATTTTAGGCGGCATGGTCACGCTGATCGGCACCCCGCCCAACATCATTATTGCCTCCTACCGCAATGAAGCCTTGGGCGCCCCCTTTGCCATGTTTGACTTTGCCCCGGTTGGGCTAGCCTGCGCCCTTGCCGGGTTGGCCTTTATTGCCCTGATCGGCTGGCGTCTTATTCCCGATCATAATGACAATCCCAACCCTATGGAGGAATTGCTGACCATTGAGGATTATGTGGCCGAACTGGTGGTGCCTGAAAATGCAAAGATTATCGGGCAAAAAGTACGTGATCTTGACGAAATAGCCGAAGAAAATGATTGTATTATTTTGGGGTTGGTACGCAAGGGTCAGCGCTTGCCCGGACGCGCGCGGGCCAGTACCATTGCCGCCAAGGATATGTTGATCATTCAGGGGGAGGCAGGCGCGCTTAATGCCCTGTCTGGTGCCATGAAAATCAAATTCCAAGGCCAGGCCGGACAAATCGCCGAGCTATCCTCGGAACAAACCCTCGCCGAGGCCGTTATCACCCGCGATTCTCGCCTAGTCGGGCGCACCGCCAACGATATCCAGATGCTGCGCGCCCACGGCGTCACGCTCATTGGCCTGTCACGCATGGGCAAACCCATGAAAACCCGCGTGCGGCGCACAAAATTGCAAACCGGTGATATTCTGCTCCTGCTGGGGGATGCCAACGCCATGAAGGACGTTTTCGCCCGCATTGGCACTTTGCCTCTGGCGGATCGCAACCTCAACGTCACCCGCCACGACAAGGCATGGGGCGCCATAGGCATGTTTGCTGGGGCCATAGCCCTTGGCGCTTTCGGCTTTGTCCCACTGCCCATTGCTTTGGCCCTCACCGCCATTGGTCTGGTTTTGTTTGATATCCTGCCCCTGCGCGAACTCTATGACAGCGTAGAATGGCCTGTGATCGTTCTACTTGGCTCTATGATCCCTCTTGGCGCAGCCCTTGATACCACAGGGGGTACACTATTGATTGCGGGTTGGCTTGCCGCCGCAACCAATGGTCTGCCCGGATGGGTTGCCCTTGCGGTTATTCTCATTACCACCATGTCCCTGTCAGATGTGCTCAACAATACCGCAACCACAATCATCGCCGCCCCCATCGCCCTGCAATTGGCCCATACTTTGGGCACCAATCCTGATCCGTTTTTAATGGCCGTAGCCATTGGTGCCAGTTGTGCCTTCCTTACCCCCATCGGGCATAAAAATAACATGCTGATCCTGGGCCCCGGAGGCTATAAATTTGGCGATTATTGGCGCATGGGACTGCCCCTTGAGATCATTGTAACAGCGGTGGCCGTTCCCATGATAATGATCATATGGCCCATGTAGAAAATCCATTACAATGATCACGTTAGTGTGAGAACACCATTCATTACAAAAGTGTAATGTTAGCCGCTAAAATCCGCCACAATTCCATCTGCAATTCAAGCGCAAAACAACTCAAAGAAAGTCCAGCATATGCAACGATCTAAAAGCAAAATCACCCGTCGAAAACTTCTTGCCGGTACCGCCGCTGTAGGCGTGGCTGGAACTGCTGCGTTGGTTTTTTGTCAGGGTGCCTTTGCCAATACCCACGCACTGGGCGAAAATATGCTGAATATCCCCCCTCAGGATTTAGGACGGCTCAGCAATGGCGTCAGAAACTATGACCTAAATATTGAGCATGGGGAAACTGAATTCTTTGATGGATTGATGACCCCGACCAAGGGGATTAACGGATCCTATCTTGGCCCGCTTTTACGCATGAATGAGGGCGAAGACATCCGCATAAATGTTACAAATTCTCTTAATGAAACAACGACGCTTCACTGGCACGGATTTAACCTGCCCGCCAGCGCCGACGGCGGCCCCCATCAGATTATTGAACCCGGCAACACCTGGAGCCCGGAATTTAAGGTTCTACAAAAAGCCTCAACCATGTGGTATCACTCCCATCTCATGGGCAAAACTGCGGAGCAGGTATGGGCTGGGATCGCAGGGATGATTATCGTTGACGATGATCAGGCAAAAAACCTAAGTTTACCCAAAACCTATGGGGTGGATGATATACCCATCGCCCTTCAAGACAGATTTATCCGCGCAAATGGCGCCATGCCCTACGCCCCCTCTAGGCACGATAATATGATGGGGATGACCGGCGATATTCCCATGGCAAACGGTACTCTGGGTGCCTATTTTGATGCCACAACTTCGCTTGTTCGCCTGCGTCTGCTCAATGCCTCTAATGGTTCAATCTATACAATCGGGTTTTCCGATGGCCGTTTGTTCAAGAAAATCGGCACCGCTGGCGGCTTGCTTGCAAATCCGGTGGATGTTCAGCTGATTACCATGGGGCCGGGCGAGCGGGCCGAAATCGTTGTTGACCTGTCCGATGGTCAAAATGTAACCCTCACCCATTTTGTACGCACTTCTCAAACCGAAGTCAGTCCAGAATTTGCCTTCCTTGAACTGCGCCCGCGCCCTGCGATTAAAACTTCTGATCCTTTATCCGCAACCCTTGCCACTTTACCTGTCCCTGTTGTTGCTGATGCAAAAAACACCCGGCGTTTCGTGCTGGATATGCAGGGCATGATGATGGGGAGTTTTATAATAAATAACGCTCAGATGGACATAAATGTCATCAACGAAGTCATTCCAAAGGACACAACTGAAATCTGGTAAATCTCCAATCGTTCACGCATGGCCCACCCCTTCCATATACACAATACCCAGTTTCGTTTGCTCGACCGCGATGGGCGCCCCGTCCAGCCCCATGAAAATGGATTAAAGGATACCGTGCTGGTTCATCCGGGCGAGAGTGTTCGTATTCTAATCAGGTTTGATCATTATTCAGACCCCGATCTGCCATACATGTATCATTGTCATATTCTGGAACATGAGGATGCAGGAATGATGGGGCAGTTTACGGTAGTTTAGAAGGTCGCATTATCTAGCTTAACCTTCCAGACGTACATCCACACAATTGCCTATCACATCTGGTTGACCTTCTGGCGGGCCTAGGGGCAAACCTCTAGGCTCAGCCCTATGAAAACGCGCGCCATATCCCTGCTATTGCTTGCAGAAATTGCAGCCATGAGTCTGTGGTTTGTCTCCGCAGCTATTTTGCCTGATATGTTGCGTCAAACCCATATGTCCCCCTTTCGCCAGGCAGCCCTATCCAGCGCTGTGCAAGTTGGATTTGTTTTAGGGGCACTCATATCTGCAATTTTAGGGCTGGCAGATCGCTACGATCCACGCCGTGTATTTGCCATAAGCGCAATAGGGGCAGGGATTGTAAACGCACTTTTATTGATTGTGGTTCCAGGTAGCTGTCTTGCAATCCTAGCACGAACAATAACCGGAATGCTGCTAGCCGGGGTCTATCCCGTGGGTATGAAAATCGCCATTGGTTGGGGCGATAAGGATCGCGGGTTTTTGATTGGCGCTTTGGTTGGTGCATTGACCCTTGGTTCAGCTTTACCCCATCTTATTGCCCTTGGTGGGGGTACAGATTGGCGGCAAACGGTCGCAATTGCGTCCGGCGCATCCATTGTCGCAGGTATAATTTCTTTGTTTGTCATGCTTGGCCCCCACCACGTCATAGCGCCAAAGTTCAATCCCAAAACAATTATCAGCGCCTGGACAAACAAACGCGTTAGATTGGCCTATATTGGTTATCTAGGCCATATGTGGGAGCTGTATGCCATGTGGGCGTGGATCGCCACCGCGACCGCCATTTCCTACACCCCAGAGCTGGGAACAGAAGGCGCGCAAAATTTTTCACGCATCACCGCTTTTATCGCCATTTCTGCCGGGGGAATTGCCTCCGTTTTCGCCGGTAAAATCGCAGACAGAATCGGCAAGGCCGAACTCACCATCATCGTCATGACATTAAGCGCCAGCGCGGCAATTGCGACGGCCATGACGTTTGGCGGCCCCGTATGGGTAACATTTGTCTTTGTGCTAATCTGGGGGATTTTCATCATTCCAGACTCCGCACAATTTTCCGCCATTGTTGCCGATGTTTCTCCCCCCGATCAGGCGGGAAGCATAATGACATTTCAAACAGCTCTGGGGTTTGCTCTGACCATCATTACAGTTCAGGCAAGCCCGGCTGTGGCGACAGTATTGGGCTGGCCATTTGTCATCGCCGCTTTAGCCATCGGCCCGATACTGGGTATTATTGCCATGATCAAACTGCGTCAGATGGGCTAACTTTTCTTCTCAGATTTGTCCACTTTGGGGACAAATTTGAACAGTTATTAATATTGGAAGTGTCTAAAATTTTCCATTAGACCCAATTACGCGTTCACTAGTGGCGGCGAACATAATGGCGTGACCCGCATCCTTGAGCTTTCAAGGAGCGACACTAAAACCTGCATTCTGGAACGCTCAACCGATGCTAATTTATCGGTGCAGTAAACTTAAATACGGCAGAATAGGCCTGAGCATTGTTGGCAATGCCTTCTATGCCTAAATTGAGGCTCGCCGATGCACCCCCATGAAACTGCAAGGTCATGCCCGCTTTAACCGATGCATCAACGGGACTTTGCAATATGGATGGCCCCGTAAGGAACGTTAAATCGGACAAACGAAGCAAATAATAATTCAACGCAACACCAACGCTGGGCGTTACAGAGGCAATATTGCTGTCTTCAATCTCAAAGGTACGATCAACAGTTAAGCCAAGTGTCGCCGCAAGCTCGTCCGAATTTGATGCGGGGACGGCGGTGTTAGCGCTATCCGTGTAAGCATACCGCTCAAGATGAATCCACCCAAGATTGACAATCGGAACGATACGCACTTCTTCAATAACAAACTCACCACTTAGCGAGTAATCAACCTCGAACCGGTCACGCCTAAAGGTGCCCGAATCCGCGCCAAAAACGAAGTCATTTGTCGAAATTTCATAACTTGCCGAAAGGCCCGTCTGCAAATTCTCAGTAAGATCAAACTTCACATAACCGCCGCCACCCACGCCAAGCATATTCAAGCTTGCATTGGTGCTCGTATCTGCAATACCGCCGCGAAACAGAGATACACATACACCGGCATCAAAATCATCTGTAAAGGAGTGCACAAGTCCCAGTTCCCCATGAATGGCAGCACCAGCGCGATTGCGTGACCCTGCAATCAAAGCGACTTTTAGTCTGGTCCAGACATCGACCGCAGGGCCGGAGGAGCCAGTCTGCATTACAAACCCGTTGCCCGCCGCACTGATAGCCATAAAGGCATCATTCACCGAATCATTATTCTGACTTGTCGCATAGGCCAATGGCTCACCATCACCCACATCGCTTGACGCTGGGGGGGCGGAATTATTGGATCTAGTTGGTAAATTAACCGGTGAATTATTTAACCGTGCAATATCAATTGGTCCCGTTAATGCGGCAATTTCAGTTGGGAGATCCGCTTTCGGTTCTGGTTCAGGTGCAGGCGTTGGTGTAGGCGTTGGTTCAGGTGTAGGCGTTGGTGTGGGTGTAGGCGTTGGTGTGGGATGTGAAGTACAAATTGCAGAAAAGTTTGCAGATGTACCACCCTCATAACCCGCATCAACTATTAAAGAATATTGAAATGTATAATTTCCATCCCCAGTGACGAAACTAAAAGGCACCGTATTGGTCCCTGTCGCATTTGAAATGATGTTACCAGTTGTAACACCAGCCGGCGCGGCAACTAGATCAATTGCAACCGAACCACCCTGCCCAGTGCTGTATCCAAATCTCAAAACGTCCCCAGATTCTAGCGTAACCACATGGGAAGAAGTGGTTGTGGATCCGGGGCCGGCTCCATTCAGTGATTGCGTTAGATTTACAATATTTGTGCACGAAGCCGCAAAGGCTTGTGCAACAGACATTATCATAACAAAAAACACAAACGACGTTTTGAAAATTACAATACGCATAAACACTCCAAACAATTGATTGGTTAGATAACAGTTTGTTAATATTATTTCAACGCAAGATTTGTTAAGATAATTAACCGCAAGATGCTACTCATGGTTTTTGGTAAGGACTGAATCATGCCCCATACAAAATCCCAAATAGCGACCTATGATGCAATCATTGTTGGCGGGGGGCACAATGGTCTGGTTTGCGCTTTTTATCTTGCTAAAGCGGGCCTTAAAACCTGCATTCTTGAGCGCTCAAGCATTGTGGGCGGCGCGGCGATCACCGAAGAATTCCATCCTGGGTTCAAAAACTCCGTGGCCTCTTACACGGTCTCATTGCTACAGCCAAAAGTCATTGCCGACATGGATTTGCATGCCCATGGCCTCGAAATAGTCTTGCGAACAATTGACAATTATTTGCCCCTAGAAAAGGGCTATATGCTCGCCGGGCGTGATGGATTGACCGTCAGCGAAATCGCGCGTTTCTCCACCCATGACGCCAAAAATCTACCGGCCTACGAGGCAGCACTGGACAATATTGTCGACTGTATTCGCCAGTTATTGCTTGTCACACCCCCCAACGCGGGGGGCGGTATCGCCGACCTGCTGGCATTGCTTAAAACCGGCGCAGTTATGAACAAACTCACCCTTGAAACCCAGCGTGATATGTTGGACTTTTTCACAAAATCTGCCAGTGAAATCCTTGGCCAATATTTTGAGAATGAAACTGTAAAAGCTCTGTTTGGTTTTGATGCCATCGTTGGCCATTTTGCCTCCCCCCATGAACCCGGCTCCGCCTATGTGTTGCTGCATCATGTGTTTGGTGAAACCAATAACGTTAAGGGCGCTTGGGGACATGCGATCGGGGGCATGGGCGCTATTACCCAAAGTATGGCCCGGGCATGTGAAGCGGCCGGTGTTGAGATTTTTACTGATATGCCCGTGCACGCAATACGAACACAACAGACAAAACATAGGCATGTCATAACAGATCAAGCAACGTTCAGCGCCCCCATTATCGCCGCCAGCGTTCACCCCAAAATCTTGTATGAAACGCTGCTCATTGAGGAAAATCTGCCCACCGATTTCACCAGACGTATCAAGGCCTATCAGTCTCACTCGGGTACCTTTCGCATGAATGTTGCGCTGGACAAATTGCCCCAATTTACTCACGCCCCTGAAGGGCAAGACTATTTAAGCGCTGGCATCATCATCGCGCCAACCCTTGACTATATGGACAAGGCATGGCTGAGCGCCCGCCAAAATGGATGGTCGGACAACCCGATTGTTGAAATGCTCATTCCCTCCACCATAGACAAGAGCCTGACCCCTGAGGGGAAACACGTTGCCTCCTTGTTTTGCCAGCAATTTTCCTTCGAATTACCCGATGGTAAAACATGGCAAGACCAGCGCCAAACCGCCGCCGATCATATCATTGCAACGGTAGAAAAACATGCGCCGGG
Organism: Alphaproteobacteria bacterium; assembly: GCA_024279675.1. GTDB lineage: Bacteria > Pseudomonadota > Alphaproteobacteria > Rhizobiales > Devosiaceae > DROE01. The sequence goes on from JAJRRG010000101.1 coordinate 8,302, forward strand.
TTTTGCTAAATCCATCCTTGGCATGCAGGTACTTTCCCCTTGGGATCTAGAGCAAAAGTTAGCCCTCATCGGGGGCGATATTTTTCACGGCCGCATGAGTCTTGATCAACTTTTTTCCGCCCGTCCCGTTCTTGGCAATGGGGCCTATCGCTCCCCAGTTAAAGGCATATATATGTGTGGATCTGGCACCCATCCGGGGGGCGGTGTTACCGGCGCACCGGGACATAACGCGGCGCAGGTCATTTTGAAGGATCGCAAACGCTGGATTTCCTAGGGTCAGGACCCTAGCTCCAACCCGAGACTAACTCACAACCCTCCTGACCGGTGTCCCCATCATATACATAATCTGTTCCACACACCCCAACCTTGGGCGGCACCCTGTTTTGCTCAAACAAGTCATACCCGGTTTTTAAGTTTTCCCAAAAGCCAATCCAGCGATGCCCCTTATAGGTTGCCATGGCTTGTTCATCCATTTCAAAGGGGAAAATATGCACTGGCACTTCACTTTGCCCCCTCCGATGTGACGCTTCGACAATGGCATAGATCTCGTCCACTTTTTCATCTGTCACCGCATAGTAACCAACCGATGAACAGCCCCCATGCACCATTAAATAGGTGCCTGTTCGTGCCAAGGCTTGATCATAAGCGTTGGGAAAAGCCAAATTAAACGATAAATGATGACGTGAATTGGGGTTCATCTGGCTAGCGGCAATCTGATAAAACCCCTCGGGAGATTGATGGTCACCCTCAGCCAGTTTTGGCCCCAGTTCACCGGAAAAATTACAAATATCATAGACGCGAAACAAAGCATAAGGGCTGGCATCTCCCCCGTGGGCCATCCACAATTCAAGGCGGCTTTCCGCCTTAAAAATCCGGATAAAACTGGGGTCACCGATACGAAATCCCGCTTTCATAATATCCGCCCGTAGGTCAGCGCGATCAAAGGGCCGCGAATAGGAAGTGTCAAACTTGTCACGCATCATATCAATTAGGGAATAATATCCAGCCTGCCGAGGCCCAATAAGTGCGCCAATTATCAAAAGTCCAAAAATACTAAAACCAATAATATAAGGAAGCATCAGGCGCATTTTATCAACTTAGCTACTCAAAATAACAACACATACCCGCACCTCAAAAACGCCAATACGTCGCGTTAGAAAAACCGTGCGGGTGGGTTTTGTGGCACCGGTGCCGCCTGAGTCGTATCAATTGTTGGTGCAGGTCCCGATGGCGCAGAAGAAACAGATGGAAGCGGTGAAAAGATATTTGGTACGTTTTGATTGGCAGGGCTGGCTTGCCCATTGCCGAACAATCCTTCAAAGAACCCGTCAAACGCATTCCCAACATCGCTAAATGCCTCATCGACTGCCGCACTTTGTTCTGCTACCGCCACGGCACGCGCCGCATCATTTTCAGCATTCAAAACAGCTTGCGTGGCACGGCGTTCTGTTTCTTCAGCTCGACGTGCCTCATTGCCTTGAACATCTGCCAGAGCCAACTCAAATGCCGCTTGATATGCCGTTTGACGTGCATCCACGCGCGCTTCAATACTTGCATCAGTTACAAGGGTAGGACACGCGGCCCGTGCATCCAGCGCCTGACCTGATTCAGCCCTGGTATTAAACACATATTCTTTTCCGCATACATCCCATGTGGGGGGACGACCCGTCACTTCGGTATGATCAAATCCGGTTTTAAGGTTCTGCCAATACGCAAGGTGTGGACTGTCATAATGACTGGCCAGATTTTCCGGAGTCATGCGGAAGGGATAAACCTGCACCTGAAAGCTCCGATTTCCCCCCGTGAAGCTCTCGCGCGCCAACGCATATATTTCTGCCACCTGAACATCGGTCATGGCATAACACCCACGCGATGAACAGTCCCCGTGCACCATAATATTGGAACCGGTACGGCCAAAGGCCCGATCAAACTTATTTGGAAAACCCAAATTAAACGACAGATAATAATTGGAATTGGGGTTCATTAAACCCCGTGAAACCGTGTAAAATCCTTCGGGAGACTGCCGATCCCCTTCTCGAATTTTTGGGCCTAATTCCCCCGAAAACGTACAAATATCATAGGATTTGAAAAGCTTGAAGGTGCCATCTGTTACGCGTTTCCAAATTTCAAGTTGGGAATCCTGTTTGTAAATCCGCACCATCATCGCCTCACCCGGGGATGAGCCCATCGCACTCAAACCACTTTTTACGGATGCGGAAAGGGGCTGCAAAGAGCGTCCATCCCCCTCAATAAGGGCGCTACATGCCGAAATCAGACCAGCGGTCAGGCCGATGATTGCCAACGAACCTGCAGTTTTTAGTAAGGACTTTAACTTCAAAGCTAACCTATCACGATAATAAATTTACAACAATAATACCCGATAAGAGTTACGAGTAAGTAAGCAAACCAGATATGCTAAAGCATTTCTTAAAATACTTCATATCACACGAACACCGCTAAGCGCCATGCGCTCACACAGCAGTGATTGGGGTCAGGACATGTTATAATAATGACTTTCCAATGGCGATATACTTTTCACGACGTTGCGTTTTTATTTCAGCGGGCGAGAGATTTTCATATTCTGTCAAAAATGCCTCAATGGCTTCCCCTGTGGACTTTATGACCTCATCCAGATGCCGATGTGCACCACCGGCGGGTTCGTCAATTATCCCATCGATAATGCCAAACTCACTCAAGTCTTTCGCCGTGATTTTCATTGCATTTGCGGCCTCTTTGGCCTTGCCCGCATCACGCCACAATATTGACGCCCCCCCCTCTGGGGAAATAACACTGTAAATTGAATTTTTCAGCATCAACACCTTGTTGGCCGCGGCCAAAGCAATGGCACCACCAGAGCCACCTTCACCCACAATTATCGCCAAATTGGGCACCCCTAGCTCCAAACACTTCGCTGTTGATTTTGCGATAGCCTCCGCCTGCCCTCGCTCCTCAGCACCAACACCGGGATAGGCCCCCGCCGTATCAATGATAGAAATAACCGGTACCCCGAAACGATCCGCCATATCCATAATACGTACCGCCTTGCGATATCCCTCGGGACGCGCCGAGCCAAAATTATGCTTAAGGCGTGATTTGGTATCATGGCCTTTCTCGGTGCCGATCAAAGCCACTGGTTTGCCGCCAATCCGGCCAAAACCAGCCAGCAACGCCGCATCTTCGGAAAATTGCCGATCCCCCGACAATGGCGTCCATTCACTCACCAGATGTTTCAGATAATCGCTAAAGTGAGGGCGCTCAGGGTGTCGCGCCACCTGAGTAATCTGCCAGGGGGAAAGCTTGGCATAAATGTCCGCCAACGCATCCTCAGCTCTGGTTTGCAAACGAGTAAGCTCCTCATCAATCGAAACCGCAGAATCCTCTTCTCCGATTTTTTTCAACTCTGCAATTTTCCCCTGTAGTTCAGCTACCGGTTTTTCAAAATCAAGATATGCGTGCATAAAAATTTCCTAAAAAGAATAGAAGCCCATGGCCCCAAAAACTGTTTTGCTAAAAGTGGCGATCCTGCCCCCGTCTGTCAAGAACTCTCGTCAATTTTGGACAAGGGATGGTGGGTTTGCACCAGATGGCGTAATCGTTCATCCAACACATGTGTATAAATCTGGGTGGTAGAAATATCCGCGTGGCCCAATAGTGTTTGCACCACGCGCAAATCTGCCCCCCCGGCCAGCAAATGCGAGGCAAAAGCATGGCGCAATACGTGCGGAGACACCCGATCAGGGGCAATATGTGCAGCAAGCGCCAAATCCTTAAGCATGCGAGCAAACACCTGACGTGTAATATGCCCACTTTTTCCATTGGCTGGAAACAAATACCCCCCCGGCTCCATCCCTTTGGCCAGCGAGATCACCGCATCGCGCGCACCATCGGTTAGAGGCACAATACGTTCACGCCCCCCCTTGCCGACAATGTTGAGAAATTGAGCATCACGCATCACCGACGCTCGGGGCAAAGTCACCAATTCTGAAATGCGCATGCCCGTGGCATAGAGCAATTCAAGCATCACATAGACGCGTTGAGCCCGCAATTTTGCCGCCGGTGTTCGGGCGTTTTGTAAAGCGGTTTCCGCTGTTTCAAACAGTTGATCCACCTCAGCTTCGCTTAAAACCTTGGGCAATCCTCTGGCAAGTTTTGGGCTTTGGATAATCCGTGTCGGATCTTGGGAGCAGATATCTTCAGCACATAAAAACTGATGGAATTGACGCATGCAGCTTAAGCGTCGTGCGGCGCTGGACGCCGATAAACCTTCCTTATCTATGAAAGTTAAATAGGCTCCAACATCTGCACTTTGCACATCAGTTACATTGGTTTTCTGCGCCCGCAAAAATTCAAAATATGAGATTAAGTCGCGTCGATAGGACAGGATAGTGTTTGCCACAGCCCCGCGTTCAGCACTCATCATTTCAAGAAAATTTTCAATCCAAAATGCCCCATCGGCCTCTTGGATTTTGTGTTCCATACCTAGTCCCGACCCAACAGATCGCGGGTGGGTACAGTCACGATCACTTCTTTTTCAACGGGTTGCACAAATATTGGCAACGCCACCATCGTCCCCAGCACAACAACGGCCACAAAGAGCAGAAATGCAAAAAACTTGATCAATGTAGGCATACTTCAGTTCAATCCTTTTCGAAGGGAACACCCTAGCAAGCCACTTAGTGTCGCAAGGACATTTCGAATATAGGCTTCTTTTGTCTCAATTTTTACCTTGGCGCAAGAAATTATCAATTCATGTTCGCTTTGAGGCCTTTTCATCGTATGCTAGGCTAATCTTGACATTCAGCGCTAACTTGCAACGCCAACTTGACTTTCAACGTCCCGCCAGCTTGAACCGGTTTCACGTCCAATATATGGCCAAGACAAATAATGATCACTTTTTATCCGGGGGACCGCGCCTTGAATGAGGCTAATACCAAAACAGTCACGACAATCGAGCGCCTGCTAGATGCGCTTGAAGGACGTCCGATCGTACTTGTGGGGATGATGGGCGCTGGAAAAACCAGCGTGGGGCGTCGGCTTGCTTCAATTTTGGACAGGCAATTCCTCGATAGTGACCTTGAAATTGAAAGCGCCGCAGGTAAAAGCATTGAGGATTTTTTTGCCGACCATGGGGAAGCTGAGTTCCGCATTGGTGAGGCGAAAGTAATAAAGCGTCTGCTCACCCAAAAAAATATTGTGCTGGCTACCGGCGGGGGCGCATTTGTGGATGAAACAACTCAAGCCATCATTCTAGACAATGCCTTGTCTGTCTGGATCAAGGCCGAGTTTGACCTATTGTTTGCTCGGGTTTCACGCAAAAGCAACCGCCCGCTTTTGCAAACACCAAACCCAAGGGAAACCTTGAAAAACCTAATTGATACCCGCTACCCCATTTATGAAAAGGCTGATGTTTGCGTCATGTCACGCGATGTCCCCCATGATAGTGTCGCCAATGAAATTATAGGTGGATTGAACTTGTTTTTTATCAAACAAACTCAAACGGCAGATCGCGGTAAATAAATGAGTACGCAAAAATCCAGCCACAGCGCACCCAACATTATTCATATTCCCCTCCCCGATGATCCCTACGATATTAACATCGGTCATGGGTTGATTGAGAAGGCAGGGGAGCGACTCAAAGCCATGTTCCCCGGCGCACGCTTTGGTGTGATTACCGATGACAATGTCAAAATCAGTCAATGGCCACGTCTTGAACAGTCCCTTTCCGGCGCAGGTCTGGATTTTTGTGTCATCAGTGTCCCCCCTGGGGATAGTTCAAAATGCTATACACAACTCAACAAAGTACTTGATGAAATTTTAGCGGCAAAACTTGAACGCAATGACATTATCATTGCTTTGGGTGGCGGCATGATTGGCGATCTCGCTGGATTCGCCGCCGCCATTTCCCGCCGGGGCATGGATTTTGTGCAAATACCCACCTCACTTTTGGCCCAGGTGGATAGTTCCGTGGGCGGCAAAACCGGCATCAATACTCAATATGGCAAAAACCTCGTTGGTGCTTTTCACCAACCCAAAATTGTACTTGCCGATCTAGACGTTTATCAAACCCTGTCCCCACGTCAATTTGCCGCCGGATATGCAGAAGTTGTTAAATATGGATTGATCGATGATGAAAATTTTTTCTTTTGGCTTGAGGAAAATCTCGACGATATTTTTGCAGGTGGCCCGGCCCGCGCCGAAGCAATTGCGCGTTCTTGCAAGGCAAAATCACGCTTTGTTATCGCCGATGAAAAAGAAAATGGCGTGCGCGCCCTGTTAAATTTGGGGCATACATTTGGTCACGCTCTTGAAACGGCAACAGGTTATTCTAACAGGCTGTTCCATGGGGAGGGCGTTGCCATCGGCATGGTTTTAGCCCACAGGTTTTCCGCCAAAAAGGGCCTAAGTTCTACGCAGGATGGTGTACGCATTGAACGCCATTTGCAAAGGGCTGGACTGCCAACAACCCTCAGCGACATCAAGGGAAATCTTCCCTCAACCAAAGAGCTGATGCATCATATAGCTCAGGACAAGAAAGTCAGCCGTGGTAAACTCAATTTTATTCTGACACGAGGTATTGGCAAAGCCTTTATCGCCAACGATATTGACCCCGACGAGGTCAGCCAGTTCCTTGAGGAGGTACGCTAAGCATGTCCCCAACATTTTGGTTCACTCTATTGGCTATTGCCGTTTTATTGTTTTTAAGCGCTTTTTTCTCAGGTTCTGAAACAGCCCTCACCGCAGCATCGCGGGCGCGCATCCACCAACTCAAAGCCAATGGCAATAAACGCGCGGGGATTGTGCAACAATTGATGGCATCCAAAGAACGCCTGATTGGCGCATTGTTGCTTGGTAATAACCTCGTCAACATCCTGGCCTCGGCCCTAGCAACATCATTGCTCATAACCATTTTTGGCGACAATGGCGTGATTTTCGCTACTTTGGTAATGACCCTTGCCGTGGTGATATTTTCCGAAGTGTTGCCCAAAACATGGGCCATCAACCAGCCGGAAAGTTTTGCCCTTGGTGTTGCGCCGATCATCCGACCCGTCGTCGCCCTATTCGCCCCGTTCACCGCAATCATCCAAAAACTCGTTGCTGCGTTACTTAATCTTATGGGTGTAAAAACAGACAACTCGTTTTCAGACCTTGCTGGTCTGGATGAAATTCGCGGTACCGTAGATCTCCTACACGCGGAGGGCGAAGTCGTCAAAGGCGACCGTGATATGTTAGGGGGGATTCTTGATCTTTCCGAACTTGAAGTTTCCGAACTTATGGTGCATCGCACGGACATTTTTACCCTTGATATAAGCCTGCCGCAAAAGGAAATTATCCACGCAGTTCTTAATTCTCCCTACACCCGCATCCCTCTGCATAAGGGTGATCCCGATGAAATCATCGGCGTTTTACATGGCAAAGATGTTTTACGCGCCCTCATTAAAGCCGATGGGGACATTTCCAAAGTTGATGTGGAAAAAATTGCGCGCCTGCCCTGGTTTGTCCCAGAAACAACTTCAGCGCAAAGCCAACTCAACGCGTTCCTCAAGGGAAAAGCCCATTTCGCATTGGTGGTTGATGAGTATGGTGAAGTACAAGGGGTCGTCACCCTTGAAGACATTATGGAAGAAATTGTTGGCGATATTTCCGATGAGCATGACATAGAACTTGAGGGCATCACCAAACAAAGCGATGGCTCCTATATTGTGGATGGCGCTTTGCCCATTCGCGACCTCAACCGCGCCCTAAACTGGGATTTACCAGACGAAGAAGCCACCACTATTGCCGGCCTCGTTATTCACGAGGCCAAAACCATCCCCGACCAGGGACGCCAGTTCACCTTCCATGGATTGCGCATAAAAATTAATCGCAAAAGCCTCAACCGGCTTACCCAATTGCGCATCACCCCAGTGAAAAAAAACTAGGTCATGGTCTCCTCAACACACGCGCTTATCAACAACCTCAATCGCCAACGCATGCAAGTCACCCTCAAACTCGTCCCCCAGTTCTTTCATGATAGCCCTATGCTGCGCCACCCGCGACATCAGGGATAATTGAGGCGAAGAAATTTGCACCCGAAAATGGGTTGGTGTATCTTTTATCCAGCCCGCATGACCCTTATGTTTGTCAGACTCATCAATAACGTTCAAATATTCGGGTTGAAATTCGTTCGTCAAATTTTCTATAATTTTATCTCGAATACCCATATGAAAGGAGGCACCTTTTCTGCTAGAGTTGCAAACTCGTATTTGAACA
>JAJRRG010000102.1 GCA_024279675.1 Alphaproteobacteria bacterium
GACGACTAAAGGCTAAAGGGGCTTTAATAAATTGGCTGGTACAGATCCGATCCATCAGTTTAAGATTTCTGAACTGTTTTCATTTGGAAGCATTGGAAGTGATGCGCAAGGCGCGGGCGGCTTTGAGTTGGTTTTTACCAATTCGTCTTTGTTCATGGTGCTTACAGTTGGTTTAATTGCCAGCTACCTCATCCTATCAACGCGGGGGCGCGGGTTGGTTCCCTCAAGGTTACAACTGGTCTCAGAAATGTCCTATGAGCTTATCGCCAATATGGTGCGCTCATCGGCGGGGGCAGAGGGTATGAAATTCTTCCCCTTTGTGTTTACTCTGTTTACCTTCATTCTTATCGCCAACATGTTTGGCATGTTCCCCTACTTTTTTGCCGTTACCTCACATTTAATTATTACTGTGGCCTTATCACTGCTGGTGATGAGCATCGTCATTGTTTACGGCATATGGAAAAACGGTTTCGGATTTTTGAAACTATTTGTTCCCACCGGCATTCCATTACCCGTTATGATTATTGTTGTGCCGATTGAAGTTTTGTCCTTCCTGTCGCGTCCCCTTTCCCTTTCCTTGCGTTTGTTCGGCAATATTTTGGCCGGGCATATCGTGCTCAAGGTTTTTGCCGGATTTGTGGTTACGCTGACGAGTGCGGGCATTTTTGGTATTTTTGGCGCGATCCTGCCCTTTGGCATGACCATTGCGCTCACGGGACTTGAACTTCTGGTGGCAGGACTTCAGGCTTTTGTGTTCACCATTCTTACATGCGTTTATCTAAATGACGCCATTAATCCTGGGCACTAAACTTAACGCGCCCAGTAAACTTAACTATCAATTTCAAACGAACTATAAGACCTCAAGGAGAGACTAAAATGGAAGCAGATGCAGCGAAACTTATTGGTGCAGGCATTGCATGTATTGGCATGGGCGGCGCCGGCGTTGGCGTGGGAATCATCTTTGGTAACTATCTGTCAGGTGCATTGCGCAACCCAGCAGCGGCTGCAAGCCAGTTTACCAACCTGATTTTTGGTTTTGCGGTGACAGAAGCTCTAGGGATTTTCTCACTTCTCGTCGCACTATTGCTGTTGTTTGTTCTGTAAATCATAGCAAACAAAGTTATTTAATACACCCTGCGGCTTTCATTGCTGATAGTCGCGGGGCGTAAGCGGTTCAAAATTTTGAACTTTGCTATCGATACCTGAGCAAACGGGAAATGCAAAAATGGCAGGTGAAAACTTGACAGAGCTAGTTGGTACAACGTTTTTGGTTGCGCAAGCGCAAACTGAAACGACCAATGAGCATGCTGAGAATACGACTGTTGTAGTCGTTGACGAGCATGGAAATCCAACTGAAGTCCAAGAATTGCGCGACGATATTGAAAGCGCAATAGGAGTTCAAGAAACAGGTACACATGATACCGGTGTTTTCCCCCCGTTTGACAGTGCAACCTACGGGCCGCAACTTTTTTGGCTGGCCCTAACTTTTGGCACGCTTTATCTCCTTATGAGTAAAGTTGCATTGCCGCGAATCGGTGAAATTCTTGAGGTTCGTCGTGACCGGATTGAAGGTGATTTGGCGGAGGCTGAACGTCTTCGGCAAAAGACCGATCAGGCCATTGAAGCTTACGAGAGTGACCTGAGTGCGGCGCGGGCCAAGTCCCATTCAATTGCGGACGAAACACGCAATAAAATCAAAGCTGATATGGTAGAAAAACGTCGTTCTGTGGAAGCTGATTTAGCCAAACAAATGGCCAGTGCCGAGGCGCGCATCCTGAAAACTAAAACCGAGGCATTGAGCAATGTTGATCAAATTGCCTCTGAGACAGCGGTCAGCGTCGTCAGCAAACTCTCGGGAAAAGTCAGCATCAAAGATGCCCGTCTTGCCGTTAGTGCAATTGTGAAGGGATAAAGAATATGGAGTTCGATAATACTTTTTGGGCCACTGCTGCTTTCTTCGTTTTCGTTGGCGGAATGATTTACATAAAAGTGCCTAAGACAATCGCCGGTGCTTTGGACGGCAAAATCGAAAAAATTCAACACGATCTAGACGAAGCAAAACGTCTGCGTGAGGAAGCACAATCATTGCTTGCAGCCTATGAGCTGAAACGCAAAGAAGCCGAAAGTGAAGCGAATGAAATTATCGAAGCGGCGCAGGAAGAAGCTGTGCGCATCGCTGATGAAGCCAAAATTTCCCTTGAAGACATGATCATACGGCGCACCAAAGCCGTTGAGGAAAAAATTTCTCAGGCTGAGGCACAGGCAACTGCAGAAGTTCGTGCACGATCCGCCGATGTGGCCGTCGAGGCTGCACGCACGCTTTTGGTCAAGCAGATGAGTGAACAGGGCGATGGCCTTATTGATGCATCGATCAAAGAAGTTGGTACTCGGTTAAACTAACTCGTTTCTGACGCAGAATAACATGAATTTTGAGAAGGCTCCTCACTGAGGGGCCTTTTTTGTTGGGGACGCTCGTATTCTTCGCCCACCCTCAATCCCTCACCACAAGGGAGGACCGGGGTGGGGATTCGAATGAAATTTCGCGAAGTTATGGTTCCCATCGATAGTAAACTTCATTTTCACTCTTAACTTTGTGGGTGTTGGATTTTTCCAGCACAAAACCTTGTGTCTCGTAAAACCGAATTGCTTTCTCATTTAGCTTATCAGCTTTGAGCCACATGCCCGAGGGGAGCTTTTGTTTTGCAAAATTGAGAAGTTTTTGTCCGATGCCCTGTCTTTGATACTTGGGAAGAACAAACAATTGATCCATTTTAGATTCGTCTGGCCTAAGGGCTAACATGCCAACTATTGTCCCCTCAGTTTCGGCGACATATAAGTCCGAGCAATTGGCATCATCATCAAGCCTGGTACGCAATTCTTTGCGCAATTCTGCTTGCGGCGCGCCAAGTCCGGTAGCAAGTCCAATTGATAAAAAAGTTTGCGGACCAAACGTCGGCGATTATCTCATACTCGGCTTCATCAGGGCATCTTATACGAACAATGTCTGCCAATTTTTTAGCTATTCTTCCCGCACCCATTTGAGTATTGGCTTTCTGGCGGCACCTGTTTCATCCAGACGCTTAAGGGGGGCATTTTGGGGAGCTGAGGTAAAGCGCGCCACATCACCAGCCTTTGCGGCGGTGGCCAGTTCAAGCATGGTATCGGCAAATGCATCCAGAGCCTTGAGGCTTTCGCTCTCCGTGGGTTCAATCAACATCGCCCCGTGCACAACGAGGGGGAAATACATGGTCATGGGGTGGTAGCCCTCATCAATCATCGCTTTGGAGAAATCCAAAGTCGTGACGCCTGTCCCCGCAAGAAAATCATCATTTGCCAGCACTTCGTGCATGCAATGTTGATCTCCAAAAGGAAGGGTGAATACTTTTTCAAGCTTGGCTTTCAGATAATTGGCGTTCAGCACCGCATCATTTGCCGCTTGTTTTAGCCCATCCCCGCCGTGGGAGAGCATATAGGTCAAGGCGCGGGTAAACATACCCATTTGCCCATGGAATGCTGTTAGGCGGCCAAAGGATTTTGTGCCTTCCACATGTTCTACAAACTCCAAACCAGTTTCACCTGCATGTACAAACGGTACCGGCGCAAAGGGCGCTAAAGCCTTCGATAAAACAACAGGGCCAGCGCCAGGGCCACCGCCCCCATGGGGGGTTGAAAATGTCTTGTGCAAATTGATGTGCATGGCATCAATGCCAAGATCGCCGGGACGTACCACACCCATAATGGCGTTAAAGTTGGCACCATCACAATAAAAATATCCACCTGCGGCATGAACAGCGTCGGCAATTTTTTTAACATCAGGCTCAAACAGGCCACACGTATTGGGGTTGGTAAGCATAATGCCAGCCACATCGGGACTGAGCGCCGCTTCAACAGCTTGTACGTCCACTGTGCCATCTGCCTTGGCTGGCACACCAACAACTTTATAGCCAAGAAAAGCCGCGGTCGCCGGATTGGTTCCGTGGGCACTCTCTGGCACCAGAACAATATTGCGATGCCCCTCACCCTTTGCCTCATGGGCGGCTTTAATTGCCATCATGCCGCAGAGTTCACCATGGGCACCCGCTTTAGGGCTCATGGCAACGGCTTTGGTGTTGGTTAATACCATCAACCATTCGGCCAATTCAGCAATGACTCCAATGGCCCCTTGCACGCTTGAAATGGGTTGTAGGGGATGAACATCGGCAAATCCCGGCAGGCGTGCCATTTTTTCGTTTAGGCGCGGGTTGTGTTTCATGGTGCAGGAACCAAGGGGATAAAGCCCGGCATCAATAGAATAATTCAACCGTGACAGGCGCACATAATGGCGCATGTTTTCCGGCTCGCTGAGGCCGGGTAAATCCAAAGATGATTTTCGCCTAAACGCACCCAGACGGGTATCATCGATGCTCACATCGGGTAAATCGACACCAGAATGGGCAACATTACCCACTTCAAACAACAACGGTTCTGATGGTAAAAGTGCGGCTTTATTGATAGCTTCTAACGGCGCACTGCCGGTGCCAGTGGGGCGACCTTCACGGTTCATATTCATGACAATTCCTCCGTAAGGGCGGTGGTTAAGGCCTCAATATCCTGCTCACTTGTGAGTTCAGTTGCGGCCAATACAATCAAATTTGATAAGTCATCTCTTCCCGGCTCGAGACGGGAAACAGGCAATCCGCCCATAATTCCACGATCGGCCAAAGCCTGAATGGTTTGACCCGCATTCTTATTCAGTTGAATTGTGAATTCATTGAAAAACGTTTTGTTGAGTACTTCAACGCCAGAAACTTTATCCAATGCGATCGCCAGTTTACACGCATTGGCATGGTTGATCTTTGCCAACTTTGTCAGGCCAATTTCGCCGAGCAAGGAAAGGTGGATGGTGAACGCCAGCGCGCATAGGCCCGCATTGGTACAAATGTTAGAGGTCGCTTTTTCACGTCTGATATGTTGTTCACGGGTCGACAGGGTTAGAACAAATCCGCGCGTACCATCGGCATCCACGGTTTGTCCGCAAAGCCGGCCAGGCATTTGGCGAACAAACTTTTGCCGAGTTGCCATCAATCCTACATAGGGGCCCCCAAAGCCCAGAGGATTGCCAAGGGACTGCCCCTCGGCGACAACAATATCCGCCCCGCATGCGCCGGGCGCTTCTATCAACCCAAGGGCCACGATTTCGGTAACCACGACAATAAGCAACGCCCCTTTGGCATGGGCTGCTTCTGCCAATGCCTCAAGATCATGCAAATGACCATAAAAATCAGGGGTCTGCACCAAAATTGCCGCTGTTGTTTCATCAACCTGATCAATAATGCTGGCTGTGCCTTGCGCATTTGAAGGGCGGCAGACAAGGCCTTCTTCGTCACTGAGATAGGTTTTAATCACATCGCGATATTGAGGGTGTAACCCGCCTGAAACAATAATCTTTTTCCGACGCGTTACCCGGCGGGCCATCAATATGGCTTCAGCTGCCGCGGTCGATCCATCATACATGGAGGCATTGGCCACTTCCATGCCCATGAGATTGGCCACCTGCGTCTGAAACTCAAACAACATCTGCAAGGTACCCTGGGAAATTTCAGGCTGATAGGGCGTGTATGCGGTAAGCCATTCGGAACGTTGAATCAGATGATCCACACTAGCAGGCACATGATGACGATAGGCCCCGGCCCCAATGAAAAATGGTCCATCGGCCCCCGTATGATTTTTGCTCGCCAATGCCTTCATATGCGCCTCAACACCATATTCCGGGGCGTGGTCAGGCAAATCCAATGCCTTTCTCAGTCTTAAATCAGCGGGCACAACATCAAATAGTTCGTCGCTCGAGTTTACACCAACCGTGGCCAACATGTGGGCCCGATCAGCATCGGAATGGGGGAGATAGCGCATGGGGATGGTTCCGTTTGATTTTTAGGCGATGTGGGTGGCGTAGGCAGCTTCGTCCATCAATTCACCAAGCTGTTCCTCGTTCTGAACACTCACTTTCATCAACCAGCCGGTACCCATGGCGTCGGCATTTACTTCAGCCGGGTTAGCCTCAAGGGCCGCGTTGATTTCAGTAACGGTGCAATCTACCGGCGCATAGATTTCAGACGCCGCTTTCACGGATTCAACAACGGCGATTTCATCCCCTTTTTTGAAGACGGTGCCAACACTTGGGAGTTCAACATATACAATGTCGCCCAACTGCTCCTGGGCATAATCTGAAATACCAATTGTTGCGCCTGAAGCTTCAGTGCGTACATATTCGTGATCTTGGGAATAGGCAATCTTTGTCATGGGAATAATCCTTATCTGTCTATAATTTTATGTGTTCAGGCCGGGTTTACGGGCATAATTTTGCGCAACAAAAGGCATAGGGCTTACTTTGCCTGTTACAGGTTTTCCGCGCACCATTGCGGTAATCGGCGTATCATTTTCAGCCAAATGGGCGGGCACATAGGCAAAGCAAATCGGCAATTCAAGGCATGGGGAAAATGTTCCCGAGGTCACATAACCAATTTTTGCGCCCGCATTATCGACAATTTCGGCACCTTCACGCACCGGCATACGCCCGGAAAATGTTAAACCAACCCGGCGCATTTTGCTGCCCTTATTGATGATGTCAATGACAGCATCTGCCCCAACAACTCCGCCGTCGGTACGCCGTTGTTTGCCAATGGAAAACAAGATATTTGCAGCAACGGGATCAATTTCATCGTTCATGTCATGCCCATAAAGACACAAGCCAGCCTCAAGGCGCAAACTATCACGGGCGCCAAGTCCGGCGGGTTTTACACGTTCGTCGGCATAGATTAGTTTGGCTAGTTCTGGCGCCTTATTGTTTGCGACAGAAATTTCAAAACCATCTTCTCCGGTGTAGCCACAGCGGGAAATCTGGCAATCAATACCCCCAATCTGTGCGGGCATAGAATTCATAAAAGAAAGTTGGTGAGGTGCATCACAAAGGGTCGCCAGAACCGTGGCAGCAAGGGGTCCCTGTAAGGCAAGCAGGGCCTTATCGTCGTGCAATTTGAATTGCAAAATGTCGCCCAAGGCGCTTTGCATCAATGCCAGATCATGATCTTTGCGAGCGGCGTTTACGACAATAAACATGGTACCATCTGAGGCTTGCCCCTCAGCCGGGCGGGTAACAATTAAATCGTCTTCAATGCCCCCCTGCTTATTAAGCAAAACCGTGTAGCGCATCCCGCCGGGCTTAAGATTTTTCAGGTTGCCGGGGAACAGGCTCTCAAGTGCATTGATGGTTGTGTTAAAATCGGGGCCAGTCACCGTCACTTGCCCCATGTGGGACACATCAAACAAGCTAGCACTGGCGCGCGTTTGCATATGTTCTTTGACAATGCCCTCAAACTGGACAGGCAAATTATAGCCAGCAAAATCGACCATTCGGCCGCCCTGGCTCACATGCAAATCGTGTAATGCGGTGGAAATGGGTGTCTTTTCAGATTGGGACATATTCATCTCTTTCAAATAAGCAAAGGTGCAGCGCACACGCCAAAGACCTGACGGATGTCACATGCCCCCTCTGTCTGCTTACCTGAGAGATTTCCCGAAAAACTATTTCGGTTACGCCTTCGGCGGGAACACAAAGTTCCTCTTTCCAGAGTTTTAATGTTGAATGCGGTCCGCTTTGCCTGAGAGTTTCCGGGGCGGTTGCTCCTTCGGCGTCAAACGATACTATACTTCGCTCAATCTCTCCCGCATTCAATTCTTATTTTGATGCAATTTCATGCGTTGGTCAATTATAAAACCAAAATCCTCACGACTTTAGTGCCACTTACGAACGAGGATCAAAACCAACCCAAATCACAATATTTTCTCCGCCCAAATACGGAATAGCAACATTTTCGACCACTTTGACAAATTCTTCAGAGCGTTCAGGGGGTGTCACGTTAAGGGGAATATCATAAAGCTGGGAAAATACAGCAACATTATCGCGCTCCACAACAAAGCGAAGAGGGATTGTGGCTGAATTTTGGGTACTGCTGGGGCCAAGAATCAAACGCCCAATAACGCCCATTTTAACGGTAATCAAACCGTTAGAAACAACACAATTTCTGGATTGCCCGTCAATGACGGCCTGGTATTTCAACGACTGAGCATTCCCAATTCGATTTGGCAGATAAGAATACAGAGTTTCCCCACCCAAGCGCACTTTAATGGGGGGACATTCCGTCGCAATAACTGGCAAGGCAGAGGATTGAACCTCAGAAATCTGCGCCAATGTGGGGCTGGTGTCCGCAAATTGCGCACTCTCATCTCCGCCTCCCCCAATGAAGGAGCCGATGCCACAGCCAGACAAAAAACCCATCAGTAGGATGGAAGCGGCGGTATTTATGATAGTTTTTTTACTCAAAAGCATGTTCATTCGTCTACTTCGTCTCACCGTTATTCGATTTATGGGTATTTACGTGGTTCTTTAGCATGTTATTGCCTCAAATAATCAAGAATATTCGCGGCCCCGGTATTTGTTAGCGCGCCGGGTTGGTCGTCAATGAAAACCGCTTGAACTATTCCCTGATCAATGATCAAAGCCGAGCGGATATATCGAACCCCAAGTCCTCCCCCGATCAAATCTCGATCTAATTCCAGCGCCTTGACAAGGCTTGCATCAAAGTCAGCAAGAAACTCAATGTTTTCAAGCGCTTCATGCTCAAGAGCCCAAGCACGCATCACAAAATGATCGTTGACCGACGCACAGATGATTTTATCGACGCCAAGGGATTTGAACACATCATAGTTTTGCACAAATCCGGGCAAATGATGGGTCGAGCAAGTTGGTGTAAAGGCACCGGGTACTCCGAAGAAAACTATTTTCCCTTGTGACAAATATTGAGAACTATCAAATTGATTTACCTCTTCACCCTTTACGACCCAGATGGGCAACGAGGGAACAGATTGATTTGGTTTAATCATTACTCAAAACTCAAAATTAATAACCAAAAACGTGTTTTCGCACAGTTTCTAGCGTATTTCCACAGGGAGTGACAGCTCATAAGGACCGTCTGGGGACATAAATGTCAGGGTCACATTCTGATCGAGCCAATCCATATTATTACTTCGCCCCAATCTAGTGAAGATTAGTGTATCCTCACTCTGGCTTTTTTGAGGCATTGAAAAAACTTCATAACTTTCACCAAAGGTTACTATTATGTCGACTGTTTCAATGTCAGTATTTTTTACTGTTACATGCAATTGCTGGGTGGTTTGGTCAAACATTATATCACCAAAGGGGGCCGCGCCCTGCCCCCAACTAATGGGCGTATTAGCCATAGTCTGCGCAATTTGCAGCGCCGCACCGGAATCCCGTTTTTCAAAGGACAGGTTATGGGCAAAATTTACAGTCACAGGGACACAAATATCCGAACACACACCAAGGACAAAATCGTAATCCAGACGTGCCTCTTGCCCGGTGACTAAGATTTGCATGGGCAAAATAAAACTTCCATGGAATACACGATCGACAAAACCATAGGAAATCGCGCTCTCAGGGAATGGCCAGATAATTTCAGGTTCTTGCAAACCGCTGGAGGCGGCCGTGTCAATCATCAATGGAATGCCCGTTTCTCCGGGCACGCGCCAATAGGTTTTAGTGTTGGCTGGCATGTCCAACTCCAGTGCAACCATTGTTGTGTTGTCCGGGCCAAGAACGTCAGAAAATATCATCCGCGCTCTGGTGTCGGGGGCAATTTCTGTCCACTCTGTCTCCGCCGCGCTGGCATTTAAGAGGAGTGTCGCATAGGCAAAAATGTAAAATATAATTCTCATGGTTTGCATTTAACAACATCTAGGATGAATAGGAAATGAAAGCTTGATCAGACTTGTGTGATCAGCGCCCTACCCTTAAACTCCGACCCCATGAGTAAAAAGAAAAAAACCAGCGTTAAAAAGGCCTTAAACATCAAGTCCCCGCCTCCGCGCAATCCGCAGAGGAAAGGAACAAGTGGAAAAATCACGAAAACCTTGGGCATGGAAACGCTACAGGGACAATTTTTGTTGGCCATGCCTATGATGCGTGACAGTCGCTTCAAAGAAAGCGTTCTTTACGTCGTAGAGCATAACGAGGAAGGGGCGATGGCAATTGGTATCAACGAAGTCTTGCCCAATATCGTTTTTGGCGATGTGATCGCTGATATTGATCTGCACAATTCTAATTCCATCCAATATTCTGAGATTGTTGTCTCAAAAGAAATCGCCGGACAGGGCGTCCTTAAAGGTGGCCCGGTACAAACAAATCGTGGGTTTGTTGTGCATAGCGTTGAAGCACCCACCCATGGCATTTCTTTTCAAATTAACGACCAAACGGCAATTTCATCTAATCTGGAAATTCTTGTTGCCCTAGCAATGGATGACGCCCCGAAAAAATCCTTATTGGCGCTTGGATATTGTGGGTGGAGCCCGGGTCAGTTGGAGGGGGAATTGGCTGAAAATGCATGGCTCACCGTTCCCTTTAGTTCCGAAATTCTGTTCAATACAGCCTTTGAGAAACGTTATGACAAATCGCTGGAGCTATTGGGGATTACCCGTGCGAACCTAAGCGCCTTTAGCGGTCACGCATAGGCTTGTCGCTGTTAAGGCTAAACTCGATACAATTATTGGGCTAATTGGTTGGCAAGTTTGCGGTGTAATTGTGTGCCACTCATCGCCTCATCAAAAATATACCCTTGGGCCAACTGGCAATCCAGTTCGCGCAATCGTTCCATTTCCTCAGCGGTTTCCACACCTTCGGCCACAACCCAAAGTCCCAACTCGTTGGCAAGAGATACGATGGAGCGCATGATCGGCACCTGAGTATGGGACATGCCGGAATTGTCACTCATCTGCACAAACTGGGCAGGAATTTTAACCGTATCAAACGGAAAACGATGCAAATAAGACAGGGACGAATGGCCCGTACCAAAATCGTCTAACGCCAAACCAAGACCCAAATTCTTAATAGCTTCCAAC
>JAJRRG010000103.1 GCA_024279675.1 Alphaproteobacteria bacterium
AGCGCCGCTATTCTCATGGGGTCAATTAATACAATACGCAAATCATCTTTGCCTTCGTTTGATTTGGAAAAGGCGATTGAAAACGGAGACATTCGCCCCTTTTATCAACCCATTATCGACATAACTACCGGGCGAATGTATGGGTGCGAAGTGCTCGCGCGCTGGGTCAAAAAGAACGGGGAGATCATTTCACCTGCGGCCTTTATTGAATATGCCGAAGTGACCGGGCTTGATGTGCCAATGACCATCTCTTTGATGGAAGCCGTGCGCAAAGACTTAGGCGAAATTTCTGCCCTAAACCCTAAGTTGCGAATTTCGATTAATTTATTTGAGGGCCATTTCCGTGACGGCTCTGTGGTTGAAGATATTATTGCAATTTTTTCCGATTCCCAAATTTCTTTTCGCCAGCTTGTCTTTGAAATTACCGAACGCCACCCTTTGGGGGATGATGAACAAGCCAAGCGCGTTATCAATGGCTTGCATTCTCTTGGTTGTCGATTAGCGATGGATGACGTGGGAACGGGTCATTCCAATCTGGCCTATATTCAAACTCTGGGTGTTGATATTATTAAAATTGATCGGGTGTTTATTGATCCAATTACTGAGGAAACCCAATCTGCGCCTGTCCTTGATAGTCTCATCAATATGGCGACTGAACTTGAGGCGGGTATTATTGCCGAGGGGGTAGAGACTGAAGCTCAGGCTATGTATTTGCGTGCCCGTGGGGTGAAAAATGTGCAGGGATTTTTGTTTTCGCCAGCTATTTCGGCGGACAAATATATCGAAATGGTACATACCCTCAATCCCAGCCAGACGATTGAGCAAGGCGATAAAAATAAAAATCTGTTCGCCGCCTAAGCAATGTTTCACAATACCAATAAATCGATTTATGATTCGTCGGCAAACCATGGTGGAAATGGTCGATGCCTTGGGTTTAAGCCCTTCGTACTGGCCCATGACGCCCTGCAACTGAAAAGAGCAATCCATGTCAAATAAAGAAACTGAGCAAAATCGTAACTTGCGTGAGGCGGCCTTACATTTTCACAAATGGCCCTTGCCGGGGAAACTTGAAGTTGTGCCGACAAAGCCCCTCGCAAACCAACGGGATTTGGCGCTGGCCTATTCTCCGGGGGTTGCGGCACCCTGTGAAGAGATTGCGAAGAACCCGGAGTGTGCGGCGCTCTATACGTCCCGCGCCAATCTGGTTGGGGTGATAACCAACGGGACAGCGGTTTTAGGTCTTGGGGCAATTGGCGCATTGGCGTCCAAGCCTGTGATGGAGGGTAAAGCTGTTCTGTTCAAGAAATTCGCTGGTATTGACGCGATGGATATTGAGATTGACGAACTTGATCCCAAGAAGTTTATTGAAGTTGTGGCACCCCTTGAGCCGACGTTTGGGGGTATTAATCTGGAAGATATTAAAGCGCCAGATTGTTTTGAGATCGAAGAATCCTTGCGCGCGCGCATGAATATTCCGGTGTTTCATGACGACCAGCATGGCACCGCGATTATTGTTGCGGCGGCGGTCATCAATGGTCTGCGCTTAACCGGTAAAAAGATTGACGAGATTAAAATTTGTACGTCCGGGGCGGGGGCTGCCGCTATTGCTTGCCTTAATCTGTTGATCAGCCTTGGTGCCAAGCGTGAGAATATTTTTGTTGGCGATCGTGACGGGCTGGTGACCAAGCGGCGTTCGGATAATATTGATCGCTGGCGATTGGCGTTTGCACAGGATGTTGAGGCGGATACACTGGCGGAAGTTCTGGATGGGGCTGATGTGTTCTTGGGCCTGTCGGCCGCTGGCGTTTTAAAGCCTGAAATGATCAAGGGGATGGCTCGGGATCCGTTGATTTTGGCGCTGGCCAATCCGACACCGGAAATTATGCCCGAATTGGCGCTTGAAATTCGTCCCGATGCCATGGTGTGTACCGGTCGATCTGATTATCCTAATCAGGTGAATAATGTTTTGTGTTTTCCATTCATTTTTCGCGGTGCGCTTGATGTGGGGGCCACCACAATCAACGAAGAAATGAAGATGGCGGCCGTGCGTGCTATTGCGCAATTGGCCCATGAGCCAGCGCTTGAAGTGTCGGCAAGTGGGGAGGCAACCTTCGGGCCAACCTACCTTATTCCGGGGCCGTTCGATCAGCGTTTGATGTTAAAAATTGCTCCGGCTGTTGCCAAAGCCGCCATGGATTCTGGGGTTGCAAAACGTCCAATCACTGATTTTGCCGCCTATGCCGATAAGCTCAATCGTTTTGTTTATCGGTCTGGCATGGTAATGAAACCGGTTTTTGCGCGAGCCCACAACTCTGGCAAACGTATTGTTTTTGCTGATGGGGAACATGAGCGGGTATTGCGCGCGACGCAGGTATTGCTTGAAGACCGAACTGCCGTGCCGATTTTAATTGGTCGGCCAAGCGTTATTGAGCATCAGATCAAGAAATTTGGTATGTCAATTACTGCGGGGACTGATTTTGAAGTTATCAATCCCGAAGATGATCCGCGCTATCGCGACTATGTGGATTTGTTCCACTCGCTTGTGGGGAGGAACGGGGTGACCCCGGATACTGCGCGCACTATTGTGCGCACCAACACGACTGTGATTGGCGCTCTCGCCGTACAGCGGGGGGATGCGGATGCACTCATTTGTGGCCTGCAACGCCAGTTTATCAAACATGTGCGTGATATTCAGTCCATCATCGGATTGCGAGATGGCACAACCGATCTGTCGACCCTGTCTATGTTGATCATGCAGCGTGGCGCATTTTTCTTTGCCGATACTTATGTGACTATGGACCCGAGTGTTGATGAGTTGGTGGAGATTGCTTTGCAAGGGCGCGATCATCTGAAGTTATTCAATATTGAGGCGAAAGTTGCCCTGTTATCATATTCAAATTTTGGTTCAAGAACTGGCGAGAGTGCCTTGAAAATGCGTGCAGTTTATAAAAAACTGAAACGTGTTGCACCCGGTCTTGTCGTTGAAGGGGAAATGCAGGGGGACTTGGCGTTGAATAGTAAATTGCGTGAACGCTATTTGACAAGTTCAGTGCTGGATGGGGAGGCGAACCTGTTGATTTTTCCAAATCTGGAATCTGCCAATCTGGCCCTAACGCTGGTAAAAGAGATGACGGAGGCTCTATCTGTTGGCCCCATGTTGATGGGTACACGCAAGCCTGCCCATATTTTACCGCCCTCAATCACAAGTCGTGGCATTGTGAATATGGCGTCCATTGCGGTGACCGAGGCTTTGGCGCTGGACTAAACCCGCTTGGGTTTTGGTGTAATATTGGAGAATTCCCCCCTTGTAAGAATGACGTTCTTGTGGAACAATACGGGAACAATTTTGTTGATGGGATGATTCATGCAAGAAATTACAGTCTTTTTACCGGGCATTCTTTTAGCGTATGCGGCATTTTTGCTGGCAATTTCTAGTCCTGGCCCGAATATTCTTGCAATCATCGGCACATCAATGGGTGTTGGTCGCAATTCTGGTATTGGTCTTGCCATTGGGGTGGCTTTGGGGTCACTTGCTTGGGCCGTGCTTGCGGTGGCTGGCCTATCTGCCATTCTGGCAACGTATGCTTCTGCTCTTTTGGCAATAAAGTTGTTTGGCGGTGCCTATTTGTTGTGGCTTGCTTTCAAGTCTTTTCGTTCTGCCATGCAAGACCATGATCTGGAAGTTTCAGAACTTGCTGGTGGTAAGCGAACTGCTTTTGGGTATGCGCGTCGTGGATTTGTCATTCAAATTACAAATCCCAAGGCGGCATTGGCTTGGATTGCTATTATTTCCCTTGGGTTAAAAACCGGCGCCCCGGTTTGGGTCGGGATGGCCATCGTGTTGGGCACATTTGTGTTGTCATTGGTCATCCATATTCTTTATGCGATTGCATTTTCAACGCCGCTCATGGTTCGCTTCTATGGCAAAGCACGGCGATACATTCAGGCCGCTCTTGGGAGTTTCTTTTCGATTGCTGGTATTCGATTGCTACTAAGCCGAGAGTAACCGTTGGGTTGGTGCTGGACTAGGGATATTCTATATTTTTTTTGATTTTTTGAAAGGCTCCAAAATGGATATCCAAGAATGGATAAAGCAGAATGCTGACGGATATACCGCCCTTTCTCCAGAAGAAATAAACGCGATTGGTGAGTTCAGTTTGCTGTGGGGGTTCTTCGAGTTCCGTTTCTTGGGTTGCAAGGCCAACGTTAAGGAAATTATGGAAAAAGTGCCCGAGTTGGTAAACAATACTGACGTCAAGCCAGAGGTTTTTTCTGATGAATTTGAATATTTCAAAGATAGATACCGTAGCGAAGGTGAAACAAATCAAAAGTTTAATAACTATTTATTTCACAAACCAGAGAAAAAGCAATTTGTTGCTGACGTTCTAAAAGGCGATGTCAATGATACAATTCCAATTGTGCAATCTCTCGTAATTATCGCTTACCGGCTTAGAAACAACCTATTCCACGGGGAAAAGTGGGAATATAAATTAGTAGATCAAAGAAACAATTTTCAAAATGCCAGTTCTGTGATGATTAAGATCATGGATTTGCATATCAAATGATAATTTAGAATTTTTGGAATATTAATCGTCCCCCTTCGTCATCACACGGTTTATCCGGGTGTGGACTCACGTTTACCGTGATAGCGGTGAATAAGATTCTTATGCATCACTGATATGATGCGCTAGATTACCCGAACAAGTCGGGTAATGACGAGGATGGTGGTGTATGCGCTTCTATTAAAGCGTTCTCAGAACAAATGACTTTAGAATAAAGGCCTGCTCCCATTTTTGCTCCATCGATTGCGAGCTGAGGGATTGTGATATGGCTTCCATTGCTGTGGTCGAGGCTTTGGCGCTGAACTAGGGGGCGTGGTTAAAATAAAAATGCACTTTGGGTCTGTGATGCCAAAATTATTCAAAGGCGCGAAAATGTAGGATTGTCGCTTTTGCGTTTTTCCAATAATTAACGGTTTTTGCCATCTGCGCGGCCATGTCAGCGGCCATCCGTGTGTCGTTGTGAAGCCGGATTGTGAGTTGCATCCCAACGAAAGACCTCGATAAATCTAAGTTTTAGTGCGGTTGATCAATAAAGAATATTCAAATCAAATTTCCAATTACAATAAATTTTGAAGGCGCTTTGGAGCGGTTGCACAATTGTAGTTTACCTCAAAAATGCACACCCAAATACCGCTTGACTTAAAGTGCACTTTAAGTGGTAACGGATAGTTCTCGTTAATTTTGAAAGGGAATAGTATGAATAGCGAAGACAAAAAAAGCGCGATTGCTTGCACGCTGAACGATGATGAATTTCGGCAACGCAGGGTGCTTGCGCGGCAGACAATCATTCCAGAAATTCTAAGTTATAAGCGCGTTGAAAACGGCTTAAATCTGGTATTTTCAAATACGCCAGTTACATTGGGTCATGTTGAGGAATTTGTTCGCCTTGAAAAGGGGTGTTGTGGATTTTTGACATTTGAGTTGGACACTCCCTCAAATGCTGTTGATGAAACTATTGAATTGGCCATCATTGGTCCCGCGGGCGCAACGCAATTTATCGATATGTTTATTGAGCTGGTGGAGGATAGCGCAAATGAGCGAATTAAAGCTTGATACATCAGCGGATAATAGGATGAAACGTGGGGGTGTAACGGGAATTGCAATTGGTGCATTGGCACTGCTAGCTTGTGAACTGCCGATTATTTTAGCGGTTATTGGCTTTGGCGGATTAGGCGCAGTTATAAATGCATTTCGCCCGCCGCCAGTTGTTGAGTTGATTGGTGTGATGTTTTTAATTGCTGGAATTGGCATTTTAGCAGTGCTGTTGGCTAAGCGCATGATAAAAAAGAAAATCGAGTAAGTCATGAAAATAGGTGATGTTTCAGAAAAACTTGGGATGCCTTCTTCTACTATTAGGTATTATGAAAAAATAGGCTTGATAGGTATACAGCACCGGGTTTCTGGTCGACGTTCGTTTGATGATCGCGCGTTATTTGCCCTTGAATTTGTTCGTCTGGCACAAGCTGCTGGATTCACTATATCCGAAACAAAAACTCTGTTGGATACCTATGAGTCTGACCCAAGCGCAAAAGGCGCTTGGGTATCGCAGGCCCAGGAAAAGCGTTTAGAAATCCAAAGCAAAATGAAAGAGCTTAAGCAGATGGATGTAATTCTGTCTGCAATCTTATCTTGTAAATGCTCAACATTGACTGAATGCATAGAAAAGGGTGTCACAAAATATGCCAAAAATTGAGATACTTGGCCTTATTGCGGTTGTAATTATGGTCGGAAGTTATGCTTTTGAACATCACGGTCGTGTTTATATTTTAGTTTTTGCTTTTGGATGTGCGCTCGCTGCGTTTTACGCTTTCTTGATACAATCATATCCATTTTTGATTGCTGAGGGCTTATGGTCAATTATTGCTATTTGGCGATGGAGGAAATCTAAACCCAGTGTGCGCAGTGGCTAGCAATGTCCAACCTTCACCAAAGAATTTGCCGCGTTATCTTTGCAAACTATTCACATTACAAATGAACGCTAGGGGTGATTGGTGAGTGAAGAAGCCGCCAAAACATGTGTTATTTTTTTCTTGTCGTGAGGACTTTTATTTGAGTGTGCTGCGCCTGTAGGGGCGTTTTGAGGTTTTTGACGCCTTGGCATTGGTCGTTATGTTTTACCCCCAGCCGACCCTCCCCACGAGGGGAGGGTGACGCTGACAGGAATTTGCGTTCAGGCCTATTGAAAGGCAGTTTCTGCGAAGGAACGCAATTTACGTGAATGGAGGCGTTCTGCAGGTTGTTCCCTGAGGATTTCCATAGCCCTGAGGCCGATGTGTAAGTGTTGGTTGACCTGGGTGCGATAAAAGTTTGAGGCCATGCCGGGCAATTTCAGTTCGCCGTGCAGGGGTTTGTCTGAAACACAAAGCAATGTGCCGTAGGGGATGCGGAACCTGAAACCGTTGGCGGCAATGGTCGCGCTTTCCATATCCAGCGCAATTGCACGGGATTGGGAGAGGCGGCGGATGACTTCCTTTTGGTTCCACAATTCCCAATTGCGATTATCCAGGGTTGCGATGGTGCCGGTTCGCATGATGCGTTTGCGCTCGATACCCTTGAGTTTTGTCACATCGGTTATGGCGTCCTCAAGGGCAACTTGCACCTCGGCGAGGGCCGGAATTGGTACCGATAAAGGCAAATCTGAATCTAGAACATGGTCTTCGCGCATATAGGCATGGCCCAGAACGTAATCGCCGAGTTGCTGTGAGTTACGCAGGCCGGCACAGTGGCCCAGCATCAGCCATGAATGGGGGCGCAAGACGGCCACGTGATCGGTGGCGGTTTTAGCGTTTGAGGGGCCAACGCCGATATTGATCATCGTGATGCCGCGTCTTCCGGGGGCGGTGAGGTGATAGGCGGGCATTTGGGGGAGTTTTTTTGAAGCGCTGCCTTCGATTTTTCCGCCAAGTCGCTGGTTGTTGGTTGTGAGATTTCCCGGTTCGATAAAGCTGTCATAATCTGCGTGGCCATCGGCCATATATTGTTTGGCAAGATCACAAAACTCATCGATGTAAAACTGATAATTTGTAAAGATGACAAAGTTCTGAAAATGCTCGGCGTTGGTGGCGGTGTAATGGTTGAGCCGATTAAGGGAATAGTCGATCCGTGGGGCAGTGAAGGCGGCCAACGGGTGGGGGTCGCCATCTTCTGGTATCAGCGTGCCATTGGAAATTTCGTCGTCGGTATTGCCTAAATCCGGGGCATCAAACAGGTCGCGCAAAGGGACTTCAAGGCCGGAGGCATCTATGCCATTGGCCGAACTTGCTGCGTAGTGGAGGGGGATTGGGGTGTCGGATTCACCAACTTCAATGGTGCCGCCGTGGTTTTTTAGAACGAGGGTAAATTGGTCGATCAGATAGGCCTTGAACAGGTCAGTTGCGGTAAGGGTTGTGGAATACAGGCCTGGGGAGTGCAAAAATCCATACGGGAGTGAAGTTGCAGACTTTAGATAAGAGGTGATGTCAACACTGACTTTTGGATAAAAGGCGCGCACTTTGCCTTGCTGGTTTTTGCCAGTGGTCAGGGCTTTAAATTGCTGGAGAATAAATGCGGTGTTGCGTTCATAAATCTCATGGGCGTATTCCCATGCTTTTGTGGGGGTGGTGAAGGATTTAGCGGGCAGGGCAGTCGGGGAAATCAATTTCATTAAGGTCTCTCTTTTTGTTCAAATTCGGTTAAATTATCGGCCATAATGCGTTATGGCGAATTGTGATGCAACCAATTCTTTTCTTTCACAACTTTATCACAGTTTGGTGAAGGGGCTTATTTTGCCTCAATTGCATCCCATATCTAAATCTGGTTCAACAAGTAGCAATCGTCCCATGCATGCTTGGAACCATAAGAACAGCCGGTTGTGGTCCCCCAAAAACCTCAACAGAGCAACCGGTTAATCTTAATGGGTCGTGATACATTGGTGTCACGGCCCTTTTTTGTTG
>JAJRRG010000104.1 GCA_024279675.1 Alphaproteobacteria bacterium
TCTCAAATTTAACAAAAGCCATTATGCAGCCTCCCCATGAACACCGCCCATTAGGAGGCCAATCTCGTCAATTGACGCGTTCTGAACCTGCATCGGCGCACTTAACTGACCCTCGTTTATCACCGCCAATGTGTCACAAAGCGCTAGTAATTCATCCAAGTCCTGTGAGATCACAACAATTGCACTCCCCGCCTGCGCCATATCCACCAATGCCTGATGGATGAACTCCGCAGCCCCCGCATCAACCCCCCATGTGGGTTGCGACACGACCAAAACCTCTGGCACCTGCAATATTTCACGCCCCATGATGAACTTTTGTAAATTTCCCCCGGAAAGCGAACCGGCCAACGCATGTGCGCCCGTCGCCTTTACCCCAAATCTCTCGATCACCTCGTCAGTAAAATCAATCGCCGCACCAGAATGCACCATTCCCGACCGCACCAATCCTTGACGATGCCGAGCGGTTAAAACAGCGTTGTCGCTCAAGGAAAAATCAGGCACAGCCGCATGTCCATGTCGCTCTTCGGGAACACAGCACAGACCCGCTTTGCGCCGGCGATTTGGTCCCATATGACCAATAGAAATCTCGTGCAACTCGATAGCTTGCTCGTCAACCCGCACTTCGCCGCTCAAGGCACCGAGCAACTCGTTTTGCCCGTTCCCGGCGACCCCAGCAATACCGAAAATTTCCCCCTGATGAATATCAAATTTAATGTTCTTGAGGGCAGTGCCAAAATCATTATCCTTGGGCAGGCTAAGCCCAACAACATTAAGACGCACATCCCCAAATTCGCGCGCATTTCCCTTGGCAATGCCCTTAAGTGAGCCACCGATCATTTTTTCCGCCATAGATTTTGAAGTTTCCTCAGCCGGATTACACTCCCCCACGACCTTGCCATTCCTTAGAATAGTGGCATTGTCACACAATTCTTTGATCTCGTTGAGCTTGTGGGAGATATATAAAATTGAACAGCCCTCGCCTGACAATTGCCGCAATGTGCCAAACAACTGCGCGACCTCTTGTGGGGTCAGTACCGAGGTTGGCTCATCCATAATCAACAATTTGGGATTGAGCAAAAGGGCCCGTACAATCTCAATCCGTTGACGTTCGCCAACGCTGAGAGAAGAAACAATTCGCGCCGGGTCAAGCATCAATCCATAGGCAGCCATCACCTCACGTACTTTGATTTCCAATTCTTTAGTGGACAGGCCCCCGTCCATACCAAGGGCGATATTCTCCAACACCGTCAACGCTTCAAACAGCGAAAAGTGCTGGAATACCATCCCGATGCCAAGCTTGCGTGCTTCGCGGGGGTTACGCACATTAAGTGGGATTCCGTCCCACATCATATGGCCTGCATCCGGGGCCATGATGCCATAGATCATTTTGACCAGAGTGGATTTCCCGGCACCATTCTCCCCTAAAAGCGCATGGATTTCCCCCGGTTTGATTTCAAAGCTTACTGCATCATTGGCAAGAACGCCGGGAAATTCCTTGGTCACACCGGCCAATTTTAGTCGCGCGGACACACCATTTTGCTCACTTTGCAATTGCATTAATTCCCTCCCAAGAATTCGCGACGTTCATCAGTTTTCTCTGACATAATTTTGTGCGACGCTGCAGTGTGCGCCACACCAGCGTGCACCACACTAGTGTGCACTAATATTTCAGCCGCGACTAGCGCCGCAATGACTTCTGGCCGTTTATCTGCAATTTTTTCCACCCCTATCGGACAATTTAACATGTGCATGGGTACTTTTGTATCTTCCCCGTCTTCTTGTTTATTTATCCAACCCTGTTTTTTCATCCAAGAGGCAAAAGCGGCTTTTTTGGTTTTTGACCCAATCATCCCCACATAGGATGCGTCACAACGCAACAGTGCTTCCCGCGTGATCATAAAATCCAGAGCATGGTCGTGGGTCAGCACAATAAAAGCACTGTTCGCCGGCGCTTCTCGTACAATGGATTCTGGCAATGCGCTAAACCGTGTTTCAATATTGTGCGGCAAGTCAAGCAAGGTGTCAGCGCGGGTATCAACAATTATTGTTGTAAGGGGCAACAATGCCAGCGCGTGAGCCAAGGCGCGCCCCACATGCCCCGCTCCCATGATATATACATGGGGGAATTGGCTTTGTTCGCGCCCTAAGCGGTTTTGTATTTTTTTGGCAATTTCTCCGGTCACAAACTGCAAAGAAAGACTGACTTTTCCCCCACAACACTGGCCAATATCGGGGCCAAGCGGCACATCAATTTCACGTTTCGCCTCACCCTTGCGCAGCATTTGTCTGGCTGTATCAATGGCAATGAATTCAAGCTGCCCACCCCCGATTGTGCCAAGCAATTCATCGGCACCAACCAACATCCACGCCCCCTTTTCCCGAGGGGTAGACCCGGCGGTTTTGACACAGTCCACAAGGATGAGCGGATGAGACAGAACCCCCTTTAGTGTTGCCAATTGCATGCTCACGAAGAACCAGACGAGTTTTGCAAATCAGTTAACGCAAGTAACACCCGCTCCGGGGTCACCGGCGTATTCAGGCGTGGGCAACTCTCATAATCTACTACGCTAGCTACCGCCATCGATAGGGCTTCCACCACCGACGAAGCAAGCATCAGCGGGGGTTCCCCAACAGCTTTGGAACGCCGAATTGTCCGCTCAGGATTTGATGACCATTCCGCCAAATTGACATTGAAAATTGGCGGCACATCGGATGCCAGAGGGATTTTATATGTGGAGGGTGCATGGCTAAGCAATCGCCCATCCGCATGCCAAACCAATTCTTCACTAGTCAGCCAGCCCATGCCTTGCACAAAACCCCCCTCGATCTGACCAATATCGATGGCCGGGTTCAACGATTTGCCCACGTCATGTAATATATCCACGCGCTCGATTCTGTATTCCCCGGTCAGAGTATCAATGGCCACTTCGCTAACCGACGCTCCATAGGCATAATAAAAGAACGGACGGCCCTGCCCTTTTTCCCTATCCCAATGAATGTCCGGGGTTTTATAAAATCCAGCAGCGGACAATTGCACCCGTGCCATATATGCCTGTTTGATAAAGTCAGCGAAGGCAAAGCGCTTATCACCGACCAGAACTTCACCCTGTACATATTCTAAGCTACCAGCCTTCTCGCTGGACAGATTTATCGCAAATTCAGCCAAACGCGCCTTGATCTGCTGGCACGCATTTAACGCCGCCATGCCGTTAAGGTCAGACCCCGATGATGCCGCTGTTGCAGAAGTATTGGGCACCTTGTCCGTGGCCGTTGCGGTGATTTTAATCTCAGAAATAGGCAAACCAAATTCAGAAGCAACAATCTGGGCAATTTTTAGGTTCAACCCCTGCCCCATCTCGGTGCCCCCATGGTTGAGTTGTATTGACCCATCCTGATAAATATGGATAAGCGCCCCCGCCTGATTATACCAGGTGGCGGTGAACGAGATGCCAAATTTCACCGGGGTCAAAGCTATGCCCCGCTTGATTATGGCGCTGGTTTTATTATGTGCCAACACGGCCGCCCGCCGCGCCTGATAATCAGAACTAATTTCAAGTTCATCAACAATCCGGTGGATAATATTGTCGGTTACTTCCTGATGATAGGGCGTAATATTATTAGATTTGGTGCCGTAAAAATTGGCCTTGCGTATCTCAAGCGGGTCTTTCTTGAGGGCATAGGCAATCTCTTCAATCATCCGCTCGGCCAACAATATCCCTTGCGGTCCACCAAATCCACGAAAGGCCGTGTTGGAAACTGTGTTGGTCTTTAGGGGTTGCGAGGTAAGTGTCACCGCTGGCAAATAATATGCATTATCCGCATGGAACAACGCCCGGTCGGTTACCGGACCACTCAAATCGGCTGAAAACCCACATCGAGCGGCAAAATTGGCCTCCAGAGCCAGAATTTTTCCTGTGTCATCAAACCCGATATCATAATCGACCACAAAGTCATGGCGCTTGCCTGTTGCGACCATATCATCATCCCGGTCGGGACGAATTTTCACCGCCCGATCCAGCTTTTTAGCGCCGATTGCCGCCACAACCGCAAACAGATTTGACTGGGTTTCCTTGCCGCCAAACCCACCACCCATCCGGCGAATTTTCACCGTCACCGCATTGTTTTTTACCCCCAAAGCGTGGGCCACCATATGCTGAACTTCACTGGGATGCTGGGTTGAAGAATAGACCAGAACATCATCATCTTCCCCCGGAATGGCGAAGGCAATTTGCCCCTCTAGATAGAAATGATCCTGCCCGCCAATTTCTAATGTCGAACTCAATCGGTGCGGCGCATTTGCCAATTCTGTTGTGCTGTCTCCACGTTTCAGGGTCAGAGGTTTGGTGACAAGCTCAGCTCCGTTTTCAAGTGCCGCCTCAACACTAAGATGATGGGGCAAAACTTCATATTTAACCTTGACCAACTTCGCCGCTCGTCGGGCTTGATCCCGCGTTTCTGCGATCACTCCAAATATTGGTTGTCCGAAAAAACTAACGATCTTAGAGGCAAAAATCGGCTCATCCTTCAACCCCGTTGGACTGATGTCATTGGGCCCTACAATGTCCGCTTCGGTTAGAACACAGATCACCCCATTCGCGGCCGCAACTGCCCCTAGATCAATGGATTTAATGGTGCCATGGGCGCATTCGCTCAAGCCAAGATAGGCATGACAAGTTCCCGCCGGTTCCGCCATATCATCAATATATTCAGCGCAACCCGCCACCTGTTTGGCGGCGCTATCATGGATAATTGAGGAATGAACAATGTCATGTTTTTTTGGTGAACTCATGAGACACTCCTCTGTAATTCTTCAGCCGTACCTTGTGTATACATATAAAAACGCCGCAACAGATTTTGCGCCGACAGCATACGATAGGTCGCCGACCCGCGCACATCAGAGAGAGGTTGATAATCCACCCCAAACAATTCAAGCGCGTCTTTAATGTTCGCCTCGTTCCATGTCTGCCCTAACAGAGCTTTCTCAACCCTGTTCGCCCGTTGTGGAATACCCGCCATCCCGCCAAAAGCGATGGCGATTTTTGCAACACGATTATTCCCATCAAGGCGCAGGTTAAAAGCCCCGCAAAGGGTGGAAATATCTTCCTCCCGCCGCTTGGAAATTTTATAAACTGCAAATTGATCCCCGGTGTGAAGATAGGGAATGGATATGCTTTCGATAAACTCACCCGGCGACCGATCCTGCTTTCCATAGGCAATGAAATAATCCTCAAGTGCCACAAACCGGCGCGCTTTTCCCTTGCGCAAAGTAATCGCCGCCCCAAGGGCAATCAAAGCCGGTGGCGTATCTCCGATGGGCGAGCCATTGGCGATATTGCCGCCAATCGTACCCATATTGCGCACCTGTTGCCCCCCGATACGCATCCAGAAATCCTCCAGTTGCGGAAACTTTTGCATAATAGTGGAGAAAAATTCTGAATACGTCACCCCGGCCCCAAAGGACACCGCATCTTCTCCCTCAAGTACGGAGCGTAGCGCGTCTAAATGCCCGGTGAATACCATCATCGGCAAGGGCCGCATATGCTTGGTTACCCAAAGTCCTATATCGGTCGCCCCCGCAACAAGGGTCGCCTCCGGGTTAGAAAGAAAAATTTTAGCCAGATCATCAACGCTGGCCGGGAGAATGATTTTACCTTCCCCACCAGACATTTCTACCCGCACCCCATCCTGAAATCCATCAAGTTTCGCGGTAATTTCCCCACGTTCCGCAATGAGCGGATCGTTGCTCTGCCCCCCATCGCTAAGCACAGATTTTGCCGCCCGAACAATAGGCGCATAGCCCGTGCACCGACATAAATTTCCCTGCAAGGCCTGTTCAATTTGGTTTGCATCCGCGCGCGGATTATTCATCCACAGGGCATACAGCGACATCACAATCCCAGGTGTGCAAAATCCACATTGGGAACCATGGTGATCAACCATTGCCTGTTGCACAGGATGCAACGCGCCCTCTTTGCCCACCAAATGCTCAATCGTGACCACATGACATCCATCAAGGGAAGCGGTAAACCGAATACACGCATTAACGGTTTCATAGGACAAAACGCCATCGCTTAAGCGCCCCACCAACACAGAACATGCCCCGCAATCCCCCTCGGCACACCCCTCCTTGGTACCAACCAAACGTTCACTAAGCCGCACAAAATCCAGCAGGGTTTGCGTTGGCGCAAGTTCATCAAGCTCAATCACTTTATCATTGAGTATGAAGCGAATAAAGTTACGAAAAGGCAAGGTACTCATGTGTTAGCTACCCCGGTAGGTGGAATAAGCAAAGGGCGATACCAGCAATGGCACATGATAATGCGCCCCGGAATCGGATATACTAAAGCGCACAGGCACTTGATTTAGGAAAGCTGGCTTATCGCTCCCGGTTCCCAATTTTTCAAAATAATCCCCCACATGAAACAACAATTCATAGACCCCCGGCCTCATGCTTTCACCTTCAAGCAAGGGCGTGTCACACCGCCCATCCTCATTAGTGATGGTAGACAGAATCACCTCCGGCTCATCATCATTGCCCGCCTCTGGCCCTTCGATGAAAAACAAAATGATTTCCATGCCCGCCGCCGGGCGGCCATTTGCGGTGTCAAGAACATGGGTTGTAAGTCGGCCTGTATCCGCCATTGTGCTTCTCCAATCTGAGCCAATTGTTGATTTGCTTTCGAACAAGTTTGCACGAGTTTTGACCAAGCGGTCAACTTTATTGATTATTCTGTTGTGGGCAAAGGAATGAAAGCGCATAAATAGGGTATGAGCAAAGCAAATATTTCAAATCGTTATAAGCGGAACATGCGCGGTTATGGCGCAACTCCCCCCGATGCCCAATGGCCCAACAAGGCCCATATCGCGGTGCAATTTGTCCTCAACTATGAAGAGGGTGGAGAAAATTGCACCTTGCATGGGGATGAGGCGTCCGAAGCCTTCCTCTCAGAAATTGTCGGAGCTGCCCCATGGCAGGGTCAACGTCACTGGAACATGGAATCTATCTATGAATACGGGGCCCGGGCCGGATTTTGGCGTTTGCATTCCCTGTTCACAGAAAAAAACATACCCATAACCGTTTATGGGGTCGCAACTGCCCTGGCCCGCGCGCCCGAACAGGTCGCCGCCATGCAAAACGCGGATTGGGAAATTGCCAGCCACGGGCTAAAGTGGATTGAGTATAAAGATTATTCCGCCGAGGATGAACGCGAGCATATGCACGCCGCCATCGACCTGCATAAACAGGTCACCGGTTCTCGACCCACGGGTTGGTACACCGGGCGTTGTTCGATCAATACCGTTGATTTAGCAACTGAAGAGGGTGGATTTGCCTATCTCTCCGATGCCTATGACGATGACCTGCCCTATTGGCGTGAGCATTGGGGCCGCGCTCAATTGATTATTCCCTACACGCTGGATTGCAACGATATGCGCTTTGCTACCCCTCAAGGGTTCAATTCGGGCGATCAATTTTTTACCTATCTGCGTGACACTTTTGACATTTTATATGCCGAGGGGAAAGCGGGTTCGCCAAAGATGATGTCTATCGGTCTGCATTGCCGTCTGATTGGAAGGCCCGGGCGCGTGGCCGCGTTAAAAAAATTCATCGAATATGTGCAATCCCATGAACATGTCTGGATTGCCAAGCGTATCGATATTGCCAATCACTGGCATGAAAACCACCCCTATCAGGCCCCCTCGATTTGCCCATCGACATTGCCCAAGGATGATTTTCTGGCCTTGTTCGGTGGTGTTTTTGAACATTCTGAATGGGTCGCAGAACGCGCTTTTGAGGCAGAACTTGGCCCCGCCAACGATTGTGCAAATGGGCTAAGCGCCGCCATGAATATCCAGTTCCGCGCCGCCGATGACGCTATGCGCCTTGATGTCTTAAAGGCCCACCCGGATTTAGCCGGAAAA
>JAJRRG010000105.1 GCA_024279675.1 Alphaproteobacteria bacterium
GGCACAATATCCAGATTCAAATTATTGAGGGCCACCACATCGCCGAAACGTTTATAAACATTTTCAAAGCGAACCGAGCCTCTTGTTTCATTCTTGGACATTAAAAGTCTCCATCAATAATTGTTCAAAGTTTAGGTTGTTATGCTCTAAGCTTTGGCGGTTTTGGTGTGGTCTTGCACCCGGTCTTCTCGGCGCAAGCGACGTTTTCCAATAATCAATTGCAAGCCAATAATCACCGTGAGCATGGTGACAATCAGCACCGCAGAATAGGCGATGGCGATACCAAATTCACCATTTTCCACGCGGCCGACGATGAATGATGTCGCCATATTATGGCGCGCACTCACAAGGAAAATGACCGCACTAACCGAGGTGATAGCGCGCACAAAACTGTAAGTAAGTGCAGCCAAAATTGCCGGCCCCATCAGAGGCACAATGACTTTACGCACCGTAGTGAAACTATTTGCGCCAAGGGTTATGGACGCTTCATCCAGGCTTTTGTCCAGCTGGGACATGGCCGCAATACCGCCGCGCACCCCCACCGGCATGTTGCGAAAAACAAAGACCAAAATCAAAATGATCGAGGTTCCGGTTAGTTCGATGGGCGGTACGTTGAACGCCAAAATATAGGAAATACCGATGACAGTTCCAGGAATTGCAAAGCTAAGCATGGTGGAAAATTCAAATAGATCCTTGCCGATAAATTTTTGACGCACCAGCAAATAGGCGGTTGCCAACCCAATCACGGCGGTGAATGGAGCCGCGATTGAAGAGATGGTGAGGGTCGTGAAATAACTGTCCCATGCCACTCCAGTCCATTTTATGCCATCGGCAAAATTAACGGAGAAAGCGCGCAAATAATGATCAAAGGTGAAGCTATTATCGTAGCCCCAGAGTTTTACGAAACTGCCAAATACAATCATTGTATAAACAATTGCGGTAAACGCCGCCCAAGGCAGAGCCGTGGCATAACAAAAGCCGCGCAATAGCGGGTTAAGGGAAGCGTGTTGGCCGCTGTCGCCCTTACCGGTTACAGTTGCGTATGATTTTTTACCAACCCACCAACGTTGAACTAAAAATGCGCTCAGGGTCATGCAAAGCAAGACAATAGCTAAAGTCGCCGCTTTTCCAGAATTGGCAACGGCCCCCACGATGGAGAAATATATCTCTGTTGAGAGCACGGAAAAATTTCCACCCAAGACAAGCGGGTTGCCAAAATCGGCAATGGATTCAATGAACCCAAGTAAAAATGCATTAGCCAGGCCGGGGCGCATTAGGGGAAACGAGATAAAGCGAAATGTTTGCCAACGATCGGCATGTAATGTTTGGGAGGCCTCCTCCATAGAGGGGCTAACACCTTCCACCACGCCGATGAGTACCAGAAATGCAATGGGCGTGAATGAAAGAAGCTGAGCCATATAGATGCCCCAAAACCCATAAAGCCACCTTGTTTTTTCAATATCGAACCACTCATTAAGATAAAAAGATACCGTGCCCGAACGACCAAATAATAGAATAAGAGCCAAGCCGATCACGAAGGGAGGCGTTATGATGGGGATAATTGTTAAAACCCGTAACAATGGTTTGGCTTTGAAGTTTGTCCGTGTCGCGATGAGGGCAAAACTCAGGCCAAGCAATGTGGTGCCAGCCCCGGTTAGTATTGCCAAAAATAGAGAATTCCATGCGGGGCCGCATGAACCGGAACCGGTTAAACATCTCAATGTCCAGATGCGAGGCGAGACCAATCTGGTCCAAAATTCGGTCAGGCTGAGGGCACCCTCGGCGTTTTGAAACGCCTGTATTAAAATGTGAGAGACCGGGAAGAAAACAAACACCCCAACCAGCGCGACAATCAAACCGATTAAACCGACAATAAATGCGTCACCGCGACCTTTGCCCATGCCAGAATAGCCCGTGGTCAGCACGAATAGTTGGGCAAATAGGACCACGAAGGCCCCCGCACCCAAGCCGCTTTGTCCGGTCTCCCCCGGCCCGCCAACAAACAAATCGACAAATATTCTTGGACCTGTACGCGCTACAATGAACCCTTGAGCAACCAACAGAACCAAACTGGCAATGGAAATCATCACCAGCAGTTTTGCGAGGAGTTTGTGGTTTTTTATGAATGCTAAAGACAGGCCCGTGCCCACCAAGGGAATAAGCGCCGTGATCAGCCACCAACGGTCATGGAGCAGGCCTTGGGCAACGGCCGAGGCCATTTTGGGATCGCTAAAAATGCCGCCAATCCAGCCAAACGACCAAAAGCCGCCGCGCACCCCATACCAAGGTAAAATCAGCGCACCAATCATGGCAATAACCTGCCAGAGAATTGCGGTTTTTCTCATAATCCCCACCCGTTTTTTAGCTAATAGATCCGGCGAATGGCGCTTTTAAAAGTGGCGCTTCTTTTCAGCACATCAGATCAGCAAAATGCGCGGGACGATAATGCCCCGCGCACAATTGTTTTAAAGGCCTAAACCCTTAGCTGTTTGGATCGCCAACTTCAGAATCCCAACGTGCCAGAAGGCGCGCGCGGGTTTCAGAAGAACCGTAGGTCGCAAAGTCATATTCAATAAGATGCAATGTTTCGAGCGGAGGAGCTTCCGCTGGAATTGTTGCATCCATGTTGGATGGCACATTGAACACGCCAACTTCGGGGCCATGGTTTTGTGCTTCAGCACTAATGGCAAACTCGATGAAGGCTTTAGCTTCATCTGGGTTTTGTGCGCCCGCAATAACGGATGCGCCACCA
>JAJRRG010000106.1 GCA_024279675.1 Alphaproteobacteria bacterium
AATGTTGCTTATTCGTCGGTTTGAGGAAAAGGCCGGGCAAATGTATGGCATGGGCCTCATTGGCGGATTTTGTCACTTGTATATCGGTCAGGAAGCTGTGGTTACCGGCATCAATATGGCCGCTAGGCCTGAGGATGCATCTATCACCTCCTACCGAGATCATGGGCATATGCTTGCAGTTGGTATCGACCCCAAGGGTGTGATGGCAGAATTGACTGGGCGCGCCGACGGCCTCTCAAAGGGCAAGGGTGGCTCCATGCACATGTTCTCTACAGAAAAGAGATTCTACGGGGGCAATGGTATTGTGGGGGCGCAAGTTTCCTTGGGAACTGGCTTGGCCTTCGCCGCCAAAT
Source organism: Alphaproteobacteria bacterium (assembly GCA_024279675.1). Lineage (GTDB taxonomy): Bacteria > Pseudomonadota > Alphaproteobacteria > Rhizobiales > Devosiaceae > DROE01. The sequence goes on from JAJRRG010000106.1 coordinate 354, forward strand.
ATCGCGGTGAGAACACTGTTTCGCTCACCTATTTTGGCGATGGTGCTTCTAACCAGGGCCAGGTCTATGAGAGTTTTAACATGGCAAAACTTTGGGACTTGCCAGTCGTTTATATTATCGAGAATAACAAATATGCCATGGGCACATCTCTGGAACGCTCCTCAGCGGTTACGGACCTTTCCAACCGTGGCGCGAGTTTTAATATCCCCGGCGAAAAGGTTGACGGAATGGACGTGCGCTATGTACGCGATGCGGCAGAACGCGCCATCAACCATGCGAGTTCAGGCAAGGGGCCCTATATTTTGGAGATGAATACCTATCGCTATCGCGGCCACTCCATGTCTGACCCGGCAAAGTACCGCTCCAAGGACGAGGTTCAAACCATGCGCAGTGAGCACGATCCCATTGAGCAGGTCAAACAGCGCATCTTGGACAAAAAATATGGCACGGCTGACGAGTTAAAACTCATTGAAAAAGATGTGCGTGCCATTGTTACCGAAGCCGCCGATTTTGGCACAAATTCACCAGAGCCGGATGCATCCGAGCTTTGGACAGATATAACCGTTTAAGTAGGGAAGCGACATTATGCCAACAGATATTTTAATGCCCGCCCTGTCACCCACTATGGAAGAGGGTAATCTGGCCAAATGGCTGGTTAAAGAAGGTCAAAGCGTAGCGCCCGGCGATGTGATTTGCGAAATCGAAACCGATAAAGCCACTATGGAAGTAGAAGCCGTCGACGAAGGCACAATCGGCAAAATTCTAGTTGCTGAAGGAACAGAAGGCGTTGCGGTTAATTCGGTAATTGCAATTTTGCTTGGTGAGGGCGAAGACGCGAGCGCCGTAACTGAGAGTGCTTCATCGCCTGTACCGGCACCTGCCGCAACTAACGCCCCTGAGCCTGCAAATGTTGCAAAAATTGAGGCGTCTCCAACTGTTATTGAAGCAAGTGCAGCCCCTAAGTTTTCCCCAGCTGCGGACCCAGATTTACCACCTGATGTTGAAATGGTTGAAATGACCGTGCGCCAAGCGCTCAACGAGGCCATGGCCGAGGAAATGCGCGCCGACGAAGATGTGTTTTTGATGGGGGAAGAGGTGGCTCAATATCAGGGTGCCTATAAAATTTCCCAAGGGTTGTTGGATGAATTTGGCGAGAAACGGGTGATTGATACTCCCATCACCGAGCATGGTTTTACCGGTATTGCCGTGGGCGCGGCCTTTGCGGGTCTTAAGCCAATTGTTGAATTTATGACCTTTAACTTTGCCATGCAGGCGATTGATCAGATCATAAACTCCGCCGCTAAACAGCTTTATATGTCGGGCGGACAGGTGCATGCACCCATCGTATTTCGTGGGGCCAATGGTGCCGCGTCGCGCGTGGGGGCACAGCATAGTCAGGATTTCACCGCGTGGTATGCACAGGTGCCGGGTCTCACAGTTATCGCGCCCTATAGTGCGGCAGACTGTAAAGGCCTACTCAAGGCGGCCATACGCTCCAAAAACCCGGTGGTATTCCTTGAAAACGAACTGATGTATGGCGTAAGTTTCGATGTGCCAAAAATGGATGATTTTGTACTTCCCATTGGCAAGGCGCGGACCGTACGTGAGGGCGCAGACGTGACCATCGTTTCGTTCTCCATTGGTATGAAGTATGCAACGGAAGCGACGGAAAGATTGGTCGCCGAAGGCGTTGATGTGGAACTGATTGATTTGCGCACAATCCGGCCCATGGATTTTGAAACGGTGCTGAATTCGGTCAAGAAAACCGGGCGTTGCGTGGTTGTTGAAGAGGGTTGGCCACAATTCTCGGTTGGCTCAGAGCTTTCCGCCAGGTTGATGGAAGCCGCCTTTGATTATCTGGACGCACCTGTCACCCGTATCGCTGGCAAGGACGTACCCATGCCCTATGCGGCAAATCTTGAAAAATTAGCCCTGCCCAATGTTGACGAAGTCATCGCGGCGGTTAACGCTGTGACCTACAGGTCGTAAAGGGAAAACACGCCATGCCCATTAACATCACCATGCCAGCCCTTTCCCCCACCATGGAAGAGGGCATCCTCGCCAAATGGCACGTCAAGGAAGGCGATTCTGTTGTTGCCGGTGACGTCATTTGTGAGATCGAAACCGACAAAGCCACCATGGAAGTGGAAGCGGTAGATGAGGGAACGATCGGCAAAATTCTGGTCGCGGATGGTACCGAAAATGTCGCGGTTAATTCTGTAATCGCGATTTTGTTGGAGGAGGGGGAAAGCGCTGATGATATTGGTGCAACCGCCGCCGTACCAGCACCAGTTAAAGCTGCACCTACTGAGGCCACAACTGCCAAATCAGAACCAGTCAAACAAGAACCCGCCAAAGCGACACCCGTTGCACCCACAACGAAGGCAATCGCAACCGCAACATCCAATACCGGCGCACGCACTTTTGCCTCGCCCTTGGCCCGACGTTTGGCCAAAGAAGCCAATATTGATGTCGCGGCACTAAACGGTTCTGGCCCCAAAGGTCGGGTCGTCAAAGCTGATATTGAGGTGGCGATCCGCGATGGTGTACCCACCAAACCCAGCACGAACAAAGCTACAACTGCTCTGGCAAGCGGCATGGGCGCCGCCGATGTTCTTGCTCTTTATGAGGAAGGCACCTATGAGGCGCGCCCCAATGATGGCATGCGCACAGTTGTTGCCGCGCGCCTGACCGAGTCCAAACAAACCGTACCGCATTTTTATCTCACAATTGATTGCAATTTGGACAATTTGCTGGCCGCACGGACGAATATCAACGCCTCGGCCCTCAAAAACAAAGAGGGCAAACCTGCCTTCAAGCTCTCGGTCAATGATTTCATTGTCAAAGCATGGGCCCTAGCCTTGCAACAGGTTCCCGACGCCAATGCCACATGGGCCGGGGACTCCATCCTTTATCACAAGTCCTCAGACGTGGCGATTGCGGTTGCTGTGCCCGGCGGACTGTTTACCCCGGTTGTGCGCGCCGCAGAAACCAAATCCCTCAAACAAATATCGGATGAGGTACGCGATTACGCGACCCGTGCAAAAACCAAAAAGCTTGCCCCCCATGAATATCAGGGTGGTTCAAGTTCCATTTCCAATCTGGGCATGTACGGCATTAAACAATTCTCTGCTGTTATCAATCCGCCCCATGGAACAATTTTGGCCGTTGGGGCCGGGGCCGAGCAGGTCATTGCCGTTAAGGGCGAAATTAAAACAGCCACCATTATGTCGGTTACGCTTTCCTGCGATCACCGGTCTGTGGATGGGGCGCTGGGGGCAACGGCCCTCAACGCATTTAGGGCCATGATTGAAAACCCAGTAATGATGTTGGCGTAAAAAATGATAGAGGCAAAAACGGTTCTTTGTTACGGCGATAGTTTGACATGGGGCGACATGCCAAATGGTGTGCGCCACAGGTTTGAAGATCGTTGGCCCAGTGTACTCAATGTAGAAGTGGGTCTTGATAGGGTACGCGTTATCAACGAAAGCCTTGGCGGGCGCACGACTATTTTTGACGATTATGCAGTCGCTGCAAACCGTAATGGCGCGCAGATATTACCGACTATTCTTGAAAGCCACGCCCCCCTTGATCTGATAATCTTCATGCTCGGTACAAACGACTTAAAAAATTACATGTGTGGCAATGTAACCGCCATTGCGCGCGGTATGGGCAGACTGGTAGAAATTGTCAAAAACCACCAATATTATTTGGATATTGCGGCACCCGAAATTCTGATTGTTTCACCGCCCCATTGTGTTGAGACTGACGAGCCCGTGTTAGCCAGCATCTTTGAAGGCGCAATAGAAAAAAGCGCCGAATTTGCAGAAAAATATAAAATGGTTGCCGAGCAATATGGTTGCGCATTTTTTGACGCCGCAACGATTGCAAATGCATCACCTGTTGACGGGGTACACCTGGACGCACAAAATACCCGCGCTATCGGTAAAAACTTAGCACCAATTGTTGCAAAGATATTGAAATTGAATAATAAGTGACTACTTACTCACTTATGGCACTGGATGTCAGATCATCGTAAATTAAGGAACTTAAAATATGGCCAACACACCCCACGAACTTCATGAAGAATTCCCAAATCGGGCCGATAAAATTCACGAACTTAAAACCAGCAACACCCATTTTTCTAAGCTCTATGATGAGTATCATGAAATAAATCGCAAGGTGCACACGGCTGAAACTGACATCAAACCCACATCTGACGAACACTTGGCTGATTTACGTAAAGAACGACTTTCCCTAAAAGACCAACTTTTTGCCATGCTGACCGCCGACTAACTTCGCCAACATTATGACCTGCCAGGGTCCTTTGAAAACAGGGCCCTTTGAAAACGGGGTCCTTTATAAAAACGACGATTAAGGAACTATCTCAATGCCCAATACATATGATTTAATCGTACTTGGATCTGGCCCTGGCGGGTATATTGCAGCCATTCGCGCTGCTCAACTGGGACTAAAAACCGCAATTGTAGAGCGTGAACATATGGGGGGCATTTGCCTGAATTGGGGCTGTATCCCCACCAAAGCGCTATTGCGTTCGGCTGAAATATTTTCACACATGGCCCACGCCAAGGATTTTGGTCTTAAGGTCGAAAAATTTAGCGCAGATATTGAAGCTGTTGTTAATCGTTCCCGTGGTGTCACCAAGCAAATGTCTGGCGGCATCGGGTTTCTGATGAAAAAAAACAAGATTGATGTGATTTGGGGTGAGGGGACCATCACCAAACCCGGCGAGATCGTCGTCACAGAAACCAAAAAGGCCATCGTAGAGCCACAAAATCCCAAACCCCGTGGCGTATTACCCACAGGCACCTACAAGGCAAAAAATATCATTATCGCGACAGGCGCTCGCCCGCGTGTCTTGCCCGGCATTGAACCGGACGGCGAAAAAATATGGACATATTTTGAAGCCATGAAACCCAAAACCATGCCAAAATCCATGCTGGTAATGGGCTCGGGTGCCATTGGCATTGAGTTTGCCTCGTTTTATCGCGCCATGGGCACCGAGGTGACGGTTGTGGATCTTCTACCCCAGATCATGCCCGTAGAAGATGCAGAAATCTCCGCGATTGCCCGCAAGCGCCTTGAAAAGCGTGGGCTAAAAATTCTAACCGATACCAAAGTGTCAAAAATTGAGAAAACCAAAACCGGGATCACCGCGCACCTGTTGTTAAAGAATGGCAAAAGCGAAAAGATTGCAGCTGATGTTGTTATTTCCGCCGTTGGGGTGCAGGGCAATGTGGAAAATATTGGCCTTGAAAAGCTTGGCGTGAAAACCGAACGCGGCACCATTGTCGTTGACGGGCATGGCCGCACCACTGTAGCGGGTGTCTTTGCAATTGGCGACGTTGCCGGTGCGCCAATGCTGGCCCACAAAGCTGAACATGAGGCTGTAATCTGCGTTGAAACCATCGCCGGACAAACCGTGCACGGCCTGGATAAATCAAAAATCCCCGGCTGCACCTATTGCGATCCGCAAGTGGCAAGCGTTGGCATGACCGAAGCCAAAGCAAAAGAAGCCGGACACAAAATCAAAGTTGGGCGCTTTCCCTTCGTCGCTAATGGCAAAGCCGTGGCGCTCGGGGAAACGGATGGTATGGTAAAAACTATTTTTGATGCAAAAACCGGCGAACTCCTTGGCGCCCATATGGTGGGGCCAGAAGTGACAGAATTGATCCAAGGCTTTGTAGTTGCTATGAATTTAGAAACCACGGAGGAAGAATTGATGCATACAATATTCCCCCATCCAACACTTTCTGAAACAATGAAGGAGAGTGTACTTGACGCGTACGACAAGGCACTCAATATGTAAGGGAGCATACTAGAGTGTTTTCAGGAAAAGTGGGGCCGGTTATCCGCTTCGAAAACGCGACAAAACAAAGACTTAGAGCATAGGTTTTGACTCAATCAAAACCGACAATGCTCGATCAGCTCTAAAGGATAATTTCATGGGTTTCATTTTTGCAATAATAATTGGTGGCGTGGCGGGTATAATCGCTGATCGCCTGATGAGTGCGAATAACTCGCTTGTGCTCAACGTCATTTTGGGTGTCGCTGGTGCGGCTGTGCTAAATTTCATCCTTGGTCTGGTTTTTGGTCTGTGGGGCGGCAATATACTGTGGCAACTTTTGACCGGTATAGCTGGTGCGAGCGCCTTGATCTGGGGCTATCGCGAAATGCAACGCCGCCGTTAATCCGGCACCTCAGGAGCGCTATTTCTATGGCAAAAAAAGTCTTTTTATGGGTATTCGGTTTGGGTGTGGCCCTTGGCACACTCCTGGGATTGGTCAATCTGATTGCACCAGACGCGGTAAGCGTGACACTGAATGAGGAAAATGTAGAAGGCATGGCTGGATTGTGGACTGCTATGTTCTCCGGCGCAATTCCCGGCTTGATTTTTGGTTTAATTGGCGCAGGTATTGCGGCCTTGTTTTCGCGCAAAAAGAAAAGCGATTAGATATTTATGGTTACACTGATCAATGCAACAAAACCGGCCCGTGTTCGTCACCCTGAAAAAGCCCACCGGCCTGACAGTGCCACCTTGCGCAAACCCAAATGGATACGGGTAAAAGCGCCGGGCGGACAGGTCTATCAGGAAACCAAGGACATCATCCGCGAGAATAATATTGTCACCATCTGCACTGAGGGTGGATGCCCCAATATCGGTGAATGTTTCTCAAAAAAACATGCGTCTTTTATGATCATGGGCGAGATTTGTACCCGCGCTTGTGCTTTTTGCAACGTGGCTACGGGCCGCCCCATGCCCCTTGATCCTGAAGAACCCGTCAACATCGCCAAGGGCATTGAAAAACTTGGGCTCAATCATGTGGTTATCACCTCGGTCGATCGCGATGATCTTGCGGATGGTGGTGCGCAACATTTTGTTGATGTCATAAAAGAAACCCGCGCCCGTTGCCCCAACACAACAATTGAAGTGCTGACCCCCGATTTTTTACGCAAGGAAGGGGCAATGGAGTTAGTCGTGGCCGCCAAGCCCGATGTGTATAACCACAATATGGAAACGGTGCCCTCCAACTACCTGACCATTTGCCCCGGTTCGCGCTATTTCTATTCCCTGCGCCTGTTGCAACGGGTGAAGGAGATTGACCCCAATATGTTCACCAAATCGGGCATCATGGTGGGGCTGGGCGAAACCCGCAATGAAGTGCTGCAATTAATGGATGATCTGCGTTCGGCTGATGTTGATTTTTTAACCATCGGGCAATATTTGCAGCCAAGCAAAAAACATGCGCCCGTCAAAGACTTCATCACCCCCGAAGAATTTAAGGCCTATGAAAGCATTGCTTACTCAAAGGGTTTTCTGCTGGTTTCGGCTTCGCCCCTGACGCGCTCATCCCACCACGCGGGGGATGATTTTGCTAAACTTCGCGCGGCACGGGTGAAGAAGAACAACTAGGGCATTCTCCAAGGGTGGAATGCATCACTCATCGCATTCCCCCCTCGAATTTTTTCTAGGGTCCTGACCTAGATACACCCCTTGCATTTCTATAAAATTCAAATAGTTTGCCGCTCCACACAATATCGGGCAGGGCCTATGAAACGCATCGCAATCCTTGGCTGTTCCGGCTCTGGAAAGTCCACCCTTGCGGCACGTCTTGCCAAATTGGTTGACCTGCCACTTATCCATCTGGATCAACATTTTCATCGACCCGACTGGAAAGCACGCCCCCCAGAGGAGTGGGCGTACATTCACGCAGAACTCATCGCCCGTGACCGTTGGATCATTGATGGATGCTATGGGGGATCCGCCACCGCCCGTACCCAACGCGCAGACATGATTATCTGGTTCGATCTTCCAACCCATGTCTGTCTATATCGTGTGGTCAAACGCATCATAACCGGGTGTGGAAAACGCCGATTTGACGCCGCCCCGGGGTGCCGTGAACGTTTTGATCTTGAGTTTTTGCTGTACGTACTGAGTTTTCGGCGCAGAAAAGCGCCAAGATTATTGAAAATACTTGAGGACAGACCCGTAAAGACTGAACTTGTTATCATCTGCAATAATGCTGACATCGAAATGTTGCTAAGCAGGTTCAAAACGCCACGTTCCGCAAGCAAAACAAGCCCAGAAAACGCATTATGAAACGCATGGCCCTCTTGGGTGGCCCCGGTTCAGGAAAATCAACATTTGCCATCCGGCTTGCGCGGGTTTCAAACCTACCACTTGTCCATATTGATGAGGAATTCTGGCTGCCCGGCTGGACAGAACCGAGTAAACAGGAATGGACGCGAAAACATTCAGCACTCATCGCGCAGGATTCGTGGATTTTGGACGGCGGCATGCTGCGCACCGGGGAAGATCGCATCGCAAGGTGCGATTTGGTGGTGCTGTTCGATGTACCCACGCACATTTGCCTATATCGTGTGATCAAGCGAATTGTGAGAAATTATGGCAAGGAACGCGAGGGCGTAGCCACCGGTTGCCCAGAAAAACTTGATCTGAATTTCCTAAATTATGTATATCATTACAGAGCAAACCACACAGATTTGCGCCCCTTTATCCTAAAACATTTGCCCAGTAATTCGGAGCTTGTAATCGTGCGTAACAATGCCGATATTGAAAGCCTATTAAACAGGTTCTGATCCCAATGCCTCAATTGAAGTTTTCCCGCACTGTTCCATTTTCAGCTGCGCAAATGTTAGCGCTCGTCGGGGATCTCAACACATACCCTGACTTTGTGCCCAATTGCTCGGACATGGAACTCAGCGCCGAAGAGGGCAGTCCCTTATCCTCCTGTGATGCGCGTATGCATGTAAGTTTTGGCCCCATCAATCAGAGCTATACCAGCGAAGTCACCATCGACCATGACGCCATGAGCGTGTTTGCCACGTCAACGGACAATCCTTTTGACTATCTGGATAGCACGTGGGTTTTTACTCCCACGGATAAAGGATGCACGATAAAGTTCGAGATAGATTTTAGCTTTTCAAACCGTTTGATTGCTGCGGTCGCAGAACCGGCCTTTGCCAATATTCAGGTGGAAATTCTTGATGCCTTCATCGCCGAAGCCAAGCGCCGCTATTCCTGATTAGGCAGCGCACCAAGCACCAACTCAAATGCCGCATCAATTGTTGCCAATCGCACCGCTTGACGCCCGATATTGATGAATCGATATTCCCTATGGTGCGTTTTGCCATTTGTGGCACAAGAAATATGCACCAACCCGACAGGCTTATCAGCGGTGCCACCGCCAGGGCCAGCGACCCCTGTTACGGCAATGGAAATATCTGTGCCACTTGCTACTTTCAACGCGCCCATAGCCATGGCGCGTGCCACCTGCTCAGAAACAGCGCCATATTGCGCCAGCATATCCTCAGGCACATCCAACATGGCCATTTTCGCTTGATTGGCATAGGTGACAAAGCCCCCATGTACCACAGCTGAAGAACCGGGAATTTCAGTCAATGCACCGGCGATCAATCCCCCGGTACAACTCTCGGCGGTCACGATCATCATGTCCTGCTTTGCCAGTGCGTCGATAACCTGTTTTGCCAGTTCTGTCGTTCGCATAGGAAACATCAGTTTTTACCTCGTGGTAATTCTATGGTGGCCGTTCCAAGGGTCATCAGGCCTTCACCCCGGCCAACAAACCCCATTTTTTCGGATGTGGTTGCCTTCACCGAAACCCGACGTGGCGAAACATCGCAAATTCGCGCGATATTTGCCTGAATTTGCTCAGACACCGGTCCAATTTTGGGCATTTCACAATTGATCGTCAAATCAAGATGCACAATTCGCCCCCCGTTTTCACGCACACGATTGGCGGCAAAGGACAGGAATGTTTTGGAGGGTTCGCCCTTCCATTTTTCCTCAGAAGGGGGGGAGTGCGTGCCGATATCCCCCTCAGCAAGCGCCCCAAGAAGTGCATCAGTGAGGACATGTAAAGCCGCATCCGCGTCTGAGTGACCCTTGAGTTTTGCGTCGTGGGCAATATCCACCCCCCCAAGACGCACACTATCCCCCGGCTCAAACTGGTGAATATCCATCCCCGAACCAACCCGTGTCTCTGTCATCTCATATCCATTCAGTTCAGCCTCGGCCCGGACAAAATCCTCAGGTTTTGTAATCTTGAAAGCTTTTTCTCTGCCCGTAACCAGCACCATATCAAGACCTGCCCATTCACCAATCGAGGCGTCATCGGTGAAGGAGTTTGACATTTTTGCCGCATTCTTATGGGCCGCAAGGATTTTTACAAAATCAAACCCTTGGGGTGTTTGCGCGGCGAAAAGTTCAGAACGCTCTTCAGTGCCAGCTATGGTTTTTCCGTCATAGGAACGTTTGATCGTATCGCTCATTTCAAGCACGGGCAGGGCACCCTCATGGTCCTTTAGTGCATCGCTTACCCGGCCCACAAGCGCACCATCGACAAAGGGACGTGCCCCATCATGGATCATGACAATATCCGGGGCCATTGCCTCCAATGCCAACAATCCATTAAGGGTCGACCCCTGCCGGGTATCATCACCTATAACGGGCGGTAAAAGTTTTTCATCAGCCAGCCCCATGCTATCATAATAAAGGGCGCGATGGGTCTCTCCGATCACAGGAAGTACCCAATCCACTGCCTCAAGCTGCAAAAAGGCCGACAGCGTATGCGCCAGAACCGGCTTGGTACCAATATAGCGATATTGTTTGGGAATATCATTTCCATCAATTTGAGCGCGACTGCCGCTTCCCCCAGCCACGACAATGACCCCAAGCTTCAACCGTTTATTGTTGTGGTTCATCTGAAACGCTCATTTGTTCTACTCTGGTCACTGCAATATGACGGTAATTCTTCACGCGCTAAGCATTACGCTACCCAAGCGGGATTCATCAAGCCCTCTGAATATCCATGCCCTTCGAATATCCATGCCCTTCGAATATCATTGAGTATTGCCCTCGTTGTCTATAAGAAGGGCAATTATTTCAACTGCCCATTATCAAGGCAATCCCATATATGCCCATAAGCAATTCCCCATCTATCACTGTAGGCGATGTCTCTTTGCCAGGGCGCGCATTTCTCGCACCGATGGCCGGGATAACTGATGCACCATTTCGAGATGTGGCCGAGCGGTTCGGGGCGGGGATGGTAGTCTCGGAAATGATTGCCAGCGCCAATCTTGGTACGGGACAAAAGGAAATGCTGCGCAAACTCACCCACACCGGTAAACTGCCCCATGTGGTGCAAATCGCCGGGAACGAAGAAAAATGGCTAACCCTTGGCGTAAAAATAGCCAGCGATGCAGGCGCCGATATTATCGACATCAATATGGGCTGCCCCTCAAAAAAAGTAACCAACGGCTTTGCGGGATCAGCGTTAATGCGCGTGCCAGACAGAGCCCTAAAACTCATCGACGCTGTTATTGCTGACAGTCCTGTACCCGTGACCCTAAAAATGCGCCTTGGCTGGAACGACGAACAAATCAACGCGCCAGAGATAGCCAAACGCGCACAAGATGCAGGGGTGCAAATGATCGCGGTCCATGGGCGAACGCGTCAACAATTTTACAAGGGTCAGGCGCGATGGGAACCGGTAAGAGACGTGGTTGAAGCGGTCAAAATTCCTGTGATTGTCAACGGCGATATCGTCGATGAAACAACGGCTAAAGCGGCCCTTAAAATTTCAAAAGCGGCGGGTGTTATGATCGGGCGCGGCGCCCAGGGGACACCATGGATCGTCGGGCAAATTGATGCGGCCCTGCTCGACCGTCAACCTCAAGATTCTCCGGTGAAAAATGAATTGATACAGCTCATCATTGCCCATCATCAAGCCATGCTCAGCGCCTATGGAATTGACTTGGGTATGCGGGTCTCTCGCAAGCATCTACGTTGGTATTTTGAGGCAGCCAATATCGCACTAAGCCCTGAACAAAGTCGGGAACTATTAACACAGTCCGACCCTGACAAAACCCATGCACTCATTAATCAACACATTAATAACCATGATAATCGTGTAACATCAGCCGCTTAAACAAACAAATGAAACCATAAGTTTAAATAACATGACCATACCACATACCGGCAGTGATACATCAAAAGTTCGATTTGAAAATGCAATATTGCAGGCGCTTCAGCAACCTGTGTTGGTATGTGATGCTGGGGACAATGTGCTTTGGGCCAACCATGCGGCGGAAACCTTTTTTTGCGTCTCACAACAGGTCATCGCAGGTTATAAGCTGGTTGACCTGTTTCCTTTTGGCTCCCCTATCATCCAACTCATTCACACAGTGCGCCAACGCAATGCGCCCATGAGTGAATACCGACTTTCATTCAGTCCGTTGCGCACAAAAAAGCAGCAACAAACGGACGTGTTCGCCTCTCCGGTTGCTGAAATTGACGGTGCGGTTTCGCTTCTTTTTCAGGAACGTACAATGGCGGATAAAATTGATCGCCAACTGGTGTCGCGCGGAGCGGCTCGCTCAGCCATTGGCCTTGCATCCATGCTGGCCCATGAGATAAAAAACCCACTCGCAGGTATCAGGGGGGCGGCGCAATTGCTGGAACAGACCATTCCTCAGGATGATCACCAGCTCACCCAGCTTATTCAGGACGAAACTGACCGCATTGTAAAACTGGTTGATCGTGTGGAAATATTTGGTGACGAACGCCCCATTGAGCGCGCGTCAGTAAATATTCATGCGGTATTACATCGGGTGAAATTACTGTTGGAAAATGCCCAGGCCTCCGGCGTAGAAATTTCCGAAGAATACGACCCCTCCCTACCTTTGGTTTTTGGCAATGAAGATCAGCTCATTCAAGTGTTCCTCAACCTGATTAAAAATGCAGCCGAAGCCATTCAGGGGAGTGCAAATCCATGCATAATCCTTGCAACCGCATTTCGACCGGGGATCAAGATCGGCGCATCCGGCACGAATAACAGAGTTTCGCTTCCCTTGGAAATCGTCATAAAGGACAACGGCCCCGGCATTCCTGAAGACATTCGTCAATACCTGTTTGATCCGTTTGTAACTGGTAAGCAAAATGGATCGGGCCTTGGATTAGCACTCGTTGCAAAAATAATTTCAGACCATGGCGGAACAATTGAATGCGAAAGCGATGCTGAGGGCACAATTTTTCGTGTCCTGCTGCCCATGGCTCCATCAAATCGCGCGCAAAAATCATCATGGGTGGGAAAACTATGAGTAAACAAACAATACTTCTCGCCGAAGATGATTCAGCAATTCGCATGGTGCTCAACCAAACCCTGACCCGTGCCGGATATGAGGTGCGCCCCACAGGCAATCTTTCGACCATGTGGAATTGGGTATCCCGTGGGGAAGGGGATTTGTTGATTACGGATGTATCTCTCCCCGACGGCAGTGCGTTTGACTTGATGCCAAAAATCAAGGGTATGCGCAAAAACCTGCCCATCATCGTGATTAGCGCCCAAAACACCTTTATGACCGCAATTCGCGCTTCTGAAGCGGGGGCCTATGAGTATCTCCCCAAACCCTTTGATATCAATGAAATGCTCACCATCGTTGAGCGAGCGTTGGCCGATGTTGCCAAGACCAAAGAAAGCACAAAGACGGAGTTTCACGAACCCCTTGAGAAAATGCCCCTCGTGGGACGATCCCACGCGATGCAGGAAATTTACCGCTCCCTAGCCCGTCTGATGCAAAGTGATCTAACGATCATGATCACTGGGGAAAGTGGTACGGGCAAAGAATTAGTCGCCAAGGCGTTGCATAAGTTTGGCAAGCGCACAAATGGCCCGTTTGTAGCAATAAACATGGCAGCAATTCCCAAAGATCTGATTGAGGCGGAATTGTTTGGCCATGAAAAAGGGGCCTTTACGGGGGCCAACGCGCGCCAAGCCGGCCATTTTGAACAAGCTGAAGGGGGGACGCTTTTCCTCGATGAAATTGGCGACATGCCAATGGATGCGCAAACGCGCTTACTTCGCGTTTTACAAGAGGGTGAATTCACGCTTGTGGGGGGAACGAAACCTCAAAAAACCAATGTCCGCATAATCACGGCGACCCATCAGGACCTGTTACAGCTCATTGGGGAAGGCAGTTTCCGCGAAGATTTGTACTACCGCCTGAACGTTGTGCCATTGCGTCTTCCGCCCCTTCGCGAACGCTTGGAAGACATTGGTGATCTTGTGACACACTTTTTAGCGACCGAACGACTTGCCAATGGTCAACAGACACATCTGACGAAAGATTCAATTGAAATTCTAAAGCAATATGACTGGCCCGGAAATGTTCGTGAACTGGAAAACCTTATTCGTCGCCTGTGCGCACTTTATGTTGATGAGACCCTGACCCCGCAAATCGTACAAAACGAATTAAGTCGGACGAGCCGAACCGAATTGTCCTCTGCCTCAACAGATCAGGATTTAAGCACGTCCCTCGAAAGGCATCTGGCCAAGGTGTTCAATCAATACGAACCCAGTTTGCCGCCAAATGGCCTGTATCAAAATATCCTCGCACAGATAGAAATGCCGTTAATTTCCATGACCTTAAACGCCTGCAACGGCAACCAGATCAAGGCCGCGCAAATATTGGGATTAAATCGCAACACGTTGCGCAAAAAAATCAATCTCTATAATATAGAGATTATCCGTCAGACTAAAAAGCCATAGCTTGGTTTACTGTCACATTTTAGCAACAATTGTCTTGAACCAATGTGCGAACTGGTTCATTTTCCATATGAATCAATAATGGACTTCTTGGAGAAGCATTCTTACGCACAGGTTTCATGGGCAATAACGCAATCAGCATTGAACATATTGATCTCGTTCTAGAACCGGACGACGCAAGCGAGTCTGACGATACGGGAGAATCCAGTGTTACAAACTCTGAGACAGCTTTTGATTTGGACAGAAAGACTCTGAACGCGTCCAGCAAGCCAGTAGATTTCGCGAAACAACCCAAACCCCCAACTTACCGGACTATCCGCATTCTGGGGGCCGTCATAATTTTAGCGAGTGTCGTTGCCGCGATTGGTTCATTTTGGATAATGACCGGTGCCAGCCCAATTGAGCCAACTCCAGATGTCTGGACGGCGGTGTGGGTTACCAATGGGGTGTTGGTAATTCTGGTCATCGCACTCGTTTTGACCGAAATTATTGTCATGGTACAATCGCGAATTCGCCAGCATTCTGGGGCGCGGCTACGCTCCAGGCTGGTCACGCTTTTCGCAGTTGTGGCAACGGTTCCCGCATTGTTGATTGCAGCCTTTGCAGCTCTGACCCTTAATCAGGGTCTTGATCAATGGTTTTCTGAACGGACACGCGACATAATTGATAATTCGCGCCAGGTTGCCCGCGCCTACATGCTTGAACATGCGCAGGTATTGAGAGATGATATCATATGGGTCGCCGCAGAACTGGAAACCGCCATTGATACCTTTCAGACTGACCGCGTGCGCTACCAGCGTGTCTTGACCGCGTTGGCCACAACCAGATCACTTCCTTACACATATCTTATGTCTCAGGATGGGGACACTCTTTTGCGTGCGCAAATCAATGTATTAGGGCCAATACCCACGCTTCCGGTTTCTGTGATTGCAAAAGTGGAAGAAGGGATACCCACATTGCTATCCCCGGGACCAACCAATCTCGTTGGCGCCATTGTAAAATTGCGGGGGTATGAAGATGTGTACCTTTTTGTCGCGCGACCGGTAGATCAGGCAGTCAATGAATATGTAAAACTTACGGATGAAAATATATCCGAATACCGGCTTTATGCGTCTAACCGTCTGGTACTACAACTTACCTACGGAGTGATGTATTTGGGGCTTAGCCTTGTGCTATTACTTTCCGCACTTTGGATTGGCATGGCTCTTGCCAATCGGTTTGTGGATCCAATCCGCAACCTAATGATTGCCTCATCTTTGGTGTCCCAAGGCAAGCTCAATGTGCAGGTGCCGATCAAAGATAAGTCGGGCGACCTGCATGATTTAGGCATGCGCTTTAACTCTATGATCGAGCAACTTCAGTCTCAACGGCAGGAATTGCTGGACGCTAACGAAACCAATGAATTGCGCCGTCAGTTCACTGAAGCGGTGGTGGAGGGGGTGTCAGCCGGCGTTGTTGGTCTGGATGCGGATGGAGCAATTACGCTTGTAAACAGACATTCCTGCGAAATATTTGAAGCTGAAGAACTTGATTTGATGGGAAAAGAAATCGATCAGATAGTTCCCCAACTTTCGCCTATTATCCAACGGGCCCGCACCTCAAGGCGCGGACAAATCAGGGACCAAATTAACCTTGGCCTAGAATCAAATTTACGCACCTATCAAGTTCAGTTGACACGAGAGGGGACTATGACTGAATCCAAGGGCTTTGTTGTCACCTTGGACGACATTACAGATCTGGTAAGCGCGCAGCGCACCAGTGCATGGGCAGATGTTGCACGTCGCATTGCCCACGAGATCAAAAACCCACTCACGCCCATTCAACTCTCCGCAGAACGTTTGCGCAAACGCTATGGCAAAAAACTCGGAGACGATTATGAGGTGTTTGACAAATGCACCAGTACTATCATTCGACAGGTTGGTGACATCGGGCGCATGGTGGATGAATTTTCTTCATTTGCGCGCATGCCCCAAGCCGTTCTTGAAAAGGATGACCTGTCCGATACCATTCGTCAGGCTGTGTTTCTTGAAAGTGTGCGCGTGCCGCAAATTAACATTGTCACCATTTTGCCAGATCAAACCCTATATGCCTATTTTGACAACCGGCTGATATCACAGGCGTTGACCAATTTGATCAAAAATGCCGTTGAGGCACTAGAACGGGCAGGACTCAAGGACATTGAGCATCCCCAAGTATCTGTTACTGCCGAGCTGATAGGTAATCATGTCGCTGTTGAAGTTTGTGACAATGGTCTGGGGTGGCCCGAGGAAAATCGTTTGCGCCTGCTCGAACCCTATATGACCACCCATGCGAAGGGGACTGGGCTTGGACTGGCCATTGTTGCAAAAATCATTGAACAACATGGTGGTCGGATTGAATTAACAGATGCCAAACCGGATGAACAACAACGCATTGGTGCCTGCGTCCGGTTTACATTACCAGTTAAACCCACATTCGCCACCGATGAGGGCCACGCCCAAGATAGCACAACAAAAAACCGTACAACATCACCGATCACCTCGACAAATACTCAACCAATGGCGAAAAAATAATGGCCCATGATATTCTAATAATTGACGATGAAGCCGATATACGCGAACTTATTGCCGGCATTTTGGAAGATGAGGGTTATGAGGCCAGAACCGCCCATGATGCGGATTCTGCTTTGGCCGAAATTGCGTTGAGACGCCCCTCATTGGTTTTTTTGGATATTTGGATGCAGGGCTCCCGTCTTGACGGTTTGCAATTGCTCGATGAATTTCAATCCCAACATAGCGACATGCCCGTGGTGATGATTTCAGGGCATGGCAATGTGGAAACCGCAGTTTCAGCCATTCGACGCGGTGCCTTTGACTACATTGAAAAGCCCTTCAAGATGGATCGTTTGTTGCTTATCAGCCAAAGGGCAATGGAAAGAACCCAACTGAAAAATCAGGTTGCTGAGCTTGAGGTTAAGTCCTCCGTTAACGAATCCGAATTGGCGGGGAATTCCTTAAATATCAATGATACGCGCGTTGTCATCGAAAAGTCAGGACCCACCAATTCACGAATACTAATTTCGGGGGCTTCGGGAACTGGCAAGGCGTTGTGCGCGCGTCTTATTCATAATCACAGCCTGCGGTCAGAACTTCCTTTTGTGGAATTCAATGTATCCTTCTTCCCGCCCCAAGATGTATCCAACGCGCTGTTTGGACAAGAGAAATTAGGGGAAGATGGCATTATCCGTACTGAAACCGGCGCCCTTGAAAAGGCCCACGGTGGCACGCTTTACCTGTCGGAAATCGCCTCGCTTCCAGAAGAAACCCAGCGTGTGTTGCTCAGAACACTAGTCGAGAACAAATTCCACAGAATAGGGGGGCAAGTGGCCGTCCCAATTGATGTGCGCATAATTTCCTCAACGGCACAAAGCATCCCCCAACTGATTGAAGAAAAGCAGTTCCGCTCCGACCTATATCATCGCCTTGCGGTGGTGCCCCTAAGCTTACAACCCCTTCGGGAGCGACGTGAAGATGTTCCTGCAATTGTGAACATGTTTGTGACCCAGGTATGCCGTATGCACGCGATACCAAGTGTGACGATGGGGGAGGATGCCATGGCAGTCCTGCAAGCCCAGGACTGGCCGGGTAACGCACGCCAATTGCGCAACGCGGTTGAGCGCGTGTTGATTTTAACTAAGGACACCCCCCCCGAGGACGGTATAATTACGGCCTCCATTCTACCCGCAGACATCGGCGAGGTATTACCAACCTTGGGCGCGGGAGAGGAGAGTACACAATTGATGAGCCTGCCCTTGCGTGAAGCCCGCGAAGTGTTTGAACGACAATACTTAACTGCCCAGATCGAACGATTTGGTGGCAATATTTCCAAAACAGCACAATTTGTTGGCATGGAACGCTCTGCCTTGCACCGAAAAATTAAATCGTTAGGACTGGTAACGTGATACTAGGGTCAGGACCTGTTAAATTCGTGCAATTCTGTTTGAAAGAGAGTGTTTAGATAAGGTGAAGCGGCAAGAAACAATGTTTATACCTTTTTGAGCGCCGATTTGCTTTAGATGAATACCCTCTTTCAAACCCTTTGGGCGCGTATATATTTTGTCCCTGAATGCGTTGCAAAACCTTGAATACTATATAGTATCGTTCGTTTCTGCGCCTGTTCAGAAACAAAATCTATTGGCGCAGAATGGATGAATTTAACAGGTCCTGACCCTAGAACTCAAAATGTCATATGTTTTCGTGGAGGTTTCATGCGCGTAATTATCTCTGGTGCCGGACAGGTGGGCTACGGCATTGCTGAAAAGCTCTCCCAAGAGGGCAATGATGTAACCGTGATTGATAGCAATGCAGAGCTTGTGCAACGGGTACGTGATACCCTTGATGCGCGTGGCGTGCACGGCTATGGCTCCCACCCGGACGTGCTCAATCAGGCAGGAGCCCGCGATGCGGATATGCTCATTGCCGTTACTCAGGCCGATGAAGTCAATATGATTGCGTGTCAGGTAGCCCATTCCATCTTTGGAATTCCGACCAGAATTGCCCGTATCCGCGCCCAATCCTACCTCAACCCTGAATGGCAAAACCTGTTTGCACGTGATCACTTACCCATAGATGTTATAATATCACCTGAAGTTGAAGTGGGTGATCTGATATTGCAACGCATGACCTATCCGGGGGCCGATGAGATCGTCAGCTTTGAGGATGATGAGGTCGTGGTTCTGGTAATTGAAATCTCGGAAGATTGCGCCGTTGTTGATACGCCCCTCAAGCATCTAACCGACCTGTTTCCAAATCTACAAGCCACTGTTTTGGGTGCCTCTAGGGACGGGGAAACATTGGTTATCGGCTCCAGCGAGGTTTTGCGAGTGGGTGACAGCGCCGTGGTTGCTGTAGCGCGAGATCAGGTAACACGTGTATTGTCGCTGTTTGGCCGTGACGAACAATCCCCATCGCGTATCATTATTGCCGGCGGGGGCAATGTTGGACGTTATGTTGCAGAAAAGCTTGAGGCCGGAGAACGTAATGTAAGTGTGCGCTTAATTGAGAACAACCGACATGCGGCACAGGTGGCCGCAGAAACCCTCAAAGACTCAATCGTCGTCTTTGGTGATGCCCTTAATGAAGAAATCCTGCGCGAAGTCGACATATCTGACTCCGATATGTTTTTGGGCCTGACCAATGATGATGAAACCAATATCCTGTCTTCGGTGCTGTCGTCCGAACTTGGCTGTAAAGCTAATTTTGCCCTTGTCAATCAGGCCCATTACACCCGCTTCGCCCACAGGTTAGGTGTCGATGCGTTTATCAACCCGCGCTCGGTTACAGTATCAAAAGTCCTTCGCCATGTGCGCAGGGGACGCATCAGAGGGGTGTATTCGCTTTTTGATGGTGCCGCAGAATTGTTAGAAGCTGAGGCCCTTGAAACCTCGACATTGGTGGGCAAGCCGCTCAAGGAAGTTACGATGGGTGATGGGATACGCATCGGGGCCATTATTAGAGGCAATCAAGTGATGATGCCAACCGGGGCCTCGCGCATTGAAGCGGGGGATTTGGTCATCGTATTCGCCCTGAGTGCAAACGTGCGTCAAGTTGAGCAAATGTTCCGGGTGAGTATTGATTATTTTTAAGATTTCTCCACGAGGCAACTTTTTGCAATGGGGTTTCCACCCCCCAAGCTTATTGAATTGGGAGTCTTCCAAATGCCCGGAATAGGCAAACTACTTGCTTTGGTGCTTATGGCCTTTTGCGTCGCAACACTGGGCAGCTTAGTGATTGCAGCGTTAGATAGAGATATAAAAGCCGTTGAAGTTTTTGGCTTTTTGACTATCACTTATGGCACCATTTCGGCTTTTACCTACATGGTTGCCACAACTCAGTCCGCATCAATCAAACGGGGTGGGGTGTTTCTGGGCGCCATCGCCATGTGGGCCACCTTGGTCGCCATTGCCATGCCACCTTTTATGTTGTTGGAAAATGCCCACCCAATTGCCGCTTTCTTTGAAGCGTCTTCGGCGGCTGTAACGCTCGGCACTACGCTGTTACCCATAAATGCCATCAGCATATCTATGACTTTTTATCGCTCAATTGTTGCATGGCTAGGTGGGTTACTCACTTTGATGTTGGCGGTATATGTTCTTGGCCGGTATGCAGTTGGGGGCACGCCAAACAGAGATTTACGCTTTGTCCTACATGGTGCATCGCGTGGTACGCCACGGCTTTTAGCCACGTTTTTTGAAGTAGCATTACCCTATCTAGCAGTGACAATTGCATGCATTATCTCCCTGATACTTGCAGGAGTAAACCCGGTTCATGCTGTACTTGGAGGTCTTAACACCCTGTCCACGAATGGATTTTTAGGTTGGGCCACGACTGGCAGTATCTTTAACAATCGACTGGGGGAAATCCTTCTTCTGGTTTTTATGCTGATTGGCGCAAGCTCAATCATCTGGCAACGAACACTATTTTCCCAGCAGTTGGGACAAACCCGTGAACAGCTGGAAAGCCTAAAGTTTCTATTATTTGGGGCAGGGGCTGTTATTTTGGGGGTCTTATTTTCCCTAACAGCATATCCGTTGGGTTCTAGAATTGGAGATGACTTATTTAATCGAATTTTTGATATCATTTCCACCCTAACCACCACGGGATTGACGCATATTCCATCCCAAGGAATTCATGTGCCAATTATATTTCTTGTTGGTTTGGCCTTGGTTGGTGGCACATCCTATTCGACCGCCGGCGGAATAAAAATTTTTCGTATCAGCGCAATGATGCGCCATTCGACCAATGAAATCATGCGCTTAGTGTATCCAAGCCAACTCATAAAAGGATCAATCGATACGGATAGCGGAAAATTTTCTAATTCAAAAGCCATTTGGAGTGCTTTCTTTTCTGTCATGATCTTCATTGTGGTTAGTATGTCCATCTTCACGGGGCTAGGGCATGGATTTGAACAAGCAATGGCACTATCCTTTGGGGCCTTTAGCTCCGTTTCAAGTCTGGTATCTCAAAACCTATATTTGTCGGATGGAAGCGGTGTACCTCTCATGTCCTTGCTGTGGATTGGGTTTATGGGACTTGCTGGCCGCATTGAATTACTCGTACTTCTTGCGGCCCTAAGCAGAAATCGCTGGTAGAATGGCTAAAGCGTGTAACCCATAAGTTGGAGCCGGTCTTGGGATAGGCATACGACATCACAAGCCCTATATGCATCGCCATTGGACTGTGCCATAATTACAGGGCTACTAACATTTGTTTGACATAAAAAACATCGATTGTGCCAAACATTTGTAATCCTCTGCGGTGGGGAAACAACAACATAAAATAATAATGAAGAGGACAAATAATGCCCGAAAAAAACCAAAATTTGCAGGATGCTTTTTTAAACCACGTGCGCAAACAAAAAATACCATTGACCATATTTTTGGTAAATGGTGTGAAATTACAAGGTGTTGTAACCTGGTTTGATAATTTTTCTCTTCTGCTTCGGCGCGACGCGCAATCTCAACTTGTCTATAAGAGTGCAATTTCAACCATCATGCCCGGTGCACCACTCAACATGTTTGATGGCGACACCGATGAATAAAACTTACCATAAAACCTGTCTGGCAAATATAAATTGAACAATAATCCTCAACCAGGGTTCGATTTCAAACGTGGCCCAAGCACCTATTTTGAGCGACACAAAGCCCCAACTGTTACCGCACTTATAAGCCCAGATATTCGCACCCTACGCGCTTCACCACTTAGCGCGCTTGCCCGTCAGGAAGAATTTAGCGCGTTGGCCCGTGCCATTCGATTAGACGTCGTTTTCCATGACATTGTGCCCATTCGTGCCGCCAAGCCCGCCACCTTCTTTGGCCCTGGGCAGGTGACATCGATGGCACAAAAGTTTGAGCAGCAGGATGTGAAGCTAGCGCTGGTTGATACCAGCCTAAGCCCCATTCAGCAACGCAATCTTGAGCGTGATCTTGGGGTAAAAGTGTTGGACAGAACCGCGCTGATTCTTGAAATTTTTGGTGAACGGGCCGCAACTCGTGAGGGCGTTCTGCAGGTTGAACTGGCTCATCTGAATTATCAAAAATCTCGCCTTGTGCGCTCCTGGACCCACCTTGAACGCCAGCGTGGCGGCTTTGGTTTCCTGGGCGGACCGGGCGAATCTCAGATTGAATCTGACCGTCGCCAATTGCGCGATCGCGTTTCAGCCCTTGAAAAACGCATTGAAAAAATCCGCAGAACCCGTGCCATGCAACGGAAACCACGCGACACTGTGCCGTTCCCGTTGGTCGCACTTGTTGGTTATACAAACGCTGGAAAATCTACACTTTTCAATCGTTTAACCGGTGCCGATGTTATGGCCAAGGACGTACTTTTTGCCACCCTTGATACCACTGTGCGCAAAGTCGAATTGCCCCACGGCAAAGAAATTATACTTTCGGACACGGTCGGGTTCATCGCCGATCTCCCCACCGATTTGGTGACAGCATTTCGTGCGACCCTTGAGGAAGTGACCTTGGCCGACGTCATCATTCATATGCGTGATGTGTCCAACCCCAACCATGAAGCACAGGCCAAAGAAGTGCTCAACGTTCTTAGCGAATTGGGTGTAAACCCCGACACGACTCCCATCATTGAGGCGTGGAATAAGATTGACCTTGTTGATGCAGACCCCACTGACAACGCCCCCAATATCCCCAAACCAAAACCGGCAGGAACTATTGAAGCCCACGCGGGTATATCGGCCCAAACCGGGGAGGGGGTCGATGGACTATTGCTTGCCATTGAGGACGCCTTGGCCAAGGGGAGTCGCAGTTTCAAACTCACCATTCCCCACGCGGATGGTCAAAATGTTGGCTGGCTTTATCAGCATTGCGAGGTTCTGGAGCAAGATGAACCGGGGGAAGAAGGCACGCAATATTCAGTACGTGTCATCCCACGTCATATCGATGGATTTCTGGAGCGCTTCGGCCAACAATTGCAACGTGCATAACCGGACAAAAAAGGTACTATTTTGGTCGACACTTTTCCTCTTGTTTAATTTCATCCCAAAACCTCTGCAACTGATCCATGTCAGCCTTGGAAATATCAATTTTGTTCTCAAGGCAACGCTTCTCAATATGCTCAAAACGGCGGATAAATTTAGCATTTGCATCCCGCATCGCCGCTTCAGGAGACACACCAGCCTTCCGGGCCAGGGAGGTCACCGCAAACAACAAATCACCAATTTCCTCGTGTAGCTTACCCTTGTCCGCAGCGACAATTTCCTGCTCCACCTCATCCAGTTCCTCACGACATTTGTCTAGTGCGCCCGACACATCAGGCCAGTCAAAACCTATCTTTGCGGCTCGTTTTGCGAGCTTTTCGCCACGTGCCAGCGCGGGAAGGGTGGTTGGTACATCCTCGAGTATGGATGGAGGCCCAGCATCACCACGTTTTTTTGCTCGCTTGGCGCGTTCTTCGCTTTTGATTTTTTCCCATTGATCAAGAACCCCATCACTGGATAAATCATCTTTGTTGGCAAAGATGTGCGGATGCCGGCGAATGAGTTTCTCGTTGATTGAAGCAATTACATCTGAGATATCAAATAGTTGCGTCTCTGAGGCAATTTGCGCATGGAATACTGGCTGCAGCAACAAATCTCCGAGCTCTGAACACAAATCCTCATAATCCTCGCGCTCAATTGCATCCGCTACCTCATAGGCTTCCTCGATTGTAAAGTTTCGAATAGAGCGAAAATCCTGCTCAACGTCCCACGGGCAACCGGTTTCCGGATCGCGTAGTTTTGCCATGATTTCAACAAGGCGCGAAAATTCATTTATGTTAGACTCGTCAGGCATGGGGTAAATTCCATTGGATAGGATTTGAGACTAAGCGAATCAAATTTCTATTCTAAGGTTTTGCACCCACATGTCGAAGTTTGACTGACAACGGGTAATATATGGGATTTCACTGGTTGCATGTTACCGGATTTGATTATTTATCTTTAGTCATGACTTGTGCAGTTTTCGACTATCCTGTGGTGCTTGAACTCGGTCATACATTCCATAATCGCGAATAACTTCTGATATCCGAAGTCGATAATTTGTAAAAATGCCACTGCGTCCTTTCGCCTGCGCACCCCTATGGGCGGTTAACGAACGCCAGTTTTTCACCGCTTTCTCATCCCTAAAAAAAGAAAGTGAGAGCAATTTTGTCGGTTCAGTTAAACTCTGAAACCGCTCCACCGAGATAAAGCCGTCTATACTTTCCAGCATCGGGCGCATCTGTTTTGCAATTTCCAGATAGTTTTCCATGCGACCTTCTGCGGGATAAACTTCAAAAATTACCGCAATCATAGTTTCACCATTTTATCGTGCGGCGCTGAAGCCTGTTTTAAGAATGTACGCTCTTCACGCAGGAGGAACTTTTCTTTTTGTGCAAACGCATAATTCTCTTGTCCCAGAGGGTCGGCGCTAAGCCGTTCTCGATATTGTTCATAGGCTGCAAGGCTCTCAATGTTGTAGACGCCATATGCTAAGCTGGTCGAACCCTCATGCGGGGCGTAATAGCCAACCAAGTCAGCACCACAACGTGGTATAACTTTGCCCCAGTTACGCGAATATTGTTCAAATTGCTCTTTCTTAGTAGGATCGATGCGGTATCGAATAAAACAGGTGATCATTTGTTCCTCCAAAATATGTTTGATATCGAACAATAACATATTGCAGTACAATAATATTTCGACTACCATCGAAGCATGAAAGAAGGTCCCGACATTGCTTTACTGGGTTCTCTAATTGGTGACCCAGCCCGTGCAAACATTCTCATCGCGTTGATGAGTGGGAAGGCTTTGACAGCCACAGAGCTGTCCTTGGAGGCTGGTGTAACTATTCAAACAACAAGCTCGCATCTAAAAAAGCTTACGGACACCGGACTGTTGAAGCAGCGCAAACAGGGGCGGCATCGATATTTCGCCTTAGCTAATGAAGATGTTGGCGCCGTTTTAGAAACGATGATGGGACTTGCTGCAAAAAGTGGCATGGTTCGTACACAAACGGGCCCTAAAGATAAGGCATTGAGAAAAGCGCGGATCTGCTACAATCACTTGGCGGGAGATTTAGGTGTAAAAATCTACGACAGCATGCGAGCAGGGGGCCACCTAGTTGAGCGCGATGAAATCGTTACATTGACTAATTCCGGCGCTGTATTTGTCGAAGAATTTGGCATTGATTTGGCAATTGTCTCAAAAAGCCGTCGACCTCTTTGCAAATCCTGTCTTGATTGGAGTTCCCGCAGAACACACCTCGCCGGTTCTCTTGGCACTGCCATACTTGAACGCATCTACAAGCTAGGATGGGCAAAGCGTGTAGATGGATCTCGGGTAATAAATTTTTCAAGCACAGGCGAAAAATACTTAGATCAAGTTTTTCCAAGCTAACTGAAACAAATCCCATATTAATTGCATCTATGTACCAGCCAAATTTCCGGCATTTCCGGCCAATCAGTGAACCGCAAGAAGAGAACTCAAAGAAGAGAACTCCACCAAACAATTTGCACCAATTCTGCTTTATCCATTGTTCGCATAATATATATTATGGAACTTTTTGATGTTAGGAATGCTCGTTTTGCTGGGTCGTGACAGTTTTCATGGGGTTGTTACAGCTTTCATGAAGCATTGCATTGCCCTACCTTAGGTGCCTCACGTGTCTCGTGCAGCCAGAGCTTGGACGTGATTTTTCTAACCGCGTCCAAAACTATTGAATTTAAGATCAGTCAGCGGCGCTGGCTTCAATTTCAAACATCAGCCCCAGGATGGCAAGCCGACTAACGCCAAGCAATGTCATTGGAGGCATCGCATTGAACGCCCCAAACCGTGAACCAAGCACGTCGAAATTCTTCACGGCTTCATCCACATCTGTGGTGTAAATACTGACCCGTGTGACATTGGCGAGATCCATATCAGCGGCGTTTAGAACAGCCTCTAGATTGTCCATGGTGAGCATGATTTGTTTTCGCATGTCGTCAGGATGTTGTGGATTTCCCTCGGCATCGACAGAGGTTTGCCCAGCACAGATCAATTGCCGGTTTGTTTTCTCAAGGATCTCTGCCTGATTATAACCGAATTTGAGCGACCATGGCCACGGGTTGATTGGGGTTCTTATCATTGGGATTCTCCATTTGGTTGGTAGATGAGAACCCAGTTTACGAATACCCTGCTGACAGCATGGTGTCAGTATGCTTTTTATGATGTGATATTTCTTTATATCAGCGTGACTGGCTCAAGACGCTATGCGCTGATACGACCCACAGCCCACAAATGGGCTTCTGCATTTAACAGGCTTCGCCTCAATGGGCTTCTATTTGGCTTACAAAACTTTCAACACCATACCATCATACGCCATCTTAACATGCTCCGGTGTTTGCGTTGAAATTTGTCGATAATCCAAGTCCACATGTAAATTTGTCAAGACAGAACGCCTGGGACGCACCCGTTCAATCCAGCCCAGTGTTTCAGGCAAGCTTAAATGACTGGGATGCGGCGTTGGGCGCAATGCGTCAATGACCCAAGTCTCAAGTCCGGCCAAACTCCCATGACTTTCCTCAGGAAAATCAGTCACATCACAAGAATATAGGAAATCCGCAACCCGAAAACCAAAGGTAGAAATCGAGCCATGTTCCTGCAATATCGGAAGCAGGGCGATACTCCCCCCCTTCCCCGTTATTTCAACTGACTTTTGCGGGTATATCGTATGGGCGTTCAATATTGGCGGATATCCGCTCCCTTGGGGCGTAGAAAAACAGTAGCTAAAACAACGTCTTATATGCGCGCCTGCCCGTTCACCGAAGTAAACATCAATCCGTTGACGGTTGATCAACGCCAAAGAACGCAAATCATCAATCCCATGGGTATGATCCGCATGTTCATGGGTGTAAAATACAGCATCAAGCGCTTTTACCCCGGCATCGAGCAATTGGGCGCGCATGTCACAACCGGTATCAATCAAGATTTGAGTTTTTCCATCACAATCGTCGCGCGTTCCGCTCAACAACAGCGCACAGCGTTGGCGCCTATTGCGCGGCTCTTTTGGGTCACATATTCCCCAATCTCCGCCAACACGGGGCACACCCCCGGACGATCCGCACCCCAATATTGTTGCCGATATATGTTGCGCCGGGCCAATCACCATTATTTTTGAACCAATCGCATTATTTCAAACTGACTTTTGAAAAAAGCCGCGCAAAGTTTTGCGTCGTCTGCGCTCCAAATTCTTCCAAACTGACACCGCGTGCTTTGGCTAAATGCTCCGCCGTATGGCGCACAAAAGAGGGCTCATTTGATTTCCCGCGATGGGGAACCGGCGCCAGATAGGGCGCATCGGTTTCTACCAATATGCGATCATCCGGGCAGGAATTGGCAATCTCCAGAATTTCTTTGGCGCTGTTAAACGTCACAATTCCCGAGAACGAGAGATACCCCCCGAGTTCCAACCCCACTTTAGCAAGCTCGGCTCCGGAGGAAAAACAATGCAAAACAAAGGGAAAGGCCCCCTCGCCCGTTTCCTCGCGCAAAATCGAAATCATATCCTCATCCGCATCTCGCGCATGAATTATCAAGGGCAATCCCGTTTGACGAGACGCCGCGATATGCTGGCGAAAGCTGATCTCTTGCAGCGCTTTTGTACTGGCATCATGGAAATAATCCAATCCCACTTCGCCGATTGCCACGCATTTTGGGTGCTCGGACAATTGCACCAGCTGAGCGGTCTTTATGTCCGGTTCCCCATGGGCATTACAGGGGTGCGTTCCAATAGAAAACCAAATGTTTTCATGGGCTTCTGCAATACCAGATATGAGATCATACTCATGCACCCAGGTGGAGATAGTGACACAACCGCTCACTTCAGCCGCGGCCATACGCGCCATGACACCATCCATATCACTGGCTAAAACATCAAAATCCAAATGGCAATGGCTGTCAATGATCATTAGTTTTTGCCCTCGTCCGCATCTTCAACAAATCGCGGAAACACCCCTACAGGTGTTGGTAAATCCGTGCCAGACACAAGGCGTCCGGCCGCACCAAGATTGGTAAAATCACGGGTAGATTCGTCAACGTTCAGCAAATCTAAAAGCTTGGCGGATGAGTCGGGCATAATGGGTTGAGCAAGAATGGCCACCTGACGAATTACTTCGGCGGTCACATAAAGCACCGTTGCCATGCGTGTTGGGTCATTTTTTCGTAAAGCCCATGGTTCTTGAGCGGTAAAATACTTGTTCGTATCCCCTACAATTTGCCAGATTGCCCCCAACCAATGATGCAAGGCTTGGGTTTCGACAAATTCACGCGCCGGGTCAAGCAACCCATCGACCCCATCAAGAATTGCCTTATCTTCCTCCGTAAATGCCCCCGGTTGTGGCACTTTAGCTTCACAATGCTTGGCAACCATGGAAAGGGATCGCTGGGCCAGATTGCCTAAATCATTGGCCAAATCCGCATTAATACGGTTGATAATGGATTGATTGGAGAACGAGCCGTCCTGGCCAAAAGAAACCTCGCGCAGGAAATAAAACCGCACAGCGTCAACACCAAATTTATCAATTAAACCAAACGGTTCCACCACATTGCCAACTGATTTGGACATTTTTTGCCCACTGCTGAGCAGGAACCCATGGCCAAAAACCCGTTTGGGTAGTTCAATACCAGCGGACATCAAAAATGCAGGCCAATATATCGCGTGGAAGCGCACAATGTCCTTGCCAATCATGTGCAAGTCCGCCGGCCAATGCCGCCATCGTGGATTATTTTCATCGGGAAATCCGGCCCCCGTAATGTAATTGGTCAACGCATCAACCCACACGTACATAACGTGTTTTTCGTCACCGGGTACTTTTACGCCCCAATCAAAATTAGTGCGCGAAATCGAAATGTCCCGAAGGCCCGACTTGATAAAACTCACCACTTCGTTTTTACGCTCTGGCGGTGCAATAAAATCTGGATTGGCCTCAAAATGGGCCAACAAACGGTCGCCAAATGCACTCAAACGGAAAAAATAGCTTTCCTCTTCCACCCATTCAACTTTGGAGCCAAGCGGCTCGCGGCGCACGCCCTCTTCGTCAACTTCCGTTTCTTTTTCGTCGAAATAGGCTTCCTGGGTCACCGAATACCAACCGGCATAGGTATCGAGATATATATCCCCATTGTCTGCCATAAGCTTCCAGATCGCTTGCGAAGCCTCATGGTGACGCGGTTCGGTTGTGCGGATAAAATCATCATGGGAAACATCAAGAGCCGTCCACAATTCCTTAAAAACTTCGGCATTACGCGTTGCCAGTTCAAGCGTAGTAATGCCTTCCTTCTCCGCCGTTTGTTGCATTTTTAATCCATGCTCATCCGTACCGGTGAGAAAGAATACATCGCGCCCATCTAAACGATGAAAGCGAGCAATGGCATCCGAAGCAATTCCGGTATAGGCATGCCCGATATGGGGCACCCCATTGGGGTAAAAAATCGGCGTGGTAATATAAAAACTTTTGCGTGTCATAAGGGGTAATTTGTCAGTTCAATTGAGCGCGGTTTCACTGGCGCGCATAGGTTGTAATCTCGTCGAATAAAGTAATTAGAGCATGTTTGGCATCCAGATTATAGCGATCTGTTTGCTCAAATAAAGTGTTGGTCTTTTCCCATAGCTGATTGGCTGACGCAAGGCGTTGGTTTAAGGAGCTAGTTCCCTTTTCTAAGGCCAACCCCCGTGCTTCATTGGCAATCCAGTCAAGGATAATTTCACGAGCAAACCCGGCTTCCATGCCATTCTTTTTGTTAGCCAATGCCTCGGCAATGCTAAGCATCAAACCAGTGTCCCCTTGGGCGGGCGTCTTAAGCCAGCTGGTCAAATCACTAAGGATGCCATTGTTGGTGATGCCAAGCGCCTCACACCCGCGCCTTGGCCGCCCCCGTGCATGGGAAAGTGCGCTATTGAGCGCATTTTCTGATGTTGCATTTTGCTGCAACACATCACGAACCTCTGTGTCTGACAAGGTACGCAATGAATGAGCCTGACGGCGTGAGCGAATGGTGGGCAATAACCGTTGTGGCCGGTGGGAAATAAGAATAATTTGCGTATCCGCTGGCGGCTCCTCCAGCGTTTTCAGCAATGCGTTGGCGGCGTTTGCATTGCATTCGTCCACACTATCGATAATCAATATGCGATTGCCCGACTTACCCCGTGTTTGGTGCAGTTTGCGCAAAACCCCGCGCACCTCATCAACCCGAATGTCATTGTAAAACCCGACACCACGCTCCCGCGGCACACGGCGCAAGACATAGACATTGGGGTGGGAGCCAGAACGTATTTGATCATTGATCCGTTCCGCTGTTTCATCCCCTGTGGCAAGCAAAATAGACCGCGCCAAAATAAAGGCAAACGTGGCCTTGCCAATGCCCTTAGGCCCATGGAGCAAAATCCCCCCGGGCAAACGCCCCAGCTCTTGCTGTTGCATCAACAAGTCATAGGTTTCACCATGCCCAACAAGACGCGTTACCAGCTCAGGCGGATTGATGCCCTCGATATGATCGGCTTCTGCTGGGGCGTCTAAATTACTCACGCTGAGGCTGCGGACTTGAGTTCTAAAAACCGTTTTTGTGTTGCTGTCCACACAGCATCCGCCAATTTCATTTCGTCCAGATCAGCAGGAATGACCACACAGCGCTCAGGATTTTCCTTCGCAATTTCAAGAAATGCCTTGCGAAGCCGTTTATGCCATTCCAGATTTTCCCGCTCAAAGCGATCACTATCAACCGGAATGCCTGTCTCAATCGCCCGTTGTTCCACGCGCTTAAAAGCAAGCTCAGGGTCCATATCAAGGACAATTGTCAAGGCAGGACTGTGCCCGTTCAGTGCCAGCTCCTCCAGCGCTTGGATAAGTTTAGAGTCAACACCCCCGGTTAACCCCTGATAGGCGCGGGTTGAATCATGGAACCGGTCACAAATCACCCATTTACCATTTTGTAGATTTGGCGCGATGAGCTGATTGACATGATCTAGTCGCGCCGCCGCAAACAAAACAGCTTCAGCCCCCGTTCCCCAGGGTTCAGAATATCCGCCCAGTATGAAGGTTCGAATAGCTTCTGCATTGGGCGTGCCGCCCGGCTCCCTTGTGCCAATTGCCCCAATACCAATGCGCTCCAGCCGCTCAATCAAATGCTTGACCTGCGTTGATTTCCCAACACCTTCGCCACCTTCAAATGTGATAAACCGAGCCGTGTTTATTTTGGTGGGCTTGGGATTTTCCTTGGAAGTTTCTTTTGAATTTTCTTTGGGCATAAGCCGCCTAGCTTAAATATATCAACAAAATTAAGTGTAGTTTATACGAATCAAATCACACTATTTTATGGCATTCATATAGCATTTAACGCCAATTTATGTGGCCAAATCACCGGCTCAACAAACGCTGCACAACCTAGAACGCTGATCTATAGCCAACCAAGCAACAATTCCTTAAGCGCATCACTGGCCTTGCGGACAAATGAGCCATCTCCAACATCATGTCCTGCAAACAATGGAGCCGATTGGATAAGCTGTTCGTTACAATAGATACGCAATTCGCCAATTTTGTCCCCTTGCTCAATCGGGGGCATCAGCGGTGCATGATAGGTGATTTCCCCTGCCAGACAATTGCGCCCACCCCTGGGGAGATAAAGCCGCAAAGCCCCCTCCGCAACAAGAGCGACACTTGATTGCTCACCACCATATACGTTCGCATACCCAATGGTTTCCCCGGTTTCAAAGGCGGGAACCTGCTCAAAGGCGCGACTGCCCCAAGTGATAAGCTTACGCGCTTCCTCAGCCCTCTCGCGCTCACTCTCCAACCCATGCAGTACAGCAATTAGACGCCGCCCGCCCTCAGTGGTTGAAACCACAATACCATACCCAGCGCTTTCAGTGTGCCCCGTTTTTAGACCGTCGACACCAATACCATCATCCCAAAGCACATTACGATTATTTTGTTTGATGCCATTCCACTCAAATTGTGGAATGGAAAATATGGGATAATACTGCGGGTACTCGCGCACAATAAACCGAGCCAACAGCGCCAAGTCCCGCGCGGTCGTATACATAGCAGGGTCGGGCAGACCGGTTGCATTGGTAAAATGAGAATTTTTCAGGCCTATATCCTCGGCAATTTCATTCATGATCAAGGCAAAGGTTTCCTCAGAGCCTGCAATACCCTCGGCCAAGGCAATGGAAGCATCATTTCCGGATTGAATAATCAGCGAATGGACAAGGTTGTCGACACTAATTTTGGAATTTATCTCAGCAAACATCGTTGAGCCGCCAGAGGATGCGCCCCCTTCGCGCCATGCTTTTTCGGAGATAAAAAACTCATCCGATAATTCAAGACGTCCCGTCTCAAGGTAATCAAACACAACCGCTAGGGTCATCAGTTTTGCCATGCTCGCGGGTTCCATGGCCGCATCCGCATCGTTTTGAAACAATACGGTGCCTGATTCATGATCCATCAAAATAGCAAATCGTGCCTTGGTCGAGTAATCCAATTGCGCCAAGGATGCACTAACGAGCCCCAGAAAAAGAATACCCGTCAGAACAATAATTTTGAAAATATAAAATATTTTTAACAATGCAACACCTGATTTTTATTGGTCGCGCTTTTACCCAAAAAGCATGCGCAAACAAAAGGATAAAGCCATATGAATATACTATTGAACGTGCGGGGCTTTAGTCAACGCCTCAGCTACACACCCCATCTTGTCATCAATAAGGTGGTTAATAAGCATCGACTAAAAGAATAGGCGAAACAAGGGAGAAACAACGCTAAAACTGCGATAAATTAAGTTTTTCAGCCAATGCAATAATATCAAGCATCGTCGCACCTGATTTCAGTTCCCGTAAGATCAGGCGTATCGCTGGGCCGCTCTCCAGCATAACACGCTGTTGTTCAACCGCCCCCAACAAAGCAAACTGACGGGAAATCTCCTGCGCCATGTCAGCGTTGGAAAACACTCCAAGTTCGCTATTACCATCAAACTCAGGCGTATCACTAATTTGCGCCGCTTCTACATTACTTTTCCATGCATCAAGTGCAGAGACATTTCCCGCCACCTGATTAACCGCCGCATGGGCATCGCTAACAATTGCGCCGCCCTGCCCCAAGTTTGACCCCGTGTCCGCATAGGAAAACAGGCTGATGAACGAACCGAACAGCCCCCCGCTTTGACGCCCAATAATACTTGGGGGTCGACTGGTTGTTCTGGTGGCAGGCGATGGTGAAAAGACATTACTCGGCACGCCGCCCCCCGGCGCGTCAATGCTGGCCACCAGATATTGCGTGTCATCCCCTTCAACAGGTGCGCGCCCAATATAGGTCACACGTACCTCAGCAGTGCCACTTTCAATAAACCCGAGCACTTCGGCAGTGCGCTTTGAAACATCGATAAGACGATTATGGGCAAACGGGCCACGGTCATTAATCCGTACAACGACAGAACGCCCATTCGCCAGATTTTGCACCCGAACATAGGAGGGCAATGGCAATGTTGTATGGGCCCCGGACAAATGAAACTGGTCAAACGTTTCCCCATTTGCCGTCATACGCCCGTGGAAATTGGGGCCGTACCAAGAAGCGGTACCCGTTTGATCATAGGATGTGTTTTCGCTTGGTCGATACCACCGGCCAGCCACCTTGTAGGGTGAGCCCACCATATAACGCCCGCCCCCTTTGGGAACATTGCTGGAGGAAGTCAAACGTGGGGACGCCGCCACACCAAAGGATGAAACAGAAAACTTTGATTCATCATTCACTATGCCATTTTGCACGGCACTCAATTGCTCACCACGTGAACTGGAGTTTAAGCTAACACTACTCGAACCAAAAAATGGCCCGGAACAAGACGCCAGTGCGACACTGAGAGTAAGCACACTCAGACCACGCAATACCTTTGCACCAACACGGATATTCAAAAAAATTTCAGACTTAAGCATAAGCATCTCTTGCAATTGAATCCCTTCATAACCCAATTAGCACATTTTTTATACAATGTTTTACACCATGGTTGAGA
>JAJRRG010000107.1 GCA_024279675.1 Alphaproteobacteria bacterium
CATGTCAGAAAATGGCCCAGAAGCCTTTAAAGACGTGCGTGTACGCCAAGCTTTGGCCTATGCTATTGATCGTACAGTTATCACTGATAACGTACTTCAAGGCGGCCAGTTCCCAGCGTTTACCTTTACTCCAGGCGCAACTGCCGGGTTTGAAGTTCCAGACGTTGCTTTTGGTCAGATGACACAGGCAGAACGTGATGCCAGAGCTGTTGAATTGCTAGCTGAAGCTGGTTACGGCGCTGATAATCCACTTGAGTTTGAAATGCTCTACAACACCTCAGAAGGTCATAAGCAGATTGCGACCGTCATGAGTCAGATGTGGAAGCAGAAACTTGGTGTAACTGCGACGCTTGCAAATCTTGAGTGGAAAGTATTCCTTGAAACACGCGGTCAGCAAGATTTTGCTCTGGCACGTGGTGCATGGTGTGGCGATTACAACGAAGCCTCAACATTCTTGGATCTGGTACAAACCAATTCAGGCTACAATGATGGCAAATACACCAGCCCTGAAGTTGATCAACTTCTTCTGGATGCAAAAACATCAATGGACGCAACTGCTGATTATACGCGGGTTGAAGAAATCATTGCTGACGAAATGCCGATCATTCCGATCTATCATTACACAGCCGTGTTTATGATGAATGCAAATCTGCTTGGTTCTTGGCCAGTGGAAAACGTTCAGCAAAACTGGTATAGCCGTGAGCTGTATAAAGTCGCTGAATAGTTAGATTAAATAAATGAAACCTCGCGGGCATTGTACCCGCGAGGTTTCTTTACTTTATCACCATGGTCACTTTGCTCGCCATGGCAGCTTTTACAAATTTTATGTGAAACCAACTACAGCCTAGGTCACTCTCATGTGAGGGTTTGATGCTACGCACATTGTTTCGCAATAAAACAGGGTCAGAATAATATGTTTAACTTTATTATCAGGCGGCTGGGGATTGCAATTCCAACCATGCTGATACTGATTGTTTTCTCATTCTCAATGATGAAATTGGCGCCGGGCGGGCCGTTTACATCAGAGCGCCCACTTCCCCCGCAAGTTTTAGCCAATATTGAGGCCAAATATGGGTTGGACCAGCCCGAATATATGCAATTATTCAATTACATGAAGGGTATTATTACCCAATTTGATTTTGGTCCCTCGTTTCGTTTTAAGGATCGGTCGGTCAATGACATTATTGCTCAGGGATTTCCTGTAACACTCACATACGGCATCTGGTCGTTCATTGTGGCGGTTACGGTTGGTATTTCGTTGGGGGCAGTGGCGGCGATCAAAAAAAATTCATGGCTTGATTATACTGCAGTTGGCATCACCATCGGTGCGCAGGTATTGCCTAACTTTGTGATGGCACCAATTCTAGTTTTGATCTTTACCTTGTGGCTTGGCTGGTTACCGGGGGGGGGCTGGAACGGCGGGGAGTGGCCCTATCTAGTTATGCCAGTCATTGCGCTTTCAACTTCTTATATGGCCTCAATTGCACGTATCACTCGATCGTCGATGCTTGAAGTCCTTAACTCGAACTTTATTCGTACGGCCAAGGCAAAGGGTTTGTCCAACGGCTCGATTATTCTTAAGCACGCACTGAAACCAACTATGTTGCCTGTCATTTCTTATCTTGGCCCAGCATTTGTGGGCATGGTAACGGGCTCAGTGGTCATTGATCAGTATTTTTCCACTGGGGGGATCGGTCAGCTATTTGTCAATTCAGCTTTAAGCCGAGACTATTCCGTCATGATGGGCATTACAATTTTGCTTGGGGCATTGGTTATTATTTTTAATATGATCGTGGACATTCTATACGCATGGATTGATCCAAAGATCAGGCTTTAGGGGGACAATATTATGGGTTCTGTTGCATCTGAAAAAGCCAACCAATTGGCCAAGCATAATCCCAAGACGCGAAAAATCGAGCAGATGGCGCAAAATATGGCAAATACGGCACCTGTGAAAGGGCGCTCGCTGTGGCAAGATGCCTATCATCGGTTTTTTCAAAACAAGGCGGCGGTGATTTCGGTGATCGCGCTGACGGCGATTGTTCTATTTTCGTTTATAGGGCCCTATTTCGCAGTTTGGTCTAATGAAGAAATAGACTGGGCTCGCTTGGGCAAAGCTACCGAAATGGGCGCGCCGTCTCTTGAAAACGGCCACTATTTTGGCATTGATAATCTGGGTCGAGATTTATATTCCCGGGTTATCCAGGGAACGCAGGTTTCCCTGATGGTTGGATTGATTGGCGCTGGGATTGCTGTGTTCGTTGGAACATTTTATGGGGCTGCGGCGGGTTATTTTGGGGGCCGGATAGATAGTTTCATGATGCGTTTGGTTGATATTTTGATGTCAATTCCTTTCATGTTTATTCTCATTCTGATGTTGGTGGTCTTTGGGCGATCACTTTATATGTTATTCATTGGCATTGGTTTACTTGCATGGCTGGATATGGCGCGGATTGTACGTGGGCAAACGTTGACCATTAAAAACAAAGAATACGTTGAAGCAGCAATTGCCACTGGGGTGCCTAGTTTGACAATAATCCGGCGACACATTGTGCCCAATCTAATGGGTGTGGTTGCCGTCTATGCTACACTTTTGGTGCCGGGTATGATTTTAACGGAAAGCTTTATTTCGTTTTTGGGACTTGGTGTGCAAGAGCCAAATACATCGTGGGGCGCGTTGATTTCCGAAGGGGCCGGTACCATCAACTACGGCACGACATGGCAACTATTTGTTCCATTATTTTTCTTTGTGGTGACATTATTTAGTTTCTTTTTTATTGGTGATGGGCTGCGTGATGCGCTCGATCCAAAAGACCGATAGCGGGAGTTTTTAGGTATGAGCCTGTTAGAAGTAAGAGATTTGGATGTTACATTTTCAACAAATGATGGCACCGTTCGTGCTGTCAACAAGATCAGTTTTGATTTAGAGGCTGGTGAGACACTGGCTATTGTGGGTGAATCTGGCTCAGGGAAAAGTCAGGCGGTTTTCGCTATTATGGGCCTGTTGGCCGACAATGGTTCAACCTCTGGGTCTGTGCTTTTTCACGGCGAAGAGCTGACCCATCTTAATGATACACAACTCAACAAAATCCGTGCCAATGATATGGCGATGATTTTTCAGGACCCGATGACCTCACTCAACCCCTATATGCGGGTGCGTGATCAGATGAGCGAAGTATTGCAATTGCACAAGGGTATGAGCAAATCCGAGGCGTATAATGCATGCGTTTCTATGCTGGAAGCGGTGAAATTGCCGGATGCAACAAGCGTTATTAACCGGTTCCCCCACGAATGTTCCGGGGGCATGCGCCAGCGCATTATGATTGCGATGTCACTGCTTTGCCAACCAAAATTGCTCATTGCAGATGAGCCAACAACGGCCCTTGATGTGACCGTGCAGGCACAAATCATGGCGTTGTTGCGCCGGGTGCAGGATGATTTTGGCACGGCGATTATTCTTATTACCCATGATCTTGGGGTGGTGGCTGGAAGTTGTGAAAAAACGCTCGTTATGTACGGCGGGCGTATTCTGGAATATGCAACAACTAAAGAAATATTTGCTGCGCCAAGCCATCCCTATACACGTGGATTGTTGAGCGCTGTTCCGCGGCTTGATACTGAAACCGATGAATTGGTCACTATTCCGGGTAATCCGCCCAATATGATGGAATTGCCGGCCGGGTGTCCCTTTGCGCCGCGTTGTGAGTTTGCAAAAGACATATGTCACGCTGAAATGCCTGAGCTAGTTGCCCATGGGGATCACGAGGGGCTGCGCGCCTGTCATCTTAGTTTGGAGGAATTGTCATGAGTAAGGGCGAAACTTTACTTGAGGTAAGTGGTGTTAAAGTTGACTTTAATATCAAGCCAGACGGGGCGATGCCCTGGACAAAGCCGCTAAAACTTCATGCGGTTAATGATGTGAGTTTTGACCTGAAACGTGGGGAAACTTTGGGAATTGTTGGCGAAAGTGGCTGCGGTAAATCTACATTGGCGCGGGCCATAATTTCATTGGTGCCAACCTCTGGCGGTTCTATTGTCTGGCTGGGGGACGAGCTTGTGGGCTTGTCTAAATCTGAAATGCGCCCACACCGCAAGGAAATTCAAATGATCTTCCAGGATCCTTTGGCTTCCCTTGATCCACGGATGAATATTGGCGAAATTATTGCTGAACCCCTTAAAACACATTTTCCTAGAACCCCGAAAAAAGAAATTGTAGAGCGGGTTAAAGAAATGATGAGCAAGGTGGGGCTGTTGCCCAATCTGGTCAATCGTTATCCCCATGAGTTCTCCGGGGGGCAGTGCCAACGTATTGGAATTGCTCGGGCGCTGATTTTGAACCCAAAGTTGATTATTTGCGACGAACCCGTATCGGCTCTTGATGTGTCTATTCAAGCGCAGGTTATCAATTTGCTTAAGGAATTGCAGAATGAATTGGGGCTATCCCTGATTTTTATTGCCCATGATTTGAGCGTGGTTAAACACGTATCTGACAGAATTATGGTGCTTTATCTTGGGAATGCGATGGAAATATCTTCCAGTGCTGAGCTGTATTCGCATCCGCGCCATCCCTATACAAATCTGTTGATTTCTGCGGTGCCAATTCCCGATCCTGAAATTGAACTTAATCGGGAGATTTCGCTGATTGAGGGAGAGTTGCCCTCTCCCCTTAGCCCGCCTTCCGGATGCGTTTTTAGAACGCGCTGTCCTAAAGCACAGGCTATTTGTGCGGCGGAAAAACCGGAAATGAAAAGTGAAACAAAAGACCATATGGTGGCCTGTCATTTCCCTGATTAATGGGCGGACACGCTAGGACAAGAACTTCGTTTTGATTGCTGGGTTAAGCGGCTTTAACCAATAGGCTCAGCAGTTGGCTTGTGATTTTATATTTTGGCGAAATCCAGCCGGCGATCGTCGCCTGTGTATTTATTGTCTTGTTTATTGCGGCGCCTATCGGGCCCGAAATAATGGTTTGATCTGACGAACTCTCGGGGGTTTTCAATAATCTCCACCAATCGCAGATACAAATCACGCGCGCATAAGGGTTTGCGTAAAAACTCGGTTATGCCGGCGTCGCGGGCGGTTTCGACTCGTTTTTTTTCCGTGTAGGCGGAGAGCATTATGATGGGCACAAATCGCGAGTTGGACTCTTCGTCGCCCCTTAAAAGCCCAGTGAGTTCAACCCCATCCAGCGTTGTCAGGGCATAGTCAAAAATTGCAACATCAATGGTGTGGGTTTTAAACTCCTCAAGGGCAATGGCCCCATCCGAGGCTTCACGAATTTTGGTGATGCCAAATCCTCGTAACATAGCCCGTATGATCTTGATCATATATGGGTTGGGATCGGCGACTAAAACCGAAATATCAGACATGTCAAATATGCGCATTATCGCCTCGTGATTTATGTAGAGTGGATTTTATGCGCTGTGTGTTGGGGTTTCTGTAAAGATTGCCCCACGAAGTAACACTTAGGTACAGACTAGGTTTAATAGTGTTCACGTGGGTTGCTTGATACAAGATACCTTCTCGCACCTCAAAGGAGGCGTAGCTCTGAAGCAACTACAATTGGTTTGGAAACTGCATCGTGGGAATAGGGGATTTGCATTGTTGACAGCGCGTTCGTTAACTCATATGTTCCGGCAAGAATTTTAGGCGCGTGTTGCGCCTGTTTTATTTGAGTAAAAGGCATCGACATGAAAGTTCGCAATTCACTACGGGCACTTATGGGGCGGCATCGCGATAATAAGTTGGTGCGTCGACGTGGTCGTTATTACATCATCAATAAAGTCAACAAGCGCTTCAAAGCGCGTCAGGGCTAAATCCTGCTTTAAAGTCTATTTTGACTAGAGCATTATTTTAGCACTTAGTTGTTTAAATTTGAAAAAGGCCCGCAATTCTGCGGGCCTTTTTCGTTGTGTCAATCTTGTGCTGGATAATTGCATATTTTTTAAGAAGAAGCGGACCCATCCTGATTTACAAAAGCTATTCTAAGCATATTTGTTGAACCGGAAGTGCGCAAAGGAACACCGGCGGTAATGGCGATGCGATCGCCGGGGCGAGCGAAGCCCTCTGAATAGGCAATTGCGCACGCCTTATCCACCATGTCATCCAGGTCGTTGGCATCGCGTGTTTGCACACAATGTAGCCCCCAGACCAATGATAGACGCCGTACGGTCTGTATCTTTGGAGAAAGGGCAATGATCGGTTTTGAAGGGCGTTCACGGGCGGCTCTAAGACCTGTGGAACCAGAAGATGTATATGTAACGATAGCCGCTAAATCCAAAGTTTCTGCCGTTTGGCGTGTGGCGGCTGAAATTGCATCGGCGGCTGTGGCTTCGGGCTCGGCACTCTGGGAGCGGATGATTGCGTTATAATTTTGGTCTTTTTCAACGGCAGTTGCCACTCTGTCCATCGTTGAAACGGCTTCAATGGGGAAATCGCCACTGGCAGATTCTGCGGAAAGCATAATGGCATCCGCCCCTTCAAATACAGCAATTGAAACGTCAGAGACTTCAGCTCGGGTGGGAATAGGGGAGCTAACCATGCTTTCCAGCATTTGTGTGGCTACAACAACCGGTTTGCCATAGCGCCGGGCCAAGCGGATCATACGTTTTTGTAGGCCGGGTACTTCCTCCAGTGGCATTTCGACCCCCAGGTCACCACGGGCAATCATGAATGCATCGCACAATTTAACAATTGAATCCAAACGTTCGATGGCCTGGGGTTTTTCGATTTTTGCCAGAACGCCCACCTGCCCCTTGGTGATTTTTCTTACTTCAATAATGTCCTCGGGGCGTTGTACAAAACTTAGGGCAACCCAATCGATCTCGCGGGTCAGGGCGTGGGCCAAATCCGCGTGGTCCTTTTTGGTCATTGCACTCATGGAAAGCAGGCTATCGGGAACGCTCACCCCTTTTTTATTTGATAATTTTCCACCATGCACGACACGGCACTCGATTGCATCGGGGGTAACTTTTGTTGCCACGATGTGAATGCGTCCGTCATCGAGCAAAAGACGATGCCCGGGTTTTACCGCTTCAAAAACCTGCGGGTGGGGCAGATAAACACGCTGCTGATTCCCCGCGTCGGGATTAGAATCAAGGGTAATGATGTCATCAGTTTTTAGCGTGATGGCACCCTCGGCAAAAGTTCCAACGCGAATTTTTGGCCCCTGTAAATCAATGAGTACACCTAAGGGGCGACCAATATCTTTTTCGACGGCCCGAATTCTTTCAATGGTTTGGTCCATTAAATCGTGGCTCGCATGGCTCATATTGATGCGGAATACGTCAGCACCCGCGTGAACAAGTTTGGTGATCATCTCGATTGTATCTGAGGCTGGGCCAAGGGTTGCGAGAATTTTTACACGGCGATTGCGTTTCATTTTTAATTATTAGCTCTCAAGTTTTGGTGCAGCGATAAGGGTGCATATTTTTGGTGCCTGATTATTCAGGGGCCCGTTCAATGTCTGATTCAGTCAGCTGAATTGTCCAATCGGATCGGTTCTCAGTATCAATTTCAAAAAAACCTGTCCGCTCGTACCCTCTGGCGAGGCAATCTTCAACTCCAAAAATGGTAAAAGTTTCGTCTCGAGTGCACATAAATACTGTGCCATCCCATGCTCCTACGGCAATATCGTCGGCGGCAAACAGGTAATAAAATCTGGAATTTAGATCACCTTCAAAAACTATGGCACAAGTATCTGGGGCGGTTACCCACCATCCTTCGGATTGCCATCCGCGTTCGGCTCGATAGCCAAGGGCGATGGAAATGGGTTTGCCAATTTGGTTACATACCCTCAAATCTGCCTTGGCCGGGCTGGCAAAGACAAATATCGCGGCAAGAATTATGGATGAGAATAAAGTCAGGTGAAATAATTTTGAGGTGATAGCGGAGGAGAAAATGTTCATTGTCGTAAATAAGCCTTTGAACGTATATGTTTGATGTTGATATTCAGGTTTAGCCCGCTTTATGTTCCCACCTTATAGAACAAATAGAGAGATGTTTTGTCAAAAATGCGAGCACGTTCAATTTTTTTCAGCGGTGTCACAATTTATCGATGTGGATAAACACCTAAAAGGAGCTTGATCGCTTCGCGTTTTTGGGCTTTGAACAGATTTCATAAAAGCTAAGGAAAATTTGATGTCAGAAATTGGTGTAGGTCGAGATCAGTTGCGTGCGCTTATTGAGCGTATTGAACGGTTGGAAGAAGAGAAGAAAGCGATTTCTGAGGACATTA
>JAJRRG010000108.1 GCA_024279675.1 Alphaproteobacteria bacterium
ACTTAGTTGGATCTAAGTTGTGAGCATGCAGCGACCGGCAAACGATCCCATGCATGGATTCGCAAGACTGAACATACGGATGGATACGGCGGACGCAACACAAGAAATCGGTTTTCGGCCCCATCCTGCTCTGTTGGGCTCCACTTGTTGCAGAATTGGCACACATCTGGTTACCAAGTGTTAATCAATTCTAATATTGCGTTAACGAAAGGCGCGGACTCTAGGTATTGCTGGGGCCAACCGTAAGCCATTAACCTATGGTCGTCGACCGGGTGATTCTGCTTAGGACAGGGATAACACTATATGTAACAAGGTATTTAGGCATGAAAAACACAAGAACTGCTCTTATTACCGGGGCAACGTCGGGCATCGGCAAAGAAAGCGCCCTAGGGCTGGCGCGCGCAGGGTATGACCTCATCGTCTGTGGCCGAAACCAAACGCGCCTTGATGCGATGGTTAAAGAATGCAGCGCCGTTGGAGGCGAGGTACTTGGAATTGTGTGCGATGTCACAGATGAAGAATCAGTGATTTCTTTGTTTGCTCAAGCCAAAAGACAATTCCCCCATATAGATGTGGTGTTTAATAATGCGGGATCATTTCTGCCCGCCGCCCGAATCGACGAAACAAGCCTTGAAACCTTTAAGGCGGGCATTGATATTAACCTGATTGGCGCTTTCCTTGTGGCGCGTGAAGCTTTTCGCACCATGCGCGACCAGACACCACAGGGGGGCCGGATCATAAACAATGGCTCAATCGCCGCCCATGTGCCTCGACCCAACTCCGTACCCTACTCAACTTCAAAACATGCCGTGACCGGGTTGACCAAGTCCATCTCAATTGAGGGGCGCGGCCTAAACATCGCCTGTAGCCAAATCGATATTGGCAACACCGCCACCCCGATGAGCGCAAATTTTTCCAAGGGGATGTTGCAGGCCAATGGCACAACAATTCCAGAACCTACATTTGATGTGCGCCACGTGGTCGATGCGATTATATATATGTCAAACCTGCCCCTTGATGCCAATGTGCAGTTTATGACGATAACTGCCACACAAATGCCCTATATTGGACGCGGATAGCCCTGTTTTACGGGGTTTTCAGACCAATTTAACCTGTGAATATATTTACAAAAACCGAGCCAAAAAGCACGTTTTTTGGAAATAGCGCTTGACCCGGCGGCGATCTACTCGCAATCTCACGGCTTCGAGGGAGTGGGGACCGTCAAGGAAAAAACGCATTCAGCATCATTTAATATGGCGCTCTTTGCATGCCTTGGTTCGTAACAGTTTTACTTAGACATATGTTTTGGTGCGACTTCTGCTCCCGTTATAAAAGGTTCATGTCCGCGACTTAGGACAAACAAGTTTAATGAACTCAACAGGGAGAGACTATAATGATCTTGAACAAACTTAAATTGGCGGCCCTTGGGGCCAGTGCCTTTGTTGCGCTGACAGTATCAGCCCAAGCACAGGTACAAATCGAATGGTGGCACGCGATGGGCGGGGCCAATGGCGAACGC
Organism: Alphaproteobacteria bacterium; assembly: GCA_024279675.1. GTDB lineage: Bacteria > Pseudomonadota > Alphaproteobacteria > Rhizobiales > Devosiaceae > DROE01. The sequence goes on from JAJRRG010000108.1 coordinate 1,520, forward strand.
GTCGAACGCATGGCGAACGATTTTAACGCCTCACAGTCCGAATATGTTGTGGTGCCTTCCTATAAAGGAAATTACACAGAAACCATGACAGCCGCTGTTGCTGCATTCCGCGCCAACGCTCAGCCGCATATTGTGCAGGTGTTTGAAGTTGGCACAGCAACCATGATGGCAGCCAAAGGCGCTGTTTATCCAATTTACGAACTTATGTCCGATGCGGGCGTGGCGTTTGATAAGTCAGTTTATCTGCCAGCGGTTGTTTCCTATTATGAAGACACCAACGGTAATCTGCTTTCCATGCCGTTTAACTCCTCAACGCCTGTTCTTTGGTATAACAAAGACGCATTTGAAAAAGCTGGCATTGCTTCTGCTCCAACAACTTGGGACGAAGTTAACGCGGCGGCCCAGGCATTGCTCGATAGTGGCATGACATGTGGCTATTCCTTTGGCTGGCAGTCATGGGTGATGTTGGAAAATTATGGCGCATGGCACAATATTCCCATGGGCACCGAAGAAAACGGCTTTGCCGGCATCAATACGCGCTTCACATTCAACAATGAAGCCATTGTTAATCGCATCCAATCCATCGCGGATAGCCAGGAAAGTGGCATCTTCAAATATGGTGGTCGTCGTGGCGATTCCCTGTCCCTGTTCACATCTGGTGAATGTGGCATGTGGATGAACTCATCCGCCTATTATGGCTCGATGGTTTCACAGGCTGAGTTTGATTTTGCTCAAACCATGTTGCCATTGGATACTGACGTGGCTGACAAAGCGCAAAACTCCATCATTGGTGGCGCAACCCTTTGGGTTCTGCGTGGCAAAGATGATGCAGACTATAAAGGCGTTGCTGAGTTCATGAACTTCATCTCCTCGGCTGAAGTTCAGGCTTGGTGGCATCAGGAAACCGGCTATGTGCCGATTACAACTGCCGCCGCTGTTCTGTCTGAAGAGCAGGGCTTTTATGAAGCTAACCCAGGCACAGACACTGCGATTGAGCAGTTGAGCCTGAATGCACCAACTCCAAACTCACGCGGTGTGCGCTTTGGTAACTTTGTGCAGGTTCGTGACATTATCAACGAAGAACTTGAGGCAGTTTGGGCCGGTTCCAAGACCGCTCAAGAAGCTTTGGATACTGCGGTTGAGCGCGGCAATTCGTTGCTTCAAAAATTCGAACGCGCCAATAGCTAAGTTTTAATTCAGCTATTGTTTTCAAAAAATATCTCCGGTCTGCATTTGTATTTTTGCAGACCGGGGCAACATTAGCCTCTTAACCCAATTGCATATTCAGCAGCGAAAGCTTGTTACATGTTAAAACGCGTACATTTTGGCACATCGATATTGCCCTACCTGCTGGTAGCGCCGCAAATCATCGTCACCTTGGTGTTCTTCATGTGGCCCGCTGGGCAGGCGCTATATCAGTCCCTTTTGATTGAAGACGCGTTTGGCCTAAGTACCGAATTTGTCTGGTTTGAAAATTTTGAAGTCCTTTTTCAGGACAAATTGTATTTTGACACGTTTAGACGTACGGCGTTTTTCTCGGTCACCGTCGCCGGGATTGCCATGGGCGCGGCCTTGATGCTCGCCGCCATGGCGGATCGAATCGTAAAAGGCGCCCTCACCTATCGCACAATGCTTATCTGGCCCTACGCTGTCGCCCCAGTTATTGCGGGCGCGCTATGGGTGTTTATGTTTGACCCGACATTGGGAATTTTTGTCTACTTCCTCAATATGATCGGCATTGACTGGAACCATAAGTTGAACGGTGACCAAGCCATGTCACTGGTTGTTATGGCCTCGGCGTGGAAGCAAATCGCCTACAACTTCCTGTTTTTCATCGCGGCCATGCAATCCATTCCCAAATCGCTGATTGAAGCGGCGGGTATTGATGGGGCGGGGCCGGTGAAGCGCTTCTTCACCATCATCTTCCCCCTGATTACCCCCACGACGTTTTTCTTGTTGGTGGTGAATGTGGTCTACGCGTTTTTTGATACATTTGGCATCATCCACGCCGTAACCCAAGGCGGGCCGGCCAAGGCCACCGAAATTTTGGTCTATAAAGTATTCAACGACGGTTTTGTCGGGCTTGATCTTGGGGGCTCTGCGGCACCATCCGTGGTGCTGATGGTTATTGTGATTGGCCTCACCGTTATCCAATTCCGCTATATTGAGAAAAAGGTCGAATACGCATGATTGAAAATCGACCCATTATCACCTTCATTGCCCACGCAACGCTTATCCTTGGCATTGCCATTGTGGCCTTCCCGATCTGGATTACCTTTGTGGCGTCCACCCATGATGCGGTGCGCATGACGCAGGTGCCCCTGCCCCTGTGGCCCGGCGATCAATTCTTTGCCAATTTATACACTACTTTTACTGTGGGGGCCGGTGGCGGAAATACAGTACCTGTGGGCATGATGATGTTTAATTCGCTCATCGTTGCGTTGATGATTGCAGTTGGAAAAATCACCATATCCCTGCTTTCAGCCTTTGCTATTGTCTACTTCAAGTTCCCATTTCGCATGGGCTTTTTCTGGATGATTTTTTTGACCCTGATGTTGCCGGTTGAAGTGCGGATATTGCCCCCATTCAAGGTGGTCGCGGATCTTGGCATGCTCAACTCCTATTGGGGTTTAAGCATCCCCCTGATTGCCTCGGCCACGGCGACGTTCATGTTCCGACAGGTATTTTTGACCGTGCCCGATGAAATGCTGGAAGCAGCACGGGTTGATGGCGCGGGACCCATGCGGTTTTTCTGGGATATTCTTCTGCCTCTGTCTCGCACCAATATCGCGGCCCTTTTTGTGATCCTGTTTATCTATGGCTGGAACCAATATTTGTGGCCCCTGCTGATCACTACAGATTCAAGCATGTTCACGGTTGTGATGAGCATCAAGCAAATGCTTGAATCCGCAGAACAAGCGCCCGAATGGCACCTGATAATGATGACATCGCTTTTGGCGATGCTCCCCCCGATTGTTGTGGTTTTGAGCATGCAGAAAATGTTTGTTCAGGGCCTAACTGAAACCGACAAATAGTTAAACCAAAGAGAAGCAAACCATGGCTGAAATCCTGTTAGATGGTGTAAGAAAATCCTACGGTGACGTTGAAGTCATCAAGGGCGTTGACTGGAAGATCAATGATGGCGAATTTGTCGTTATCGTTGGTCCCAGCGGGTGTGGTAAGTCAACCCTTTTACGCATGATTGCCGGGCTTGAAAGCATCACAGAGGGCGAAATTTCTATCAAGGGGAAAGTAGTCAACAAGCTGGAACCCTCCGAGCGTGATATTGCCATGGTGTTCCAGAATTATGCGCTTTATCCGCATATGAGTGTTTATCAAAACATGGCCTATGGCCTTAAAATCAAGAAAATTCCCAAGGATGAGATCGAAAAGCGCGTGCAACGGGCAGCCAAAATTCTTGAGATCGAGGATTATCTTCAGCGACCTCCCCGAGCTCTGAGTGGGGGACAACGTCAACGGGTCGCCATGGGCCGCGCCATCGTGCGGGAGCCAGCGGTATTTTTGTTTGATGAACCTCTATCTAACCTTGACGCAAAATTACGCGTGCAGATGCGTCTGGAAATCAAAAAACTGCAAAGCGACCTTGGCATAACCAGCGTTTATGTGACCCATGATCAGGTGGAGGCCATGACCCTTGGGCATCGCTTGGCCGTACTGAATGGCGGTGTGGTTGAACAACTCGGCACCCCCATCGAAATATATGAAAACCCACGCACGGTGTTTGTCGCCAGTTTTATCGGCTCACCGTCCATGAACCTTATCGAGGCAGAATTTGACGCCAAGGGCGCAGCCGTTGTTTTACCCAATGGTGGCATTATAAAGCTTGGCAAGGCTATGGCGGATCGCGCCGGTCAAAAGGTAACTTTTGGCATACGTCCTGAGCACATCAGTGTGTCCAAGAGCAAAGATAGCGGTGTTGAGCTGGTGGTGAATGTTGTGGAACAACTGGGTGCTGATACGCTGGTTCATACAAATCTTGGCGGGCGAAATGCTGATATGGTCGTGCGCCTCGCCGGTATCCATTCCATGGAAAACGGGGCCATGATGAACGTTACATTCAAGCCCAAATCCATACATTTGTTTGACCCAACAACCGGCCTGCGGATTGAATAAGACAAAGGTACAGAACCCAAGGGCTAGACCTTGGGCCAATTCTAATACGCTTAAATCTCGTGCCGCCAAGGCGGGTTAGCCCCGGCGCGTGAGACGGTAATTGCGGCGGCGTGGGCGGCGAGTTTTGTTGCTTGTTTCCACTGTTTTGCAGAAATATGCGCCAATTTTTCCCGCTGTAACAGGCCCTGTTGCTCCAATGACGAAAGCAATCCAGCTGTAAACGTGTCTCCCGCTCCCACGGTATCGGACACGGTGATCTTTTCCACCGGCTGATCAATTTCGTGAATATTGGTGAATGCGGTGGCTCCCTCGCTGCCTCTGGTGATAATTACCAACGCCGTGCCCTGTTCAAGCCATTTTCGCACGTAACTCTTATGGTCCGCATTGGGGTAAATCCAGTCCATATCCTCGTCGCTAATTTTGATGATATCAGCCAATGCAATCATCCGCTCCAATCGTGCCAGATAAGTCTCACGATCAACCACCACTGTTGGGCGAATATTTGGATCCAAAGATATGATACAACGGTCTTTGTTTATTTTTGCCAATTGCTCTAACGTCGAGGCAACAGGCTCATTTATCAACGAGATTGAGCCAAAATGCAGTGTGGTTACTTGGTCAGAGATTTTTGCTATTTGTTCAGTGCTTAGCATGCGCGCCGCTGATCCCTCATCCACAAACGCATATTGTGGCTGACCATCCTTCAAATTTACAAAGGCGAGCATGCTGGCACGAGCCGACATGGCGACATAGGACAGGTCCACATTGCTGGCCTTGAGACCCTCAACCAGCATTTGCCCAAAAAAGTCCTCTGACAGCCCCCCAAGATAACCAACATCATGGCCCAGTCGCCCAAGTGCTATGGCCACATTGTAGATTGACCCGCCATTAAACGGCTGGAATGCTTTTGCCCCCTCAAGGGTTTGAGCGGGTAAAAAATCTATCAAGGCCTCACCGCAACATACGATCAATGTAATTCTCCGTGCAATGTAATTCTCCGTGCAATCTTACTCTTCATTCTTGATGATATATCAACTGTATCAATTGTGCTGATGAGTATTATCAATAATTATCAATAGCGGAAACGTCTTTTTCTACTTAACCTCAATTATTCAGGGAACCCGCAGGTTCCTTTTGCAGAATATTTTAAATTCAGACCATTTAAAGAGAATTCTCTACGATGCCCATACGTCATATATTATTGGCCGTACTAGTCACCGCAATCTGGGGGATAAACTTCGTTGTGATTAAAATTGGCGTTGGGGAAATCCCGCCACTTTTGCTCGCTTCGATTCGCTTTTCTCTCACCGCATTGCCATTTGTGTTTTTTATCCCCGCGCCAAAATGTTCATGGAAAATTGTAGTGGGATTTGGTTTGGCGCTTGGGGTTGTGAAATTTGGTTTGATTTTTACCAGTGTTTCCCTTGGTATGCCGGCGGGGCTGACCTCGGTTGTGCTGCAAGTGCAAGCGTTTTTTACAGTTTTCCTTGCGGTCATCTTACTCAAGGAGCGTCCCAAAACCCTGCAAATGATCGCCGGCGCGATTGCCGTTTTGGGGATGATCATCATCGCCAGTTATCGCTCAACTTCGGCTGATTTGTTGCCGTTTGTGCTGGTCATTTTGGCTGCTATGGCCTGGGCGGTTGCAAACCTGCTGACGGCCCATGCGGGTAAAGTCAACATGCTTAGCTTTTTGGTCTGGTCAAGCCTTGTATCACCCATACCATTGTTCATTTTGTCCCTTACTTTTGAAGGTTGGGGCAACATTCAAACCGCCATGACTTCCCTCACGCTAACGGGCATTGGGGCCATTGCCTTTTTGGTCTATGTTTCTACGACATTAGCCTTTGGGTCTTGGTCGTGGCTTATATCAAAATACTCCGCCAGCATCGTTGCGCCATTTTCGTTGTTGGTGCCCGTGTTCGGATTGGCCAGCGCCTATTATCTCATTGGGGAGACCATCGCCCTGCCTGAAGCAATTGGTAGTGCGCTGCTGGTGCTGGCTCTGGGTGTCAATACGTTCGCCATACGGCGCAAAACCTAGGGTCACAATTCTATTGTGCTGCGCTTTCCTGCTGAATAGCCCGTTGAACAGGTGGTCTTTGCAACATCATTTCTCGATGGGCATGAATATTTGGCACTGTGGTCGGATCTACCTTATCGCCCTCCATCCATTGCGCCAGCGTAAACAAGTACGCATCGCAAATAGTGTATTGCTCCCCCATGACATATGGTCCGATGAACATATCACGCTCGATCGTCTGGAAGCACGCGGCGACCACCTCAGGCATTTTATTGCGCATATCGGCGATTGCGGCCGGGCTATCGGCCCATCGTGATGCGCGCCTTCCATGGGCATGGGCCACATGCAAAGTTGAAGCGATATATGCATTGAACGCCTGTACTTGGGCGAAGGCAAATGGGTCGCCAATTGGCGCCAAATTTGCATCCGGGAAACTTTGGGCGATATAGGACAAGATTGCCGGATTCTCACTGACCACGCCGTTACCAGTTAATAAAGCTGGCACACGGCCCTTGGGATTCAAGGCAAGAAATTCAGGGGAGCGCTGCTCTTCCTTGCTAAAATCAACTAGGATCGCCTTATAGGTTGCCCCGGCATCCTCAAGGGCAATATGGGGTGCCAAAGAACATGAATTGGGTGCATAATATAGTTTAATCATCGCTTTGTTTCCATTGAAACCGGGCTAAAGTTGCATCACTTTGTTGATATAAACAAAATATGTAAAGGCCTAAAATATGATCAAACAAATATGGACCTCATTCCGATCATTGCCCGGCTGGGTGCAGATATGGGTGGCTTTTGTACTGGTGCCCGTCAATATGGCTAGCCTGTACTTTTATCAGGAGCCGGGCGGGATACTCATCACCTTTCTTGCCAATATCGGCATGATGCTGAACATGCCGGTCATAGTGATGGATCGCGGATTTTCCAAAGCCATGGCCCTACCCCATCTTATTCCATGGACAATTCTTGTGGGAATTCTCGTATTTAACCGGCCCGAGTCAGTCGACAATTACAGCATTTATCTTTGGGTTTTACTTGTGATTGATGTTGTCTCCCTCGCCTTTGATTATCCGGATGCGATAAAATGGATAAAGGGGGATCGCAAACCCGCCGGAGCATAACAACTTCTGCGATCAATGCCTACAATATGGGGATTGCGTTATTCGGCGCAGTTCCCATTTTTTGCGTTTGACAGTGCGCAGGCTCGCTTCTACTTTTGGGGCAGGTTTTACGAGAAAAGACGGGCCACAAAATGCATTATCCTCATATGTTTTCCCCCCTTGATCTGGGTTTCACCACGCTTAGCAACCGTGTGATGATGGGCTCAATGCATACGGGGTTGGAGGAAGTGGATAAAACAGGCGAGCGCATAGCCGCATTTTATGGGGCACGGGCAAAGGGCGGCGTATCCCTGATTGTCACGGGGGGCGTCTCACCCAATCTTGAAGGGGGCACCGGCATGCCCGGCGAAGAGGCGGGTTTTGGTCGATTGGACAATGATGCCGCCATCCCCACACACCGCAAAGTCACCGATGCGGTTCATAAATACGACAGCAAAATCTTGCTACAAATTCTGCATACGGGGCGCTATTCTTTTGCGCCAAACCTTGTGGCACCTTCCCCCATTCAAGCGCCCATCAGCCCGCATAAACCGCGCGAGATGAGCGAGAAGGATATTGAACACACCATTGCAGATTTTGCCAACTGCGCGAAACGCGCTCAAAAGGCGGGTTATGACGGGGTGGAAATCATGGGAAGCGAGGGGTATCTGATCAATCAATTCCTTGCGGTTCGCACCAATCAACGGGACGATGATTGGGGTGGTTCGTTCGCAAATAGAATCAAATTCCCTTTGCAAATTGTTGAAAAAACACGGCAAATCGTTGGGAAGAACTTTATCATCATGTTCCGCCTCTCCATGATTGACCTTGTTGAGGGCGGCAGTTCCTGGCCCGAAGTCGTCGCTTTGGCCAAAAAGCTGGAAAAAGCTGGCGTGACCCTACTCAACACAGGGATTGGCTGGCACGAGGCGCGGGTGCCCACCATCGCCCAAGCTGCCCCGCGCACGGCATGGGCGTGGGTCACAAAAGCGATGAAGCAGGAAGTTTCTATCCCGGTGATCGCATGTAACAGGTTCAACATGCCCGAACAAATTGAGGACGTGTTGGCGGCTGGGGATGCGGATATGGTTTCCATGGCGCGCCCATTTTTGGCCGACGCTGACTTTGTCGCAAAATCCCGACAGGGCAATGCCGAAACTATCAACACCTGTATCGCTTGCAATCAGGCCTGTCTTGACCACATATTTTCCATGAAAACCTGTTCGTGTCTGGTGAATCCGCGCGCCTGCCATGAAACAATTTACGCCATGGGAAAGACGAGCAACCCGCAAAACATTGCCGTCGTTGGCGCTGGCCCTGCGGGCATGAGTATGGCCGCTGAGGCTGCTGATTGGGGGCACCGGGTCACGCTTTTTGAGGCGTCGGACCGCTTGGGTGGACAGCTCAACATTGCACGCAATATTCCAGGGAAGAATGAGTTTGACGAAACCGTTCGCTATTTCACCAACCGATTGCACAGAGCCAATGTTGAGACAAAACTTGGCAAGTTTGTCAGCGCTGATGAACTCTCAAAGGGATATGATCATGTGGTGCTGGCAACGGGTGTTCTTCCACGTTCCCCCGACATTGAGGGCATTGATCATCCCAAGGTCATGACCTATCTCGACGCGCTCACAGGTGCAAAACCGGTGGGCAAACGGGTGGCGATAATTGGTGCGGGTGGTATCGGGTTTGATACGGCAGAATTCCTATTGCACGACCCGGCAACGCAAAACATGTCCATTCCTGCATTTCAGACAAAATGGGGCATTGATCAGAATTGGGGGACTGATGAGGCTGGGGAAAAAGCAGGTTTGGCGGCGCGTCCCTCCCCCCCAATGCCCTCACGCCAGATATATCTGCTCCAACGGGGCGACAAATTTGGTCGCACATTGGGCAAAACCACCGGTTGGATTCATAAGGCCGAAATGAAATTGGGGGGCGTAAAAATGCTTGGCAATGTCACCTATGAAAAGATTGACGCCCAAGGCTTGTACATTCGTGTTGAGGATGCCGCTCAAGTTCTTGAGGTCGACACAATCGTTATCTGTGCTGGGCAGGTTTCCAATGATGCCCTACGGAAAAAACTGGAGAATAACGGCGTCATGGTTCATCTGATAGGGGGCGCTGATGAGGCTGGAGAACTTGATGCCAAACGAGCCATTTTGCAGGGTATGAAACTGGCGGGCGCGATTGCATAACAGGCAATATTTGTGATTTAGGAGCCGAACTATTTCAAAATCCTATTTTACCGCGATACAAGTGCATTCAGCGCGCTGGAACACTGCGTGGGACACACTGCCAAACGAGGATAATTTGGAATTGGTTACCCCGCGACTGCCAAGAACAATGGTGTTTGCCCCGACAGATTTTGCCGCGACTAAAATAGCTTCAACCGGATCGCCCTCTCCGATCGCCAAAACATTCGTCTTGAGGCCACGATGATGAAGCTTGGTCGCAGCTTGCGCCAATATTTTTTCCCCTGCCGCATGAAGCGCCGTTTTGGAGGCTATGCCGTCGGGGGTCTTCGCCTGTGCCTGTAAAACTGAACGCAATTTTGGCCCAAAACTGCTGGCCACCATCAGGTCCAGTAAACTTTTGGCTTTCTTGCCTTCAACCAAGACAAAAAGTAAATAGACTCTACCGTCATATTTCTCGACCAGATCACCGGCAATATGGGCCGCTTTAGCCGCATGAATTGAGCCGTCAACGGGAACCAAAATTTTCTGCATGGGCCACTTCCTTATCCAATTAACTTATCTAAATGCCTGTGGGGTTTAATCTCTAGCGTGACCAGCTCCCCTTTGTAAAACACTGAATTTATGATCCACGGCACCGGCATTTTCCGACCTTCACTTTGGGAAGCAATGTGATGAATTGTCAGCGGCACATGCTTGCCCCTCGCGTATTCGGACAACACATGATTGAAATAAAAATCAGTAAAGGGGCATGTGTTTGAATATTAAACACTAATGCCCTCCTTGTCCGGGCTAACGCCTAATTTCGCGCTCCCTCAAGAGAGAACGAAAGCCAAAAGCTATCGCGTTCAATGGTAATCATGCAACCTGCCTTGTCTACTTGTTTTCGCGCGTCATTTCTTGTCAAAACTGCTGCACAATTTTGGGAGCATGCTCTAACTGCGGGTGATTTTGAGGCTTCGGCGCACCGCTGTCCAAACAAGGGTCGAGACAAATAATATCCAGGCGCGAAACGGTGGTGTATCTCTTGCTAAAATAGCGCGATGGAACTCAGCGGAGGCAAATACAGTGTCCAATTTTAACAACAATAATTCGTCGTGGATGGCCGCGCCAAGCAATACACGACGATCGTGGGGGCTTTGCAGCCACTCCAGCCATCTTGGCACTGAAATATCGAACGTAGTGTCTTTTTTGACAATCAGTTCCCAGCCGGAATTTGGCGCACCAATTTCCCAGACAATATCACATCCCAGTCGGTATAGCGTGCGCTCACCCGGAACTAAATGAAAATCTTCGCACTGTGTGTATATGCTCATAAAATAGGAACTAGCATTGTCGCAGATGCAGACCTAATCACACTAAGTTGTAATGGCGGTGATCCTTAGGACAAGACCCAGCCGCCATCCACATCAACGGTGGTGCCGGTGACAAAATCGTTTTCGATCAGGAACATGATGCCCTTTGCCGCCTCTTTTGCGGTTCCCGCGCGGGGAATAAGATTACCTGCGGTCATTTTTTGATAGAGTGCTGTCCGTTCATCGCCTTTTCCGGGGAACATGGGCGTGTCTATGCTCCCAGGTGACATTACATTTATCCGGCGCGGCGCAATTTCAGGGGCTAAACCCCGCACAAATGCCTCCACTGCACCACCAACACTGGACAGGGCGATTTGCCCCGTTTTGCATTTACGGGCCGGCGCGCCGCTGACCAGCACGATTGTGCCGGTTTCACTCATATGTTGCGTGCCCAAACGTACCACATTTGTATAGCCCCAAAGTTTGTCAAACGAGGCCTGATACCCATCCAAATCCATGTCCAGAAACGGCCCGATTGCGCGGCCACCACCCGTGGCAGCACTGACCAGAATGTCAAAGCCGTTATGCGCTTCAAACAGTTTGGCCAGCCCTTCACGGTCCAGCACATCGCACTTGGACAGCGTAATTCCAGCGGGCACTTCACCCGCCTTGTCCGGGTTGCGGCTAACAGCAATCACGTTGGCACCACCGGCGGCCAACGCCTCAGATGTGGCCAAGCCAATGCCTGATGTACCACCAAATACGATGGCTTTTTTGCCTGAAAGTATCATGATTACGACCTGTGTTAACAATTGAAATGATACGAGAAATTAAATACCCACCTCAAGCGCCATAGTTGCAAAATTGTTTAGCTTGCTGGCTCGATATCCAACCGATAGCCCGCATGGCAACCCGTGCAGTTTTGCAACAGATCACCTAGAAGTCGTGTCACCTCTTTGCCATCGCCTGTATCGAGGGCTTCCTTGGCCACGCCATCAAATAATTTGTGGGTATCCATGCCTAAATTTTTGAATTCTAGCGGCAATTTCGCAAACAATGGCCCGGGTACCATTTCGATTTCAGCAGTGCCAACCTTAAGCGCCAGTTCTTCAACTTTGCTCATGTCGTCCTCAGAAATCGCAACTACGATTTCCTGAACGTGCTCAAGAAAGGTCCGCATTTCACTCAGCAAAAATTCACGCTCCGGAACACTCACCAAAATTGCAGTGCGTCCATCATCTGCCTCTTCAACACTTCCCTGGAAGACCACTTTGTAGGCGCCAAAGGCCAAGGCCGCAATCAATACAATATTTAGAAGTAAACTCAGTTTAAGTTTCATGTCATCCCCCTCAAGATGGTAAAGTTTCAATATTGTCTAGTAGATAAATTGTCCAGATACAATACATTGCTACTTTAACAATCCAGAACTTAAATTAGTTGCCGATAAACATTCGTTGCAATAGCAATCAATTGCTCCCGTTCCATTTCTCCAACAATAGCATATTGAAGGTTTTGATCGCGCCAATACACGCTGGAGAATCCGTCCCATTTTTCAAACTGGAATGAGGCTAACTTTTCTTCGTTCCCAGGGGATGCGTAGACCGTCAATCTTTGCCCGGCCCCATTCTCATACATGAATTGTGCCGCAGGATTGTCCCCGGAAGGCAACAAGCGCCCGCCTACCAGAGAAAATCCTGAGCTCGACAAATCCGGGGCGATTAATTTCGTATCTAGCCTACTCGAAAGCCAATCAACCAAGTGTGCGGCTTGGTCCGCCCCCACATCAACAGGGTGTAACACTTCACTGGTGTAAAGTACGTGGGCGGCACGGGCATTTTGTACTGTTGCAACCTGCAGAGAAACATTTTGCACCGGCATTGTGCCCCGGGCGACCCAGCCACTGGCAACACCAGCAACAACGATTGCAATCATCGCGGCAACGCGCAAGAACTTTGCAAAAACTGCGGGCCTGTCCACTGATATGCTCAAATCAATATCTTGTGTTCGTAACTCCGCCTCTTCATGGGAAAACAAATTATCCAGCATTTTATTTTGCGCTGCCCAATCGGCAACTTCATCAGCTTTTTCTGGGTTCTGGATAAGGTAGTCCGAAACTTTTGACGCATCAGCTTGGGATAGGAGGCCATCCACGTAGGCATGCAAATGCGCCTCAGTGATCTCGTTTTTAATGTGCTCTTCGCTCATTTGATTCTCCTGACCGATCCGTTTTCTAAAGCGCGTATCTGCCTTAAGCGCGCACGGGCTCGTGAAATTCTGGACATCACAGTTCCGCGGGGAATGTCCAATGTCTTGGCCGCTTCCCCATAGTCTAGCCCGCCGACTACAACCGTCAACAAAGCTTCGCGCTGTTCGGGGGGAAGTTGATTAATTGCGTGCGCCGTTGCTGCAAGTTCTATCCGGTCCTGCTCAGATGAGGGGGCGGGTAGGCGCTCATGCAGCTTGGACTGATCATCATCAATAGGCACCAAACGCAAATAGGTATCGCGTCGATATTGGTTTCGATAAATATTTAGCAATATTGTCATGAGCCAAGGCTTTATCGGGCGATCCCTTTGCCATTGGTCACGTTTTCGCACGGCGCGCTCTGCGCAATCCTGCACAATGTCATCTGCATTCGTGCGGTCGCGGGACAATGCAAACGCATACCGCCAAAGGTCGGGCAGTGATTTTTTTAGCTCTAATTGAAACTTATTCATCATCAAGTCGTCAAAGCATCCCAAGTCAGTAAAAAATATAGCCGATACCCAATAAGTGGGTATCGGCATTCAGGCCAATTCACCTATGGGCGCGCTGTATGCCAGACGCCTTTAACACCGTCTCCGCTCATGTCGGTTGGATTAACATCCTTAAACCAAAGGTATAGCGGTTGGCCTTTATAGGCAATCTGCATGTTGCCATCATCCCGTGTAAGCATAGAATAACCTGCGGGAAGCGCCATGCCTGCCGCCCCAGCCAACGGTGGCCATTTCACCGCACATTCGCCATTGCAGTTGGACTTGCCACGGGTATCATTATCAAACGTGTAGAGGGTCATTTTATTCTGATCCATCAGGAATATTTCATCCCCATACTGTCCTGTTGAGGCGGGCGGGCCGCCGTGGGCCGCTGCGAAAATTGCTCCGGTTGAAAGGGCCAGTGTGGCGAATGCCAGGGTAGATATTTTTGCGAATTTCATTTTTAACTCCAATTTTTGTAACTCTGAAGCCCGCCAAAATGGCAGAGCTACTAAGTATACAAACGAAGGGGGGTATTTATTCCCACAAGCCAAAATTTATTTTCTAGCAAGGAAATTTCGCAGGCATCAATATTGCAAATTATCCGGTAAAATTATTGTGGTCGATGAAAACCTATTGGCTTTTGAGAAAGGCAGGTGGACGGCACTTCAACAACATGCGCCATTGGTTTTTTCACCCGCCCAAGTAATGTGACATCTGCTAGGTTCGGACGGAATGCATTCAGTTTTTTGTCCAATGGGTCAAGGATCGGTAAGGAATGAATATCGCTCATATCTCAAATCGTTGAAACAATGTAGAGTTAAATCATAGACATAAAGCCATCTGCCTCCTAGGGTCATCTCACTTGATTTGCTAAAGTGAGGTTCAAATGACTGATTATTCTTTGCCCCTGATATTTGACGGGCATAATGATGTGCTGTTGAAACAATTCTTCATGGGCCCGAAGGGGCGTCAGGGATTTCTTCGGGGCTATGACGCTCATATTGATGTGCCAAAGGCACAAAAAGGCGGATTTGCCGGTGGTTTTTTTGCCATTTATATCCCATCCAAACCTGACCTTGCCCTTAAGGACGAGGAAATGTGTAGTCCAACTTACGACCTCACCCTGCCCCCCGCCATAGCTTATAAGGATGCGTTACCGGTTGCCATGGCGCAAGCTGCGATCCTGTCGCGCTTGCAGGATGATGGGGCGCTTAAAATCTGCACTAGCGTTGCTGACATCCGCAATTGCATGGAAAATGGCCTCATGGCCGCCATCATGCATATGGAGGGCGCTGAGGCGATTGATGAGACTTTTGATGCACTGGAAATATTCCACAAGGCGGGTCTGCGTTCTTTGGGGCCTGTTTGGAGTCGGCCAACGATCTTTGGTCATGGTGTACCGTTTCGCTTTCCATCAAGTGGGGACATTGGCCCCGGTCTGACCGATACAGGTAAAGAGCTGGTACGTCAGTGCAACCGGCTGGGCATTATGCTTGACCTGTCCCACCTCAATGAGGCCGGATTTTGGGATGTGGCGAAAACCTCCGATGCACCGCTGGTTGCGACCCATTCAAACGCCTATACCATCTCCAAGCATGCGCGCAATCTAAGCGATCGGCAATTGGGTGCCATCAAAGACAGCAACGGTATGGTGGGGCTGAATTTCGCGGTGGCATTCTTGCGCGAGGACGGGCAAATGAACTCAGAAACAGGGCTGGACGTGATGCTGCGCCATCTTGATTATTTGATCAGCCACGTTGGGGAGAGCAGGGTTGGTCTGGGTTCGGATTTTGACGGGGCGATGGTCCCTGAGAAAATCGGCGACGTCGTGGGTTTGCTGGACTTGCGCCACGCCATGGAGCAACATGGGGTCGGCAAATCACTAATGAAGAAAATTTGTCACGAGAACTGGCTTAACCTGCTGGAGCGCACCTGGAAACAATAGGATGGCGAAATCAAAAACAACAAATTGATCAAACAGGTCGCGTCAAGAGTCTTGAGCGCGGCATGTTTCAGCCCCAGTCCAGCACAACTTTTCCACTTGAGCCGGACTTCATCACGGCAAAGCCTTCCTTGAAATCATCCGCTTTGAAGCGGTGGGTAATAACAGCGCTGACGTCTAGTCCGTTTTGCAACATCGCCAGCATTTTATACCATGTCTCAAAAATTTCACGCCCATAAACGCCCTTGATTGTTATGGATTTGAGCACAATGGATGACCAGTCCACCGCAGATTTTCCGGGCGGAATACCCAACATGGCGATGCGGCCGCCCATCACCATGGCGCCGATCATCTGGTCAAGGGCAAGTTGCGAGCCGCTCATTTCAAGCCCCACATCAAAACCTTCGACAATTCCCAAATCACTACATACCTGCTTCAAGTCAGTATTTGAGACATTCACCGCCGTCACATCGGCAACCTTCTTCGCCAAATCCAGACGATCCTGATTAATATCCGTAATCACCACATGACGCGCGCCGATATGCTTGGCCACCGCGCCCGCCATAATGCCAATGGGCCCGGCCCCGGTAATCAGCACATCCTCGCCGATCAATTCAAACGACAGGGCCGTATGCACTGCATTGCCCAATGGATCAAGAATGGCACCGATATCGTCGCTAATATCATCGGGCAAGGGGACAACGTTGAAGGCAGGTAAACGCAAATATTGCGCAAATGCTCCAGGTTCGTTCACCCCAATGCCGCGCGTTTCAGGGTCTAGGTGACACTTCCCGGCGCGGCTGGCTCGGCTCTTTTTACCGATCAGGTGCCCCTCCCCGGACACCCGCTGACCGATGGATAAATCCGTCACACTGCTTCCCATGGCGACAATCTCACCGGCAAACTCATGGCCGGTTATTAGGGGAACGGGTACGGTTTTTTGCGACCATTCATCCCAGTTCCAGATATGAATATCTGTGCCGCAAATGCCGGTTTTTTTGATTTTAATCAGCACGTCATCCGGGCCAATTTCCGGCACCGGTTCATTTTGCATCCAAAGGCCCATTTCAGGCTTGGCCTTGACCAACGCTTTCATGCCGTTGGTGTTATCACTGTATGCTTGCTCGCTCATGTTAGCACCCCAATGGCTTTGCCCACCTTCTCAAAGGCAGTTAAGGCAAATTCCAGATCATCCCGGCTCAGGGCCGCATTCATTTGTGTGCGAATACGCGCTTTTCCTTTTGGTACCACGGGGAAGAAAAACCCAGCAACAAACACCCCTTCGTCGAAGAGTTGCGTTGCCATTTCTTGAGCCAATTTTGCATCACCCAACATAACCGGGACAATTGGGTGCTCCCCGTCCAACAGGTCAAAGCCAAGTGCCTCCAGACCGCTCCGCCAAAATTTGGTGTTTTCAAAAAGCTTGGCGCGTAGATCATCACTTTGTTCAACCAGATCAATGGCCTCTAGCCCGGCTGCAACTATCATTGGGGGCAATGAATTGGAAAACAAATAAGGCCGCGCTCTCTGGCGCAACAGATCAATTACCGGCTGCGGCCCGGCGATATATCCGCCAATCGCGCCGCCCAATGCCTTGCCCAAGGTTCCCGTGACAATATCCACCCCCTCAGCCACACCAAAATGGGCAGGGGTGCCGCGCCCCTGCGGCCCCATAAAACCGGTGGCATGGCAATCATCAACCATAACAATGGCCCCGTATTTTTCTGCCAAAGCTGTGATTTCGGGCAATTTTGCCAAATGTCCATCCATAGAAAATACGCCGTCTGTTGCGATCATAACAAACCGTGCGCCCGCTTCTTTGGCTTCAACCAGCCGCGCCTCAAGTTCCGCCATATCAGAATTTGCATAGCGAAACCGCTTAGCCTTGCACAGGCGAATGCCATCAATGATGGATGCGTGATTGAGCGCGTCGGAGATGATCGCGTCGTCGGCGGTCAACAGGGGCTCAAACAGTCCACCATTGGCATCAAAACAGGCGGCAAATAATATGGCATCTTCCTTGCCTAAGAACGATGCTAGGCGTTGTTCCAACTTGATATGTTGATCTTTTGTGCCGCATATAAAACGCACGGAGGCCATGCCGAACCCTTCGACATCCAAACTATCTCGCGCGGCTTTGGTGAGGCGGGGATTATCCGCAAGACCTAAATAATTGTTGGCACCAAGGTTTACCACACGATCATGGCGCGTATCACCAAGTTGAACATCAATGCGACCGGCCTGTGGAGATACAATCTGGCGCTCACGCTTATAAAGACCAGCGCTTTCAATCTCATGCAGTGAATTTGTGATGTGGTCTAAAAATGGATTGGTCAAAGCAAGTCTCCTAGCAGCTCTCTTGATTGAGCCCACTATTCCATTTCAACCAAAAATGTCAATATATTAGATTTTAATCCACAATAAAGGATTTTTTACGAATTATATACAATCAGCAACGCTTTGGCGGCGGCACCTTTTGCCAATATTTCATGATCGCGATCGGCTGAGTAGCGAATCGTATCCCCTTGCTCGACCTTAGCCTGCTCATCACCCGTAACAACGGATAATGCCCCCTCAAGCACAGTTAAATGCTCCACGCAACCTTGCCGGTGAGGCGCGCTTTTCAATGCGCCATTGACTGAAAATTCAATTTCGTAGACCTCTAAAGTTCCGGCCTGATCCGGGGGGCTAAGAATGCGGATACGGCATCCCTCCCCTTGGGAGTCAATCGTTGGCGTGCGGTTTGCCCGCATGATTTCCTTAATTGTCCCCTCGGCATTTCCCTCATCCAAGAGACCCGCGAAATCCACCCGCAAGGCACGTGTGAGACTCCAAAGCGTCGCCACCGTCGGGGAGCTTTCACCGCGCTCAATCTGGGAGAGCATGGAGCGTGAGACACCGGACAATTTGCTCGTCGCCTCAAGGCTAAGTCCCTTGCTTTTACGAGTTTCTTTAAGACGTCTCGCCAACCGCTCGGCAATGGAGGATTTCTCTGTCATCCGTTCAACCTGCAAAAGGTATCCATCCTGTCAACACGCCTAGGAATAGAACTATCCAAAATATTGACTTATGGGTGGATTTTTATAGGCAAAATAACTGGGGAGATATTGAATAAAAAACAGGGCGTAGAGATGCGCAAGTCATGGGTATTTTGAGGCAGTCAGAGAAGGGTATAACCGTTTTTTAGCTATACCACGAACGCAGACTGAGTTCTGCCAGTTTTGACAAATGGCAGGCCAAGTGCGGTGGGCTGCAACCATAAACGAATCTAGAGGATTTACCTTAGGTTGGAGTTGACCCCTTCGCGTTTGCCATGAACAATATGACAAGTCCATTTTTTCCAACGCTGATGTCAAAGATAATCACAAGAGCGGTCTAACTAAACCTAGCACATAAACGATGTGAAAAATCTGTAATATTGAAAGGAAATGGCAGAGAGGATGGGATTCGAACCCACGAGACGATTCCTCGCCTACACCCTTAGCAGGGGCGCGCCTTCAGCCACTCGGCCACCTCTCCAAGGACGTGAATAATCGGTGAAGGCATTCAATTGCAAGCGTTAATTCATCAGTTTGGCAATTAACTTGCAATTACCTCGTAATTACTTTGCCAACTACAACAAAA
>JAJRRG010000109.1 GCA_024279675.1 Alphaproteobacteria bacterium
CAATGCCATCATAAAAACCAGATTCACTTAACTCAATAATGCGCGAGACGTGATTTGGCGCTAAATCTGGACGCAATAATATGGAAACGGTTCCACTTTCCAGCACCATTTCCAAAACTGGCAGATCCGCCTCATTGATCAATGAAGATTCTTCGCCATCATCAGGGCCGGAGGGAAGATCACTCTCCATCTGTTCATTTTGTGTGTTCGATAGCCCGCCAGCAAATTCAGGCGTGGCCCAGGGGGAATAACGCACGAATAAGATGCCCGCAAAAAGCAGGACAAATAAAAGCACCATCACTCCAATGGTGCGGTTTGACTGGTTGTTTGGTGCATTCATAATTTGTTTAAAGCCTGTAATACGAGTGGCGGAACAAAGGCGGAGACATCACCACCCATAGCCGAAATCTGGCGCACCAATGATGCTGCAATGTGGCGAACATGGGGACTGGAGGGGACAAAAACAGTTTGCAAATCCGGCGCCATTTGTGAATTCATGCCCACCATCTGCATTTCGTAATTGTAATCGGTAGTATCGCGAAGTCCACGGATGATAAGTTTTGCGTCCAAATCGCGGGCTTTCAAGACCATCAGGCCTTCAAAGCGCACGACTTTTACCACTGTTTCGCTTCGTTTTGCGATGGGTTCGATAGTCTGCTCTAGCAATGAAACGCGGTCATCGTCGGACAAAAGCGGCATTTTGCCCACTTGCATGCCCACGCCAACATAGAGTGTGTCGACCAAACGACACGCGCGCTCAATTACATCAAGATGTCCGTTTGTGACGGGGTCAAATGATCCGGGGTAAAATCCTGTGAGTCTTTTCATGAATTTTGTTTGCCACGACTTTTACCTAGATGCAAGGCGAACACTAAGAATTTAGGTTTTTTGCTGGGTTGCGAGCCAAACGCCTCCGGCCATAAGAATAGAGCCTGAAACCCGTGAGAGAAATTTCACGCGCTTTTGACTGAGGGCTTTGCCAGCGGAACCGGCTAAAATCGCGTAAATACTGTCTGTCACTGCAGTCACCGCAAAGAAAATCAGCCCAAGCAACATCAATTGCGGAAAGGCCGGTTCCCCTGAGGTGACAAATTGAGGGATGAAAGCGCCAAAAAACAATAAGGTTTTGGGGTTGGACCATAATATTAAAAATCCGCGCATCGCAAGTTTCATCAAAGATTCTTGACTGGCCGCCTCACCTTTTCCAAGTTTTCCCGTTGAACGCAGCATTTTATAGCCAAGATAAATCAAATACAGCGCGCCAAAAAGCTTAATCCAGTCGAACGCCCATCCCATAAAGCCCACCAGTGCATCAAAACCAATGGCAACAACAAAGATCATGGAGAGAATGCCGACTTGAGTTCCTGCAACAACGGCCAATCCTGCCACCGGCCCCCGCGCCAAAGCGGTTGCGATGATAACCGTAACATTTGGCCCTGGCACAACGGCAAGTACTAAACAGGTAATGGTGAAGGCGAACAGTGTAGCGGGGTCAAGCATATGGGTAGCCTTGGCAATATTAAAAAAATATCGTGATAGAAAATTCAAAGCGTTGCAAGAAATTTCTCGTATGCCGACTCGTGCCTGCCCTCAAAATTATCCATACCGGGCTTTGTTAATATGCCCTTTGGCTTAGTTTGACTATATACTTCTCGACCCGGTTTTTCATGCCAAGAAATGTTAAATGCGGCCAGTTTTGGATAAAAATCCAAATCTGTCGGCGGTAGATTATCATGAATCCACCACGCCATCGCCTGCCAGTCCCCCGTTTGTTCATAATAGTCCACGAAACTATTGACGACGATGGTTGCCGTGGCGCCCATCTTTCCATTGGCGTCGAGGCGATCAAAAATATGTCTTGCGTAATTTGCTTCGTTTTTGGCACAACCAAGTTTGTTGTCGTTCCCAAATTTATTAACCTCAGGCGAGCGATAGGCCGAACGGATACTTATGCGGCCAAATCGTTCCTGCAAGGGTTCAAGTAATTCTTCACACAGGCGCGTCGCCGCCTTTATCGCCAAATCAGGATTATCGGGAATATTGGGAACGCCATAAAAATTGCTTATCTCAGAATAGAGCATATCACGCATGAAAAACGACTTGGACAATCGCACACGCCCTAATTTTTCCAGCGAATTTACGGATTGTGGTTTTCGCACACTTACCGACCCATTTCCTTATGTGTCGTCATTGCCCTCAGCGTCGTCATTACCCTCAGAGTCAGCTTGAGATTCACCGTCTTGATCGACCAGTGGTGTAGCAGTACCAGAATCCGCATCAGAATCAGAATCATTGTCTTCGTCATCGTCTTCAGGCTCGGATATACGTTCTACAGAAACTACATTTTCATTCTTTGCTGTATCAAGAACTATCACCCCTTGCGTGGCGCGACCCGCAATGCGGATGCCATCTACTGGCACACGAATAAGCTTGCC
Source organism: Alphaproteobacteria bacterium (assembly GCA_024279675.1). GTDB lineage: Bacteria > Pseudomonadota > Alphaproteobacteria > Rhizobiales > Devosiaceae > DROE01. The sequence goes on from JAJRRG010000109.1 coordinate 2,436, forward strand.
ACCATCGGTTACCAGCATGATTGTGTCATCGTGTTCAACGGGAAAAGAAGCCACAATGGGGCCGGTTTTGTCAGTGATTGACATGGCGGCGATGCCCTTGCCGCCGCGCCCTGCGACACGATATTCAAAACTTGAGGAACGCTTGCCATAACCGTTTTGCGAAATTGCGAGAACCACCTGCTCGGCAGCGCCCATTTCTATATAGCGCTCTTGGGAAATCCCCTCACCTGAAACAGGTTCATCCTGTTCTGCTTCAGTGCCCATATCCTCAGCTTCACCACGCATGGCACGGCTCATTTTAATATAGGCGTTTCGCTCGTCAGGTGTTGCGTCAAAATGGGCAAGGATTGTCATTGATATGACATGATCACCCTCAGCCAGGCGAATACCGCGAACCCCAATGGAATTGCGCCCGGTGAATACGCGCACATCGCCAACGTTAAAGCGTATGGCCTGTCCTAGGGAGGTGGTCAGCAAAATATCAGCATCGGCCTCGCAGGTATCAACACCGACAATGCCATCGCCCTCTTCTAGTTTCATGGCGATTTTACCATTGGCGCGTACCTCGGCAAAATCCGCCAGAGAATTTCGCCGCACGGTTCCCCGGGTTGTTGCGAACATAATATCCAATTCGCTCCAGCTGTCTTCGTCCTCGGGCAGTGGCATAATCGAAGTAATCCGCTCCCCGGCTTGCAATGGCAAAAGATTGATCAGGGCCTTGCCTCTAGCCTGGGGTGCAGCTTGGGGCAAACGCCAGACTTTTAATTTATAGGCAATGCCACGGGAAGAGAAAAACAACACAGGGGTATGGGTATTGGCCACAAACAGCCGTGCAACAAAATCCTCGTCACGGGTCGACATCCCTGCCCGCCCCTTACCGCCACGATGTTGCGCCCGGTAGGTGGAAAGTGGCACACGCTTGATGTAGCCGGCGTGGGACACGGTCACGACCATATCTTCGCGGGCGATGAAATCTTCATCGTCCATATCCGCAGCATAATCGGTAATTTCGGTCTGGCGCGGTGTGGCGAACTGGTCACGCACATCTTCAAGTTCTTTGCGTATAATGGCCACAACACGCTCTTTTGAACGCAAAATATCCAGATGATCCGTGATTTGCGCTCCAAGTATGGACAGCTCGTCCCCGATTTCGTCGCGACCAAGGGCCGTCAAACGGGCAAGGCGCAGGTCAAGAATTGCGCGGGCTTGTTCTTCGGAAAGCCGGAAAGTTCCATCTGCATTAACCTGATGGCGCGGATCGTCGATCAGGCGGATAAGCGGTTCCACATCAACGGCGGGCCAATGGCGCTCCAGTAATTGCTCGCGAGCAACGGCGGGATTTGGGGCTTTGCGGATAAGTGCAATGACCTCATCAACATTGGCAACGGCGACAGCCAAGCCAACAAGGATGTGGGCACGATCACGGGCCTTATTAAGCAAAAACTTGGCTCGTCGGGTCACAACAACTTCGCGAAACTCCACAAAGGCGGTGAGAATTTGCTTCAAATTCATCAGTTGCGGCTTGCCGCCATTAAGGGCCACAAAGTTACACCCAAACGATGTTTGAAGCTGGGTGAAGCGATAAAGCTGGTTTAACACCACATCGGCAAAGGCATCACGTTTGATTTCAACAACCACCCGCATGCCGTGACGGTCACTTTCATCGCGAATATCAGAGATTCCCTCAATGCGTTTATCACGCACAAGGTCGGCAACTTTTTCGATCATCGTTGCTTTGTTCACCTGATAGGGGATTTCAGTAATAATCAGGGCTTCGCGATCTTTACGGATTTCTTCAACGGCAACTTTGCCACGCATCAGAACGGAGCCGCGTCCAGTTTCATAAGCAGAGCGAATGCCAGCGCGGCCCAAAATCATCCCGCCTGTGGGGAAATCCGGCCCCGGCACAATATCAATAAGCTCATCAATAGTGATGTGCGCATTGTCCAATACGGCCAAAGTCGCATCAATAACCTCCCCAAGATTGTGGGAAGGAATGTTGGTGGCCATGCCAACCGCAATACCACCGGCGCCATTGACCAGCAAATTGGGGAAACGCGCGGGCAGGACGGAGGGTTGGGTTTCAGAATCATCATAGTTCGGATAAAAATCAACCGTGTCTTTATCCAGGTCGCTCAAGAGATTTAGCGTGACCTTTTGCATGCGCACTTCGGTATAACGCATCGCGGCGGGCATATCCCCGTCCACGGAACCAAAATTGCCCTGTCCATCGATCAACGGCACCCGCAAGGAAAATGGCTGGGCCATACGTACAAGGGACATGTAAACCGCCACATCACCGTGGGGGTGATATTTGCCGATAACATTACCGACAACCCTAGCCGATTTTTTATAGGGCTTATTCCATTCATAGCCACTTTCGTGCATGGAATACAGAATACGCCTATGCACAGGCTTCAAGCCATCTCGTACATCGGGCAATGCGCGCGAAACGATTACGCTCATGGCATAATCAAGATAAGATTTACGCATTTCATCGGTAATGGAAACAGGCAAAATATCGTCGTTTGGCGAACTCTGGTCGTTCTGGTCAGTCGTATCAGTCACGAAGTGCTATTTCCTATTATTAACGCATGATTATTTTATAAGTGATTCCGTCAATAAATACCATTTTTTCAGCATATTTCACGTGATCTATTCCCTATGTCATTAGGATGCGTAAAATTGTCCTATTTGAACTGAGCTTATTGTGTCTTTGCGGATTCCATAATAAGTGTTTTGTCACACGCGCCTGAGGTCTTTGCTTTAGTTGCTATTATCAAATTTGCTTCAGGAGAATGTTTCTTGTCTA
>JAJRRG010000110.1 GCA_024279675.1 Alphaproteobacteria bacterium
CATGAAAAACCGCCTCTTTCCAAACCGTAAACCCACGGCGGAAATGTGTATTTAGGATATTATCTAGCGAAAAGCTAGATTTAGGTGAAAATGAAGTTAAGTAATTATCTTCTTTTTTGGCAAAACCATGTCCAAAAGCAAGAGCATTGCCCCAAATGTGATCATGGCATCGGCAATGTTGAACACAAAAAACGATTGTGTACCCCAATGCAGGTGGAAAAAATCAGCCACAGCGCCATATTGAAAGCGATCAATAATGTTGGATAACGCTCCCCCAAGGGCCAAGGCCAAGCCAAGCCGCAAGGTAAAAGATTTCGCCGTGAACCACCACCAGCACAGGGTTGCGAAGGCTATCCCGATGACAATAAAAACGACTGGCTGGGGAAGTGCCCCCATAAGGCCCAGGGAAACACCCCTATTCCAAACCAGCACATAATCCAAAAACGGCAGGAACTCGACGAATTCCCCCCCCGTCCAACCTTCGATATTTATTTGATAAAACTTGTGCGCCCGATCTATCAGCATGGCATCAACGCCAAAGATCAAGCTAAAGAGTGCGGATTTTTCCGTAAATTTGTTCATTCTGCCCCTAATGTCTGCTCACGCTCGCGCATGGCTTCGGCATCACGGGGGGACAGGTCAGGATATTCCTCATCGCTCCCCACGTCCGGGGATACTTTCCATGAACGGGCGCAACGGTTGCCTTGTGCTCGGGCAAATACCGCCGACACACCGGGAACATCATCAAGCCTGAAGGCTTCAACCGGCCCTTCACCCTGTACAATTTCAATATCCGAAGTGATGGATATTTCCGCCATGTCCTGTCCGTAAATCGCCACGTAAAGATCGGTGTCAGCGATATGAACAATAGGGGATGCCTCAAGGGAGGAGCCGATGGTTTTACCTTTACGTTCAACTTCCAGCGCGCCGGTAATCACCTTACGGACTGTGCGAATTTTTGCCCATTTGGCATCTAGTTCCGCGTTGGCCCAAGTGGTTGGAACATCGGGGAACAGTTGCAAATGCACGGAAGAATTAGAGCCCGGATTACGTTCCAGCCAAATCTCTTCCATGGTAAACACCAAAACCGGAGCCAGCCACGTGGTCAGGCAATTGAACAATTCATCAAGCACCGTGAGCGATGCGCGGCGGGTATTGGAAGAAATGGGATCGCAATAAAGCGCGTCCTTACGGATGTCGAAATAAAACGCCGAAAGTTCCAAGTTCATAAAATTGGATAGGGTTGAAACGACTTTTTTATAATCAAAATCCTTGTAGGCCTGCCGCACGATTTTATCCAATGCGGAAAGGCGGGACAGCATAAGTTGCTCCAACTCGGGCATATCCTCAAACGCCACCACATCTTCGTCGGTATAATGGGCAAGACTGCCCAGAATAAAACGGAATGAATTGCGCATTTTGCGGTAGGTTTCGACGTTGGTTTTAATAGCTTCATCGCCCAAACGTTGATCGTCCCAATAATCAACCGAGGCCGTCCAAAGGCGTAAAATATCGGCGCCATATTGTTTGACAATGTCCTGAGGGGCCACAGTATTACCGATGGATTTGGACATTTTACGGCCCTTGGCATCCATGGTAAACCCATTGGTCAGTACGGCATCATAGGGCGCGCGCCCTCTTGTGCCACAGCTTTCGAGCAGGGATGAATGAAACCAACCGCGATGTTGATCGGTGCCTTCAAGATAAAGCGAGGCGGGCCATTTCAGATAGGGCCATTTTTCTTTATTTTCGAGGCAAAAGGCGTGGGTGGAGCCTGAATCAAACCACACATCCAGAATGTCTGATACCTTGGTCCATTGAGCTTGATCGGGGACGCCTTCAAGGAAGCGTTCTTTTGCGCCGTCAGCAAACCATGCATCTGCGCCCTCGGCCTTGAAAGCTTCGATGATACGGGCGTTGACCGCTTCGTCCTTGAGGATTTCATTGGTATCAACGTTGACGAAAACGGCGATGGGCACACCCCATGCCCGTTGGCGTGACAGCACCCAATCGGGGCGATTTTCGATCATGGCGCGCAGGCGATTTTGGCTTGAAGCGGGGACGAAACGGGTCTGGTCAATGGCATTAAGAGCGCGCGAGCGTAATGTATCCCCAGCTCCTCCATCCAAATCCTTGTCCATATAGACGAACCATTGGGGGGGGTTGCGGAAGATTATGGGTTTTTTGGAGCGCCATGAATGGGGGTAATCGTGTTTTACCCGACCACGGGCAAACAGATTATTTGCTTCAATCAATGCGGCAATTACGCGATTATTGGCGTCACCCTTCTTGCCTTTATCATCGAGCACCCGGGCTGGGCCGTTTTCCGCATCCGGGCCAAAACCAGGCGCATCTTTTGTGTAATAACCCGCATCATCCACTGTGAAGGGGATCGACGAATCGATACCCATGCTTTCAATTTCATTGCGTTTGGAAACCCAATTTTCAAAATCGTCCACGCCGTGACCCGGCGCCGTATGCACAAAGCCTGTTCCCGCATCTTCGGTAACATGGTCACCCTGTAGCATAGGGACATCGAACTGATACCCGCCCAAATTTAGTTTTGCCAAAGGATGCGCCAAAAGCATGCCCTTCATGTCGGCGCTGCTCACATCTGAAATGCGCTTAAATTCTAGTTTAGCTTTTTCAGCAGATGCAATGGCCAAGCTATCGGCAAACACAAATTGTTCACCAGCTTGTGGGCCAAAATCATTTTCAGCCGCAACAACTTCATACAGCCCGTAAGCCACTTTGTCGGAATAACAAACGCAACGGTTTCCAGGCATCGTCCAAGGGGTAGTTGTCCAAATAACAACACGGGATCCAAGTAGATTGTCTGGCCCCTTTGTTATGGGAAACGCAACCCAAACTGTGTCGCTTTGATACTCGTGATATTCAATCTCAGCTTCGGCCAGCGCGGTTCGTTCAACCACGCTCCACATGATCGGTTTTGAACCCCGATAGAGTTGGCCCGACATGGAGAATTTCATCAGTTCTTTGGCGATGGTTGCCTCGGCATCAAAGGCCATTGTCGTGTAGGGATTGTCCCAGTCGCCGGTGATACCCAGCCGTTTGAATTCCTCGCGCTGCACATCAAGCCAGCCTTGGGCAAACGAGCGACACTCCTGCCGAAATTCATTGATCGGCACGGCGTCTTTATTCTTGCCCTTGGCGCGATATTGCTCTTCGATCTTCCATTCGATGGGTAAGCCGTGGCAATCCCAACCCGGTACATAGGCGGAATTATAACCCAACATTTGCATGGAGCGGGTAACCATGTCTTTAAGGACTTTGTTGAGCGCATGCCCGATGTGGATATTACCGTTGGCGTATGGGGGGCCATCATGCAGGGTGAATTTTTCGAGGTCGATGGCCTGTTCACGCAACTTGGAAAATATATCCATATCCTCCCAACGCTTGAGCCATTCGGGTTCGCGTTTGGGTAGACCCGCGCGCATGGGGAAATCAGTTTTGGGCAAATAAAGGGTGTCGGAATAGTCGCGGGTGGTCGCGCCAGTTTTAGAATCGGTCATCATTGTGCCTATAAATTTAAGTGAAATAGTTTCAAAAAAGCTTTTAACAAGCGTTTTTGGCAAAGGAAATAGATTTTTCGGGAGAGAGACAAAGTCCCTGTCCCTAGATAATGAAACCCAGTTCTTTATCTAACGGAGAGATGGGCCCTACAGCTTGAAGGGCAGCTTTAGCTTTTTTGCTATCGGCGTCCATTTGCACGATCAATTCATCCAATCCATCAAAGGTCATTTGCCCTCGTATATGGCTTACTAGCGCAACTTCAATCTGTTGACCATA
>JAJRRG010000111.1 GCA_024279675.1 Alphaproteobacteria bacterium
CATAAGTGTGTAAATTACTCCCATGACAGATTCCATTCGAGATCAATTGCAGGGCCGGTTTGATGAGTTAACCCGCGCTGAAAAGCAACTCACCCTGCTATTGCTGGAAAATTATCCTGCCTCAGGCCTTGGCTCAATTACGGATTTGGCTCAGCGTTCCGGGGTATCTACCCCCACCGTGGCTCGCCTGGTTCAGAAACTAGGCTATTCGGGTTATCCCAAGTTTCAGCAAGCTTTGCGTGCCGAGGTGGGGGCAGAAATTTCCAGCCCAATCGATAAATATGACAAATGGGCTGAACACGCCCCCGATGAGCATATTCTCAATCGGTTCGCCGACACAGTGTCGCACAACGTACGTCAAACTTTTTCCCGGGTGCGGACGGAAGAATTTGATCAGGTTTGTGATTTGCTGGCCGATACGGGGCGGGATTTACGGATTGTTGGCGGGCGAATTTCGCGCTCCTTGGCTGACTATTTGTTTACCCATATGCAGGTTATACGTCCCAACGTGACGCATATGACGTCAAACTCCAATGCATGGCCCCATTACCTTTTGGATATGGTTGAGGGGGATTTGTTGGTAATATTTGATGTGCGCCGGTATGAAAATGATTTGCGGCGCTTGGCTGAGATGGCCCATGAACGCGGGGTTATGATAATCCTGTTTACTGATCAATGGGGCTCCCCGATCTCCAAAATTGCGGCCCACAAATTCAATTGCCATATAGAAGTCCCCTCCGCGTGGGACAGCTCGATTGTTACGATGCTGTTGATTGAGGCGGTAATTGCGCAAGTGCAGGACAAGAATTGGGAGCAAACCAAAGAACGCATGAACACTCTTGAGGGTCTGTTTGACCGAACAAGATTATTCCGAAAATTCACTTGATTTTTTTCCTTGCTACTTTTTATCCCTGTGCTAGCAATGAGCTTGGCCACTTGGATTGTATTCTTTAATTTGATGGATATGCACAAGGGATGAAATGCCACGAGAAATCTCGTGGTAGTCCTTGTAGCAAATACAAACTAAACGCTACATTTACCCCCCCGCGAGATCAATGAAAAATTGAACCGTGGAGTTATAATATGACTAATCAATCCCAAACCTCATTTAGTGAAACCCAAAAAGTCTGGGCAGAACCTTTCAAAATTAAAATGGTAGAACTGCTCAAGGTCACGACCCTTGAGGAGCGCCAACAGGCGATTAAAAACGCCGGTTACAATACATTTTTGCTCAAATCCGATGATGTTTACATTGACTTGCTGACCGATTCCGGGGTTGGGGCCATGTCTGATCGGCAATGGGCCGGAATGATGATGGGGGACGAGGCCTATGCGGGTAGCTCAAATTTCTACCATATGGAAAAGACTATTCAGGATTATTATTCATACAAATATATCGTGCCGACCCATCAGGGGCGCGGGGCGGAAAATATCCTCTCGCAAATTTTGGTTAAACCCGGCGATTATGTGCCCGGCAACATGTATTTCACCACCACTCGTTTGCATCAGGAATTGGCGGGGGGAACATTTGTTGATGTGATTATTGACGAGGCCCACGATCCGCTTTCAACCCACCCCTTTAAGGGGAATGTTGATCTGAGCAAGTTGGACGCTTTGGTTGATAAGGTGGGCGCAGAAAAAATCCCTTATGTCTGTGTTGCCACATGCGTCAACATGGCGGGTGGTCAGCCCATATCCATGGGCAATCTTAGGGAATTGCGAGTATGGTGCAATAATCGTAATATTCGTATCGTGCATGACATGACACGTGTCGCAGAAAACGCCTACTTCATCCAACAGCGCGAACAGGGCTATGCTGATAAATCGGTCAAAGAAATTGTTTATGAACTGTGCGCCCTGACTGATGCGGCCACCATGTCCTCAAACAAGGACGCGATGGTCAATATTGGCGGCTTCCTTGCGATGAATGATGAAAAATTCTACGATCAAGCGTGCGATCTTGTGGTAGTTTATGAGGGATTGCACACCTATGGCGGCATGGCGGGGCGTGATATGGAAGCGCTGGCAATTGGTATAACCGAGAGTGTGCAGGACGCCCATATGCAAGCTCGGGTCGGGCAGGTGGAATATCTGGGTAATGAACTGGCAAAACGCGGTGTGCCCATTGTTTTACCCATTGGCGGGCATGCGGTGTTTTTGGATGCGCGTGCAATTCTGCCGCATATTCCCCAGGAACAATATCCCGCTCAAGCCCTTGCCGCAGCCCTTTATGTGGATGCAGGGGTGCGGGTGATGGAGCGCGGGGCCGTGTCCGCCGGGCGCAATAAGCAAACAAGTGAGAATTATATGCCAAAGTTGGAATTGGTGCGCCTGACCTTGCCACGCCGAGTCTACACGCAGGCCCACATGGATGTGGTGGTGCAAAGCGTGTGCCGGGTGATGGAACAGGCAGATAAAATCAAAGGTTTGAGATTTGCCTCAGAGCCTGATGTGTTGCGCTTTTTCCGGGGCACATTTGAGGAAGTCTAAATCCATCTTTCTTCTCCCTCCCCCTCGTGGGGAGGGCGGGTGGGGGACGCGTGCGAACGGAGTAAAGCTAAAGCTGCGAGCAAAAGGCAATGCGGCGGGTTACAAATATACCAAATCATAGACGTAAGATTTTATACCCTTGCGGCTAACCCAAATTCCTTCGGGTGGCCTTTCCCCTTGATCAGAAGCCAGAACTTCCCAAGGGCGTCCAAACACTTCATCTGAGTTTATGTCGCCAGCAATCCAACCCAATCGTGGGTGCCTTACAATCCAATAGTCGCCATCCGTACGTTTGAACGCAATTCGCCCCTCGTCATCGCGTTTACTCTCAAACGTATAAACGAGATTATCAATTTGACGTCTCAATTCAAATGAGCGGATGGCATTTTGCATTTATGGGAATACCTTGGATTTCTATTATCCTGCCAGTTTAGCCCTGTTCCCGCGCCTAATCCACCATTCAGCAAAAATTAAATTTGGCACCCAGCACATCCAAGCGATGTATATGGAGGCGGCGGCATATTCAAATCCAGCCACCATAAAACCAACCAGATAAAGCCGAAGAGTTACAGCGGCGAAGGTGAGGGCAAACGAGCGGATCATCCACTTGCGATGTTCAACAAAATTTCGCGCCATTGCCAAGCGGATTGCATTGCCCGTCACACCCATCCAAATCACAGCGAGCAAGCCAAATCCCCACCCGGCAATCGGCCCTCCCAGCGCATTATACGCCAGCGCAAGGCCCGAAATACCACCAATCAGGATAGCAAGGCCATAAATACGCCCCAGCCAACGATGCAAAGTGGGTCGCGCCGCACGTTTTTTGGGGAAAAACTGAATTGCGCCAATGATCAGCGCGACTGGCGAGGAAGCAATATGCGCTATTAGAATAAGATTACGATTATCGATATGCTCACCAAAATTGGGGAATGCCAATTTCATATCCAGAAACAAAAATCTGTAGGATATCAGGCCGATCAGAATGCTAAGTACGGCGGCAATGAAAAAGTTAATTCGGGGTAGGGACATGATGGTTTCTCCAAGTATGTTGACACTGTCTAGTTCGCATAGGAAGTTGACACTGTCAAGTAGTTCTCTATTGTGCACCTATGGGAAATAAAAAGACGGCTCACCACCATGGGGATTTGCGCGCAACGCTTGTAAAAGCGGGAGTTGAATTGATCCGCGAGCTTGGCCCCGATGCGCTTTCTATCCGCAAAGTAGCGGCAAAAGCGGGGGTGAGCCATGCCGCACCGGCCCATCATTTTCCAACCTTGGCGCATTTGCGCACGGCAATCGTTGCCTATGGGCATGAGCAATTTGCTCAGCATATGCGCGATGAAATGGACGCGGAGCCAGATAAAGATCCGCGCGCTATACTATTGGCAGCGGGGCGTGGATATATGAAATTTGTCATTGGAAACGCAGCGCTATATCAACTCATGTTTGGCGGTTCTCAAAAGCTTTATGAGGATGAGGTGCTTCAGGTATCTGCCAGTAAATCAAGAGCAGTTTTAGAGCAGATTACGGCTCCAATGGTTGTTGGAAAAGCAGGAAGTAAGGGTAATCAACTGCTTGTATGGTCGATTTTTCATGGGTTTGCTGGAATTGTTTTGAATGACAATTCTGCTGAACTGGACATAGAATCCGCGCCAGAATATCTAGAAAGTATTTTCCCAGATTTCCCCATGAATAGTTAGGTTTATGTGGTTGTTTGTAGCGACCGGTAAGACATGGCTGACCATATTGCGGTTTTTCTTGATAGCGCACTCTGATACAAATGCTCTCTTTAACACCAACGACTAAACCAACTCATCAATGCAAAATATTGCAGGAAACCAAATGCCAATACAAATTACATTGTGGCTCGCAATTTTCGCGGCATGCATATTTCTGGGCTTGCGCTGGCGCCCATTTTTCGCCGCCCGCCCTTACATAAAGGCCGCAATGGCAATTTTCCTGGGGCTCTATTGCATCATCGTTCCACAAGCCGCTATTTTTCTTATGTCGGTAGGTTTTTTTCTGTCTGCAATCGGTGATTTTTTTCTTGATTTACCGGATGATAAATTTTTCCTCCCCGGCCTGATTTCATTCTTTTTAGCCCATTTTGCATTTGCTGTTTTTCTGTTTGGACACATAGTCCCGGTCGCTTCGTGGACTTGGCTAAATTGGATTGTTGTGAGTGGATTGCCATTTGTTTCCATCGGATTTTATATGTGGTTACGCCCGTCTTTGCCCAATGATATGAAAATCCCGGTCGCCGCCTATGCCTCCTTCATCACAATTATGGGCATTGCGGCCTTCACGTCTGATTTGGTGTCGCCGCTCATTTCACTTGGTGCCGCCCTGTTCATTGCCTCCGACGCGGTACTGGCCATCGAGCGGTTCAAATTCAGCTTCGCCTTTGATGACAAAATGGTCTGGATATTTTATGCCAGCGGTCAAATTCTTCTTGCCATGGGCGTGGTGGCAAGTTTTTAATGCGATGCCAGAAAAAGCATGCCCCGTGCTTGTCACGGGGTGGGGCCGGTTTTTCGCTTCGGCATCGCGTAGATAAAAGCCGCCTTAGTTTTTATCAACCGGCTTGGACCTCATCCGAGACACAGTTTCCCTCTCGGCCCGTTTGCAACGCATGGGACAAGCGATGCCAGAAAAAGTGGGTTCCGGTTTTTCGCTTCGGCATCGCGTAGATAAAAGCCGCCTTAGTTTTTATCAACCGGCTTGGACCTCATCCGAGACACTGTTTCCCTCTCGGCCCGTTTGCAACGCATGGGCGGCAATCCCTTATCCATCAGTTCCATATCCTCCAGCACCATGTCGCCCATTTGGGTGAATGCACTATCAAGCGCCCCGGCGCGGTGGGCCGAGCGTAGAAACCCTTTAAGCGTACGTACGCGATGATTTTGGGGGAGAGGTTCCTCAAGGAATACATCACTCGCCGCCATGATATGTCCGGTTTCAACCGCGTCCATGAGCGCGTCAAAATCCACGACTTCCGCCCGGCTTAACAAAATTAATGCGGCCCCCTCACGCATGGAGGCAAACGCCTCAGCGCCCAGAAAACCTTGATTTTCACTGGTCACAGAAGCCACCACGAATACAAAATCGCTTGAACTGAGAACATCTGCAAGAGGGGCGGGTTCCACCTCGTTTTCCTTAAGAATGGAGGCGGGCATCCATGGATCAAACACTTTGATGTCGCATCGAAATCCGCTTAGCACACGGCGCAGGGCCTTACCCAGATCCCCAAAGCCGATAATGCCCACGTTCGCCCCGCTTAACAGGCGCGCACCTTTGTTTCCATCGCCGCCCCAACGCTCCTCTCCGGTGCGAAAGTCCAAGTCCGCATCAACAATACCCCGTGCCAGATTGAGCGCCATGGCCAAGCCCATTTCCGCCACCGGTTGGGCAAAAACCTGCCCCGTTGTCACCACATGAATACCGCGTTGAAAAAGCACGCTGTAATCCATATTGGCGAATAAGTTGCTTTCCACATTCAGAATGCAACGCAATTGACTCAGTTTATCCAAGGTTGCATTGGCAAGCGGCGGTTGCCCGATGATATAGCGCACGTCCGCCAATATTTCGGCATCCAAATTATCAACATCTTCCGCCTCAACTTCAAGCACACGATAGCGTCCATTGAGTTGAGCCCGAGTCTCTGCGGTAAAAATCAAATCAAGACTGCGCGGGGCAGGGGCGCTTAATACCAGTGGCGATTTGGTCATGTTGATCAGGTCTCCTCACGTTAAATTACGATTCTTATGTTCTGTTTCGAATAATCTTGCACGTACCCCCTGTTGAAGAAAGTTAAACCGGACTAACGCAATGCCGCTTCGATATTGCCCCCATCAACGGTCATGACATGAGCCGTGGTCCTCTCGCTTAGGGCCAGCGCAACAAATGCTTTACCCACGTGGGAAGCCTCTACCTCCCGGCGCAACAAATTGCCCGCCATGTAGGTTTCCTCATTTATACCGCGTGCCTTGGCGCGTTCGGCTACAAAGGCCTCGTCCAACAGGCCAGAGCGAATACGATCGGCGTTGATGCCGTTTACACGGATGCCGTGGGTACCCAGTTCAAGCGCCAATTGCCGCAAAAGGAAAAATGTTGCTGCCTTGGGCAAGCCATAGGCTCCAAAACCCTTGCCCGGATTGACCGCCTGTTTTGAAACGTTGAACAGGATTTGTCCGCCACGCCCCTGCAAGGTAAACACTTTTGTTGCCGCCTTGGAAAAGCTTTGATGGGCAAAAAAATTAAGTTCAAAACTCTTGCGTAGGATGTCATCATCCAAATCCGCAAGCTCCCCTGTCCATGCCGCCCCGGCATTTGAAACTAAAATATCCAGCCCGCCAAAGCGTTGAATACATGCCTCCATGGCCTTGGTTGCTGCGCCGCTGGCCGTGATGTCCAAAGCAATTCCCCCGTGATCACTTCCAAGGATATCTAAAGCACGTTTCAGGGCCTTTTCCTCAAGGTCAACCACAAAAATATTGGCCCCCAGCGCTGCAAATTCCTGTGCTGTTGCCAAGCCAATGGCGCCCCCCCCCCCAGTTATCATGACGATGTGGCCTTGCAAAACTGGCGGTTTTCCTTTGCCCAACTTGGCCTGTTCCAGTGACCAATATTCCATGTCAAATACTTGTTGTTCGGTCACAGGGTAAAACCCGCCACATGCTTCCCCTTGGCTTATAACAGTAAGGTTTTGCGCTGAAATATCTGAGGCAATGGAAGCCGCTTTTGCATCGGTGGAAATGCCGACTACGCCAACCCCTTCAATCCAAGCCAGGTTTGGCGTGGGGCAAAGCATGGTTTTCATGCCGCCCTTTTTAGCGTTGTTTTCCTCAAAATAACCCGTGTATTCAGACATGAAATCATCCACTGCCTTGGCAATGGCTTCGCGCCCGCCGGCCAGATGTTCTTGGGTTAGATATAGTGGGTAATTTTTGGTGCGAATGACGTGGTCAGGCGTAGCAACTCCCCGGCGCGACAAAGATGGAAGATCATCGCGGGCAAAAAACTCGGTCACATTATCGCCGTTGCGCATATCCATGATTGGCATCGCATGGTCGCGGTCGGCAAAATGTTCGGCATTGGCTTCACCGATAATACCCCGTAACATTGGCAGAATATTTGTGGCGTTTGCATTCATTTTTACAGACTGACCATTGGCAATTTTGGGCACGGTTCCGCTCGTTTTTTTCAACCACGCTTCAACCATATTGGTCTGTTTGATCAGGCGCTCATAGGATTGTTTGGCAGTGTCCCCAAAAGTCAAATGTCCATGCCGGATTAGCAATATACCCTCAACATTGGGATTCTGATCAAACACATCAGCGGTCAATTTGGCCAAACCAAGCCCCGACATGATAAAAGGGACGATGGCCAGCGTGTCGCCAAAAATCTCCTTCACAACATCTTTAGCGTTGGGCAGACTAGCGAGGGCAAGCATAGCTGTGGCGTGGGTATGATCAACATATTCATGGGGTAAAAATGCGTGCATCAGCGTTTCAACCGAAGGATTGGGGGAGGTGGAGTCGAGCAAATTTGCCCTCTGAAAATTCACCATTTCTTCGTCGCTTAATTCATTTAGCTGCCGCAACTCTAAGAGTGGGGTTAGGCGAACCCCGGGTATGCCAGCCGCTTCGATACTTCCCAAGTCCCAGCCGCTTCCCTTGATGTGCAAAACGTCCATTTGTTTGCCAAGGAGATCGCGACGTTGTACTTTGCACGATGTATTTCCGCCCCCATGCAACACCAGATCAGGATCTTGTCCAATCAGACGTGAAGAATAAACGCGCAATGCCAGTTTTTGCTCCGCGGGGTCATTGCCCGCTTCCATAAGAGCTGTATTTGCTTCCGTGTCGTTCCACCTGTTGCGAACCATGGCCAATTTCCTTTTAATCGATGTAATGTTTTAAGTTTTTAAGCATACTTTTTGACAATTGTCAGTATAGTGTGTCAAATATATAATTAGGTTTCGTGAATAGCTTGAAACCATTAGCGCGCACGTGGTTAGGACCTAAAAGATGACAACAGATTCGCATGACTTGTTAAAGTCCGCAAGCAGGGGCATAAGCCTGGGCCTATTCGCGGCGGATGTGGGTAATATGCGAGCATCGGCGAAGGAGGCCGTTGCATGGGGATGCAGCATTCTGCATTTTGATATTATGGACGGTGTTTTTGTGCCGCAACTAACGGGTGGCGCAGATTTTGTGAAAGCGATTGATGCGGATGCAGTGTGCGATGTGCACCTGATGATAGAAAATCCTGCGGAACATGTTGCCTCCTTTGTCGCCAAAGGCGCTGACATTATCACGGTTCACGCGGAGGCTAAAGGCGCTGCAAAAGCAATGGCAGCTATTCGTGAGGCCGCCGAGGCCGCAGGGCGTCCAGTTCTCGTCGGATTGGGCCTGATGCCACAAACCTCAATTGAGGATGCACGCGACTTGCTTGATCTCAAGCCTGATATGGTTTTGGTTCTCTCCCTTGATCCGCGCACCAAAAATCCCCCTGACATCGGCGCGGCATGCGCCAAGCTAGTGACTTTGCGCAAAGAATTTGGCCCTAACGGCCCCATTCTGGCATTTGATGGGGGCGTTACTTTAAATAGCATTGATGAGATCGCCGGATGCAAACCCGATATGATCGTGAGCGGCAGTGCGGTTTTTCGTGCTGACAATCCACAAAACTCCTTTAATACAATGGCAAAAGCGCTCAAACCTCAACGAATATAACACCTCACTCAACCACAAGAATTAATTTTAGACATGGATTAGGAAAAATCATGGCAGACATTGACGACATTAAAGACGGTAAAGATTTTGGCCTTAATACGCCCCAAGACAAACAAGGGTTTTTCTTGAAAGGCGGCGCCAATTATGATTGGGGCATCAAAAACAAGATGAGCCGGATTTTTAATCCAAAATCTGGTCGCACAGTGATGCTGGCCTTTGATCACGGGTATTTTCAGGGGCCCACCAAGGGGCTGGAACGCATCGATCTGAATATCCTGCCACTGGCTGAGCACGCCGATGTGCTGATGTGTACGCGCGGGATTTTGCGCTCCGTCATTCCACCAACTATTACCAAACCCATCGTCATGCGTGCCTCCGGGGGCAATTCAATTCTGTCCGAATTATCCAATGAAACCATTGCCGTGGACATTGACGATGCCGTGCGTATGGGTGTTTGCGCCATGGCGGCGCAGGTTTATATCGGCGCGGAGTTTGAGCACAAATCCATCACCAATGTAATCAAACTGATTGATTCTGGCATGAAGGTTGGCATCCCCACCTTAGCCGTAACAGGCGTTGGCAAAGATATGACCCGCGATGCCCGCTATTTTGGGCTGGCTACGCGTATTGCGGCTGAAATTGGCTCCCATTATGTAAAAAGCTACTTCATTGAAGAGGGTTGTGAAAAAGTTGTAGCGGGCTGTCCGGTGCCGATTGTGATTGCGGGTGGTAAAAAGCTGCCGGAACTCGAAGCATTGGAAATGGCCTATAAAGCGGTGGATCAGGGCGCTGCTGGCGTGGATATGGGGCGCAATATTTTCCAGTCCGATTCCCCCATTGCCATGATTAAGGCTGTCTCCAAAGTGGTGCATGAATTGATGACACCCGACAAAGCCTTCCAGATGTATAATGACCTGAAATCTGAAGCTTAACGAATACCCATGGACATGAAGGCATAACCAATCGTTGCTTAACTTTTTGCGCGATTGGTTGTGCCAACATGACCCGTATTTTTGACCTCTCAAAAAAGGGATCACTTTGACAATTGTCAGCCCTGCGTTTCATCGATATGTATGTTTGACTGTTTGAGGAAGGGACCCTGATGGCAAATGCAACGCGCAGACGTAATGTAGGTCAAATAAGCGGAGAAAGTATCGTCATTGAGGCCGCTTGGATGTACTATAACGATGGCTTAAATCAATCCGAAATTTCCCAAAAACTAAAAGTTTCGCGTGCCACAGTTGTAAATTATTTGCAGGAAGCACGGGCGCGAGGATATATTCGTATATCATTGGCTCCAGAGGTGTTTACCGGTCATCAGCTGGCCCAGGACTTGCGCGAGAAGTTTGGCCTAAAGGCGGCCTTCGTTTTGCCCGGCGGCAATTGCTCTGAGGAAGAGCGCCTTATGCGCGTTGCGCGTGGTGCTGCAGATTGGCTGCCAAGTTTGCTAAATCCGGGGGATCGGTTGGGCGTTGCGTGGGGCCGCACCGTCTATGAGGTTGCCGAGGCGGTGGAACAGGTTAAAATGGACGATGTGACCGTGTCCCAGCTGGTGGGTTCAATGGCGACCCCATACGGATTTACCGCTGAGATTTGTTCGGCCCATATGGCGCAAAATTTGGGGGCAAAATGTATAAACTTGCATGCCCCCGCCGTGCTGAGCGATCCTGTATTGGCGGCAAAATTGCGTCAAGAACCTATAATTCGTGCCCAGCTTGATGCCTTAAGCCATTGCAATAAGGCAATATTTGCCGCCGGTTCCTGTGACCCGGACAGTCATATTGTCAGCTCCCATGTGGCCAGCGATAAGGATCTGGACTGGTACGTGAAGCAGGGTGCCACAGGGGTGCTGTGTGGACGTTTTATTGACGCCCAAGGTCAACCCATTCCCGGAGAATTGGATGATCATATGATCGGTATAACTCTGGATAAATTGCTGGGGCTTGATGTGGGCCTCTTGGTATCGGATGGGGCAAGCAAGGTCGCCCCCATGTTGGCGGCCATTGCCGGGGGTTATGTAACCCATGTGGTGACCAGCAACGAAACGGCACAAATGTTGCTGGACGCCGCTTCCTAAAACCTTATTCTTAAACTCAGATGAGAAAGCGCTAGTCCGTCAATACTCTCTCAGGAA
This sequence comes from Alphaproteobacteria bacterium, assembly GCA_024279675.1. Classification (GTDB taxonomy): domain Bacteria; phylum Pseudomonadota; class Alphaproteobacteria; order Rhizobiales; family Devosiaceae; genus DROE01. Next base: position 11,362 of record JAJRRG010000111.1, read on the forward strand.
ATAACGCGGCTAACCCTTCGGGCGACGCCTCGCAAACACCTCGCTCGGTAATCAGGCCGGTTATTAAGTGGCGCGGTGTAACGTCAAAAGCTGGATTTCCACCGGGGGTTCCATCGGGGCAAATCTGCACCTGCGTCACACTGCCATCGCTGAGCTTGCCCTGAACCTTTGTCACCTCATCCCCGTCTCTCTCTTCGATTGGAATTTCTGTAACCCCGTCCTTTAACGTCCAGTCAATGGTAGGGGAGGGAAGGGCCACATAGAAGGGGATATTATTATCCCGGGCTGCCAGGGCTTTGAGATAAGTGCCAATTTTGTTACAAACATCCCCATGGGATGTGGTGCGGTCGGTGCCCACAATAACGATATCCACTTGCCCGTGCTGCATGAGGTGGCCCCCCGCATTGTCAACGATCAGATGGTGGGGAACACCGTGACTGTCCATTTCCCACGCCGTGAGTTGGGCACCCTGGTTGCGGGGGCGGGTTTCATCCACCCAGACATGAATATTTAAGCCCGCTTCCACCGCATGATACATGGGGGAGGTCGCCGTGCCCCAGTCAACGGTCGCCAGCCAGCCCGCATTACAGTGGGTGAGGATATTAATCGGTTCGCCCGGTTTTTTGCTGGCAGCAATTTTTTGATGATTTCAAGCCCATGCAGACCTATCTGACGGTTACATTCAACATCTTCATCGTTGATTTCCAACGCGCGCTTGTGGGCAATTTCCGCCCTCTTTTCCTCAGGAACATCTTCCAAAAGGGTGCGCATTTGATCAAGCGCCCAACGAAGATTTATCGCGGTGGGACGGGTTTCATGCAACACGTCCCACGTTTCATTAAGGGAGGCGTTCGAGGGGTTATTCTTCATTTGTTCAGAGACTGCAAAGGCGGCGGTCGCCCCGATGAGGGGCGCGCCACGAACCCACATATCACGAATAGCAATTGCAAAATCTTCCCGGCTCTTTAGGTCAACAATTCTAAATTCATGGGGCAACCAACGTTGGTCAATAATTTTTACACACGCTTCTTCGGTATCATACCAGATTGAGCGATAATGTTGTGCGCCGACTTTCATTGTTTTTCCCCGGATTTAAGTGTTGAGTTGCGCTGGCCGATCACCCGCGCCAGATCATTTGCACAAATTATGGAATTTATGCCTTTCCGATTGACGACCAGATGCCGGCCAAGCTCTAACCCGCGTGCCTCGCAGTCAGCCCTTAAGGCCTCGTCCTCAATCATGTCATTTTCAGCGATATGGGCCAAGCTCAAAGTGCGGCGAATGATTTCAACGCCAGCAAATCCCAATGTGTCCTGCCAGATATCCTGCAGACGATGACCAAGGGCTTGCTCGCTGGCTAAATCATGTCCCTGATCTTCAAAAAGGGTTTTTTCATAGAGAATGCCCGTGCGTTCATGCCGCCATAGACGCGAAAATTCAACACAAAACACAGTCCAGACTTCTTCGATGACGCTTAAAATCCATGCCTGATAATCCGCACGCGCCCCCAACGAGTCCGCATGGCCCGGTTGGGCAAAATAGGCCATCCAGAAATTGGCCAACAACATGCCAACGTCAAAGCCGATGGGGCCATATAGTGCAAATTCGGGATCGATCACTTTGGTTTCATCTTCAGTTACCATCACCGAGCCAGTATGAAAATCCCCGTGCAACATGGTTTCAGCATTGTTGCAGAACTTAGCCTTGAGGTGATGCGCCTCCACTTTGAGGTCTATATCAGCCCTTAGTCGCGCAACAACAGGGTCGAGTTGAGGCGTATGATGGTTGCGATCTGCATCAAAATAGGGATCGGAAAACACCAGCGTTTCAGTTATGTCACAAAGCTCAACACTATCAACAAACAGTGCAACATCGGCCTTGCGTTTAGCGGCATCCATACTTAAATCAGAGCCGCGAAAAAGCGTGCGCGCACAAAACAACCCCAAGACATTTGCCATCCCATGGTGTTTTTTTCCGGCCATCAACGAATGGCGCAAAATCACATGCGGGGCAAAAAATTCCATAACAATAATGGCTTGAACTTCATCAAAATAATAAATTTCTGGCACCGTACCGGGGGCACGTTCATTTTGCCGAATAAGAGCGTGATATTCAAAAAATGCGCGCTTTAAGGGGAGGGGCCAACTGTCACCTACTAGACGCACATAGGGCAATGCTTGTTTAACAATAACGCTCCCAAGTTCGCCCTTGACTATAAACACCAGATTGAGGTTGCCGTCGCCGACTTCCTTGACGTCCCAATTGCTATTGTCCGGTCCAATTTTTGAAGCGACCGCTTCGACATTGCCTAGGCGCGCGCCAAGAGTTTCGATACTTAAAGGTTCATAAATTTTGTCATCCATGTCGCGTGTGCCTTTCTTTTGTCTCGCCAGTTGTCTCTATCGCATATCTTAATCTTCGTCACAAACATGCAAAAGTCAATAGGTGTTGACAATTGACATTTTACGTGGCTAGTTTCTGCGCACATGGGAGGATATACGTTGAAAACCACAATCGTGGAACTCATCAATATTACAAAAGCGTTCGGCGACAACAGCGTCCTGCGCGGTATAGATATGACACTCCATGGGGGGCAGGTGACTGTTCTTATGGGTGCCAATGGTGCTGGTAAGTCAACGCTGGTAAAAGTTCTTTGCGGTGTTTATTCAGCCAATTCAGGCAAGATTACGCTAGATGGTAAGCCTTTTAGTCCCGCAACTCCTGCTCAGGCCATTCACTCCGGAGTTGTAACGGTGCACCAAAGTATCAATGACGGTGTCATCCCAGACCTAGATATTGCCTCAAATTTGATGTTGGATCATCTGGCAAAGGCGGGTTCTGGCTTTTTCCTTAATGGTCGGAAAATCCGCGCTGAGGCAAGGAAAATTGCGGCGGCCATGGCCCTTGATGTGGATGTCACTCAACTGGTGAGCGAGCTGAATTTGGCCGATCGCCAGCTTGTCGCGATCGCACGCGCCATGGCCCATCAGCCCAAATTACTTATCCTTGATGAACCCACCTCTTCCCTTTCCGCCAAAGAAGCCAAACGATTGTTTGAGTTGCTTGATCGCCTTCGGGATTCAGGTGTTGCCATTCTTTATATTTCCCACCGCATGTCATACATTCGCCGGATTGCCGACCGGATTGTGAGCATGCGTGATGGTATGATTGCCGGCGTATTTGAACAGGATAAGTCGAACAACGATCCCCCGGAAAAAAGTTCCTCGGATAAAATTCCCTTGGATTATGAGGGGGCGGTCAATGCCATGCTCGGTCATTCGATGGCCGATGCAAAGATAGATATTCCAAAGGCTGGAGCTCCCGTAATGTCGTTAAAAGACATTGTATTGCGCCGCGACGCCAAGCCTTTTTCACTGGATTTTCATGCCAATGAAGTTGTGGCGATAACCGGTTTGGTCGGCAGTGGAAAAAGCGCTTTGGCCAACATGCTCTTTGGGCTTGTAAAACCCATTTCGGGACAAATGTCTTTGTTTGATACCTCCTATTCCCCGATTTCTCAACGCGATGCGATTGAGGCCGGTGTATTCTTATGCCCCAAGGATCGTGCATCCAATGCCGTTGTTCAAGACTTTGATATCACCAGAAATATTACGTTGCCATTTCTCTCCCGTCATTCGAATTTTTCATTCCTGAAATTTTCCAGCGAACACAAAACGGCACAGCGCACAATTTCTGATTTAGGCATCGTGTGCCAAAGTGATGAGGATGAAATTACCAGCCTGTCCGGGGGCAATCAGCAAAAAGTCATGGTGGGGCGGTGGTTGGCTGAAACATCGAACCTGTTGGTACTGGATGAGCCATTTCAGGGTGTGGACATTAAAGCGCGGCGCGACATTGGTAATAAAATCCGCGAAACGGCCCCTGGCCGGGCGACGGTATTTTTAGCCGCCGAAATGGATGAAGCCCTTGAAATTGCTGATCGGATTGTGGTGATGAACGACCACACAATTGTTGGCGACCATCGAAATGAGAATATTGATACCCGTCTTGTGTTGGCCCAAG